>CALDUB010000151.1 GCA_937923465.1 uncultured Saprospiraceae bacterium
ACGAAATTTCGCATTCCACTTCAATATCTTCTACTAATTCACCCAAACCTGTACCCAAAATAATCCCAATCTCAGGAACGAAATCAGTCTTAGTCTGAATAAATTTTAAAGCCTCTTGTATCTGGTCGTATAATTCCATAAAATATAAGATATTAGACAAAAGACTTTAGACTTTTGCAACGGAGTAGGTAACGGTCATTTTGTTATCAGAAAAACAAAATAATTGATAAGTTCTTCAGTCTTAGTCAAATAGAAATGCCCGTTACCTTTTTTAGATTCTAAATTCGTAAATAAATTAATTCTGTCTCTCAAAACACCCAATATCAGGCGCCATTCCGTCCCGCATATTTCCTTCTAAATCTGAAAATATCTGATTGATAACTTGCGCCTGACCTTCGGCAACAGACAAAGTGTCTAAGTGATAATCGTCCTCATTGGGGTCAAGAAAAAGAGCGTCACTTGTTTCTGCATTATTACAAGGCAAGCAATGTTCAAAGAAATCAGGATAGGGATTTGGCTCATCTTCATCAATCAATTTTTTCACGCGCACGATACAATTTTCTAATTTATAATCGAAATCAGCCTCTATCCCGTCAAAACGTGCGAAGTCATCTAAAGCCACTTCGTCTTCTCTTGAGCCATAAATAATACAGTTTCTGAACTCTGCACTCAAGTCATTCCAAAGCGCATCGCCACAACCTAGAGTCTGGCAAAGTCCATTTGACAAACTCAAAGCAGAAGCATCCACACCATAACTCGCCATTGTGCAATAATCAAAATTATAATTACCCCCTAAGATTAATTGTGTACAGAAACTCCCTGTATTATAAATCAGACAATTTTCCGCATTTATCGAACCTGCCACGCCAGCAATACCAACACTCGACATATTGTATATCTCAGAGTTTTTGATTTCTAAAGAAGCATTAGGGTCGACGCGCACTCCAAATTGCCCATTTTTAATCGTCGTATGATTTATTTTATTGCCTTGACTTCGCATATAAATACCAACCCATTGCCCCGAATTATCTTGAAAAGGCTCTTCTAATCGGTCGCCTTGTATCGTAACAGGATTTTCTAAAGTTCCGTCGATTTCGATATGTCCCATGCTGTCCACATAAATTAAACCACTATTATAAACTAGACTTTCATCCGTCGCGGGGTCTATTTGTCTAGCAATACCACCGTGCACATAAACCTCCGTTCCTGCTGGAATATGTAGTGTACATTCATTGATAAACAAGACGCCGTAGATGACATAAGGTAAAGTATCTGTCCAAAATTCATCTCCAAAATCACAACTAAGCAAAGCAAAACTATTTTGTGAAAAACGATTAGGAACGTAGTTTGCATTCTGTCCAAAGGCTTCTAAATGCACAAACTGCTCATTGCCATTCGTTTCAAGTACTAATTTGTCTTCTACTATATAAGGGCTCAAAGAAAGCGGGTCATCTGGATTTATCGTCACCTCTCCAAAAATGTATAAACTATCATTTGCTGCTATTTCTACATCCGTCGCTTCATTACCAGGGACGCCGTCTACGTTAAAACGAAACTTTGTATTGGGATTTTCTACACTAATACGAGATATTTTTATCGGCTGATTGTTGCGATTAAAAATCTTCAATGTACGCGTTGCTGACCCGACTTCTGTAAAAACAGTATCGAAACGTAAAGTGTCTAAAGAAAATTCTAACTTAGCACTGCTATCCGTGATGAAGTTATCGTCTTTGCTACAAGCTAAAGCGACAAAAGTGATACTTAAAAAGAGGAAAAAATATTTATACATTGTCATTGTTTGTGTATCCCGAAACTCCCTGCTTGCCCGCATGGGTTTCGGACTGAACCGTACCCCGAAACTCCCGTTTCGGACACATCTATTAAAACCTTTCATTTCAGTCGTAAAAGTATCTCTAAAAAACGTTTTTACTCGTAAGTAAAACTGATTTAATAAATTAGACCATAATGCGCCGTGGTCTTTTCTTCTAAAGAATTCAAAAAATCGTTGCATAGCCTAGCTACGGAACTACTTTCTTGTGTTTTTTAGAAGGTAAGAAGACAAGTATAATGGTCTAAGTTATTGAATTTGTTTTACTAAGTATTCGAAACAGGAGTTTCGAGATACGGTAAAAGTCCTTTCGAGAGACACAAAAGTAAAGGGTTATAACGAATAACAAACCCAAACTGTGTCAAATTAACGCGCTTTATTACAAGTAATTCGTAAAATGCTCACGCAGTGTTCGTTTACGGACAAAATAAATAAAGGACTTTAAGTTACCTTTGGGTTTTCAATACACAAATTATTGTCGGGATTATTCGATGATAATCTAATATTTACTTATTGTTACATATGTCAAGACCGATTATTGATGTTGTCATTCCTGCTTATAATGAAGAAGAGTCCATAGGATTCGTGGTGCGTGATATTCCAAAAGAGTTGGTGCGCGACATTATCGTTTGTAATAACAACAGCAAGGACAAGACCGCAGATGTAGCGAGACGAGAAGGTGCCGTAGTAGTAGACCAACCGCGTCCAGGTTATGGCTCTGCTTGTCTGAAAGGAATGGAATACATTGCGGCAAGACCAAAATCAGAGCAACCAGATATAGTAGTTTTTATCGACGGAGATTATTCTGATTATGGAGAAGAGATGGTAGATGTGGTACGTCCGATAATCGAAGGAGATTATGATATGGTGATAGGTTCGCGGGCGCTTGGAGATTCGGAACGCGGAGCGATGCAACCGCAGCAGATATTTGGAAACTGGTTAGCAACTAGTTTGATACGACTGTTTTATAAATATGAATTTACAGACCTCGGACCATTTCGTGCGATGAAATACGATAAACTTTTGGCTCTAGAAATGGCTGACCCCGACTTTGGTTGGACGGTCGAAATGCAAGTCAAAGCAGCTAAAATGAAAATGCGGTGTATCGAAGTTCCTGTTCGTTACCGTGTTCGTATTGGTGTATCAAAAGTCTCGGGAACTATTCGCGGGACGATTTTAGCAGGACACAAAATCCTCTGGACGATTTTTAAATTATTATAAATAATTAGACTTTTGACGAAAGATTTTAGATGTTAGACTACTCCAATAGTGTTATTTAGATAATACGTATATAATTGACTATTGATATGTGGAGAAGTCGAAAGGTTGATTTTCTGCTTGAATAGTCTAAAATCTAAAGTCTAATATCTTTTGTCCAAATTCCAATAACAAAATAACTAACTCAAGAAATAAGGATGACTATTATTGCTTACATAATCTTAGGGATTTATACAATCGCCTTAACTTATATCACGGTTTATTGTTTGTTACAATTTCAGTTGTTATTTGCTTATCAGAGTTTTTGGCGAAAGAATAAATCTATTCCGTTTCCAAAGGCAGAGAAGAAAGCTAATGCGCGTGCCGTATTAGTGGGAGCAGATGCAGGTGAAATAGTTGAGACTGAGGGAGAATATGATTGGCCAGTCGTGACTGTACAGTTACCAATTTATAATGAATTGTATGTTATTGCACGCCTGATTGACCGTATATGTGAGTTTGATTATCCAAAGGATAAATTAGAAATCCACATCTTGGATGATAGTACAGATGAAACTGTGGATATTGTTGCTGATAAAGTAGCAGAATGGAAAGCAAAAGGTTTTAATATCGCACAAATTCGTCGTGTTGACCGTGTAGGTTTTAAAGCAGGAGCGTTAAAAGAGGGTATGCAAGTCGCGACAGGTGACTTTATGGCAATTTTTGATGCAGATTTTATGCCGCGTATAGATTTCTTAAAGAGTACTATTCCTCATTTTGAAAATAAAAAAGTGGGTGTTGTGCAGACGCGTTGGGAACACATTAATGAAAATTATTCTCTACTTACGCGTTTACAAGCTTTGCAATTAAATGTACACTTTACAGTAGAACAGATGGGACGTAAAGCAGGTAATTACTTATTGCAATTTAATGGGACAGCAGGTGTTTGGCGACGCCAGACGATAGATGAAGCAGGCGGTTGGGAAGCAGATACTTTGACGGAAGATTTAGATTTAAGTATCCGTGCGCAGTTAAAAGGTTGGGAGATTTTATATTTAGAAAAATTTGGCTCTCCAGCAGAGTTGCCAGCAGAGATGAATGGCTTGAAAAGTCAGCAACACCGCTGGATGAAAGGTGGTGCAGAGACTGCAAAGAAGATGCTGCCAACAGTATGGAATTCACATCTTTCTTTTGGACAAAAAATACAAACGACGTCCCACTTATTAGGAAGTACCGTTTTTGTTTTCATTTTCTTAGTCGGTGTTTTTTCGGTTCCTTTGGTCTTTTTATTAGACCAAATTTACTTTAATGCCAATGCTTTTGCTTGGTTTTTAGTTGGTTTACTGAGTATTACTTCGATTTATTTTGTGGGCAATGTGCAAAGCGATATTAGTGGGAAGTCTGCCTTTAAACTCTTCTTTAAAGTGTTGTTCTTATTTCCGCTATTTTTAGCCTTGTCTATGGGACTTTCACTGCACAATACGGTTGCCGTTTTACAAGGTTATATCGGTAAACAATCTCCATTTGTCCGCACACCAAAATACGCGATTAACACAGTCAAAGATTCTTTTCAAAAAGAAAAATACCGCACCTTTAAATTGGAATGGACGACAATTGGTGAAGGTCTATTGACGCTCTATTTTATTGGCGGTGTCGTTGGTGGTATTTATTTACAAGAATATACTTTTCTTGTTTTTCACACACTGTTGACTTTTGGTTACGGGACTATTTTCTTTTATACTGTGAAGCACTTGAGCTTAAAGTAGCACGGTCGTTCTACGCCGTGTCCATATTGTAGAAAAGCCGCAATGAATTTTATTCATTGCGGCTTTTCTGTGCGTGACTTTCACGGCGTGGAACGACCGTGATACTTTGCTAGCTGCATAGCTCATTTACCTTTTGAAAATACTTTCCAACGTGTCGCCCGTCTACCACTGCATGATGCACCTGCACGGATAATGGCATCATAATCTTATCCCCGTCCAAAAAATGTTTCCCCCAGACAATACGTGGTATAGAGTCAGAAGGATGATGAGACATGGCGTGTTGCATGCTCGTAAAACTAATCCAAGGAATCGAGGACATAAACAGATAATCATCGCGATTGTGGTCATCCTCCATACTTGGATTTTTGCGCATGACCGCCATAGTTTTCTTGGCGCGCGCCAAGAAATCACTTTGCTCTTCAGAATATTTTACCTCACAAAAACTAAAGACATCTGCTACTTCCGTCTCCACACTGAAGGAAGGGTGTACCGCCTCGTGTTCAACTACTTTGTTCTTTCTGATGCGTTGTCGAAATTCAGGAATATTATTTGCTGCTTTAGATAGAAACCAAGCCATAGTGGGCGTGAAAGATAAATTTTTGCTTTTTATTTTATCAATAAATCCCGTTATTTCAACATTCCCACACAAGTTAAAATGCGGATGATTCATGGAGTTGAAAAACTCAAAATGCTTCTTGCGGTGTGGATTAGTGAATTCTATGATTTTCATGGCGCAAAGGTAAAAAAAGCACTACGGTAAAAACTATGGGCAGGATAATTTATCAAGCATTAGGTGAAAAAAGGTGAGAGGTGTCAGGCGAGAGGTGAGAGTTTGGACTTACGCTAACGGAACTCTTACCTCTCGCCTTGCGCCTCTCTTCTAAAAATCAAACAGCAAGAAGTGATTTTTATTATCAGCCCACACTTTGTAACTGTAGTGCCAATAAAAAGGAAAGAGCGACAAAGAGAGGTTTAGTTTTACTTCGTCTTATTTGATTGTCATTTTATTAGAAGCGACATAGGTATTCAATGTCGTCCGCCGTCAAACGTCTACCATTTACCGCAAAAAAACTATCTTTGCCTTTATGGAAAAGGAAGAAACTTTCATAGAACAAAATGTGCATGAAATAGAGATGCCACCTATCATCGAAGTGGTATTGTTGGTGTTGACAATGCTCGTTTGTTTGTTATTGGCGCAAGGATTAAATTTTGCATGGGCAGAAATGGCAGGTATTGATTTGACGAAAATCTCAGAGATAAATTCTGAAACATCTACTGTTGGTCAGCGTAACTTCTTACGGACTTTAGCATTGACTTCAAACTCGTTTTCATTTATTTTACCAGCCTTAGTTTTTTCTTATTTCATGTATCGAAAGAATTGGCTGTCAAGATTGAAATTAAATACTTCCTTTGTTCCAGAGTGGATAACACCGATGTTAGTATTTGTTTTTGCGGGATTTTTTTTCTCTCAATTTACCTATTGGCTCAATCAAATGTTACCGCTGCCAGAGTGGGCAGATAGCATGGAAGAACAAACAGGTGACCTTATTCAGACTATCTTGAAAATGGAGAGCCCTTGGGAGTTTCTGTTTACTTTGACAATTGTTGCCGTTATTCCAGCGTTAGGAGAGGAGTTAATATTTAGAGGAATATTGCAGCGAAGGTTAGAAGAACTCATGCAAAAGCCACATGTAGCGATTTTGATTTCTGCATTGATTTTTAGTTTTATTCATTTTCAATTTGCGGGCTTTTTGCCGCGGGTAGTTTTGGGACTTTTGCTGGGGTACTTATACTACTGGACACGTAATCTTTGGGTGCCGATTTTAGCGCATTTTGTTATAAATGGTTTTCAAGTAAGCGCTGCCTATTTCGCAAAAGATAAAATTGAAAACTTAGAAACAACAGAATTATCCAGCCTCCCCGCTAGTCAAATGTTGATAACGGCGGCCGTTTCATTATTTTTTATTTACTTAGCAGGAAATTGGTTTCACAAACGCCGTATTCCCCTCTCAAACTTTTTAAATTCAAACGAAAGCCACACTCTTTAAAAAATCCGGTGATTGAGAAAAAATAAAAACCAAAATAAAGATAATCCCTTGATTTTTTCTCAATCACATGGAATAGGATTTTTTAAAGAATCCACTACAACTTTACAAACGTATAAATATGAAAGGATTACTACGCCGCGCTTCTACTGCTCTTATTTTTGTCGTCGTCATGTTGGGCGGACTATATGGCGGTTATTATTCTTTTATATTACTCTTTGCTGCTATTACGGCGCTTTGTCTTTGGGAGTTTTTATATATGACTATAGACCATGGTAAACGACGTGATTGGTTACGTCGTTTTTTAGGGACAGCTTTTGGATTGATGCCTTTTCTTTTAGCGGTGCTAATACACCTAAAAGTCATCCCGATGAATGATACATTTATCATCATTACGGCTTTGCTTTTCTTCCCTTTCATCTTCATGGCTTTTATCTATGAGTTGATTGCACAATCAGATACACCTTTTTCTAATGTTGCTTTTATCGTCTTAGGAATGGTCTATATCGGTGCACCTTTCGCGCTTTTAGATTTTATCGCCTTTGAGGGAGATACATTTTATGCGAATACTATTTTCGGATTACTTTTGATGACTTGGATGAATGACTCTGGTGCATATATCGTTGGTTCTAAAATTGGAAAGACTAAACTCATTCCCCGGATTTCTCCTAATAAAACCTGGGAAGGTTCGATTGGTGGCGTTGTTGTGACTTATATCACTGCATTCGTATTGAGTTACTTTTTTCCAGAAAAAAATATTCAAGATTGGTTTGTTTTGGCGACGATTGTAGCCATTTTTGGTTCAGTTGGGGATTTGATAGAAAGTATGTTAAAGCGTAGTGTAGGCGTAAAAGATAGTGGGAATTTGTTACCAGGACACGGTGGCCTCCTTGATAGATTTGATGCTTTTATTTTCTTATTGCCATTTGCGGCGGCCTACTTGCTTTGGGTGAGAGGGTAAGTGAAAGTCTGAAAACATCAACGTGATAAGATAATATTGTCGATTAACTTTCAGTTATATTGGGGCTTTGGGGGGCTTTTTTTGAGATAAAGACCCCCTAGCCCCCATTTGGGGGAACTTTCTCCGAGTTTAATCTTGCTATAATTCTATATTTTTGTTTTTCAATCAAGGAAATTTAGAGTTACCGTAAACCCAAACTCAACGAGTGTTCCCCCAAATGGGGGTTAGGGGGTATCAGTCCCGCACCTTCCCAAAGTCCAACATTAAAAAACAAAAGGACTCAATGCAAAAATACATTCCTCTAATTTTCTCACTAATATTCATTTTAACTTTACAAAGTTGCGAAGAACAAATCTTCACACCCAAGCCACGTGCCTATCCAAAAATTGATTTTCCAGAAAAAACACTCAAGATTTTTGATGAAAGCGCCTGTGATTTTAAATTTGAAGTACCGACCTATATTGATGTAAAGCAAGATTCAAATTTTTTTGATGAAAAGCCTTTGCATCCTTGTTGGTATGATTTGGATATACCTCAATTAAATTGCCGTATCTATCTAAGTTACGCCGTCCCAGGAGAAGGAAAGTCTTTTGATGAACTACGTGCTGATGCTTTTTTATTAGCGAATAAACACAATGTCCGTGCAAGTTACATTGATGAATTTCCTGTAAAGAC
>CALDUB010000152.1 GCA_937923465.1 uncultured Saprospiraceae bacterium
TTGAAAATATTTATCGCCACTATTTTAACTGTTACAAAATTATGAATCCACAAGCACAACCTAATAATGAACAAATACTCAATGAAATTGAATTTCTCCGACGAGAGAACAAAAACCTGACGGCTCAACTATCATTTCATCGTCAGATGTTTCGTAATGTACATGACGCTCTTGGAAATGCCGAAAGTCTATCTGCTTCCTTAAAGCAAAACGATTTATTACGCGTGCTTTTGGAAGAAAATGAAGATTTGAAAGTTCGGATGAAATATAACCGTCTCAGTACACGCGAAAAAGAGATAATGGAGCAAATAAAAAAGGGACACACTTCCAAAGAGATTGCACAAATTCTTAGTATTAGCAAACTGACAGTCGATACGCATCGTAAGAATATGATGCATAAATTAGAGATTTCTAATACCGCCGAATTAATACGTTTTGCTTTGATGTGTAGTTAAGTGCGTGACACTATTTATCTGGTTATCTGGGCATTTTGACAAGAGATTTCGTCCATATTTTGCACTTCAAAAGCCTGAAAATATCAACATTTATTCGGTTTTCGAAGCCCAAACTATGAACGAAATCTCTTTCCCAAAATTCTGAATCTATTTCTACCGCGTTTCTGATGAAAATTGCATAATACTTTTCTTACCATATACTGACATTTTTCAATAAAAAAACTTACCTTTGCGCCCGCTTTCGAGGAATCGTTAGCATCCTTAAATTCTTAACAAGGATTTGTTCGGTTTTTCTTCATTATATTTATTTTGAAGAACCGACCCAAGGAAAGACTTGCTTCTTCATCAGACCAGTCTTTCGACAAATCCATAATAAAGTGTCTGATTATATGAGAAGTTACGAAGTAACGTATATCGTTGACTCCACTCTCGAAAACGACAAAATCAAATCAACAGCCAAGCTATATCAAGATATGCTTACTGAAAATGGTTCTACGATTGTCGCTGTCAATGAGATTGGTTTACAAAAACTCGCTTATCCTATCAAGCGTCGCAACTCTGGTATCTACTACTGTGTAGAATTCCAAACGCCGACTCCTGACGTTATCGCTATCGTTGAATTAGCAATGCGTCGTGATGATTCTATTTTACGTTTCCTTACTGTGAGCTTGAACAAGTTCGGTGTTAAATATAACGCTGACAAACGTGAAGGTAAAATCGGTGTAGCACGTAAAATCGTCAAAGAAGAAATTAAAGACGAAAGAGACAACCGTAGAGGTAGAAAGAACCGCAACAACGACCGTCCAGCTAAGAAAGCTGCTCCAGCACCAGCGCCTGCTCCAAAAGCAGAACCAGTTGCAGCTGCACCAGCTCCAAAAGCAGAGCCAGTTAAAGTTGCTGCTCCAGCACCCGTTGCCACACCAGCACCCGTTGCAGAGCCAGCGAAAGCTGCTGCTCCAGCAAAAGCAGATGATTTGAAAAAAATCGAAGGTATCGGACCAAAAATCGCTGAGATTTTGAATGCTGGTAACATCACTACTTTTGCTGCATTAGCTGCATCTACACCAGCGGCTATCCGCGAAATGTTGACAGCTGCAGGTGGTCGTTTTGCATCACACAACCCAGAAACATGGCCAATGCAATCAGGAATGGCTGCTGAAGGTAAATGGGATGAGTTGAAAAAATGGCAAGATGAGTCTGACGGTGGTAAGCCAATTGCTGCTAAAGAAGAAGAGTAAATCTGAGATGTTAGATGTTAGATTTTAGACTATATATAGTTGAATATAACCAATTTAATTTCTAGCTAATCAAATTCTTTTCTCTCTCAATTAAATCTTTAAAATAACAAAAACGATTCATTTCGTTCTTGTAAAAAATATATATCATGGCATCTAGAGACGATATCAAGTTTTTGTCCAATCCGAATATCGGAAAACAACGCGACAAATACTGCCGTTTCCGCAAGTACGGGATTAAGTACATCGATTACAAAGACCCGGATTTCTTGTTACAATTCATCAACGAACAAGGTAAAATCTTACCTCGTCGTATCACTGGTAACTCTTTAAAGTACCAACGTAAAGTAGCTACAGCTGTAAAACGTTGTCGTCACTTAGCTATGTTACCATACGTAGCGGATTTGATGAAGTAGGTTTCAAAAAACTAAAATGAAAATTGAAGTAAAAACTACAACTTGTAATTCTTATTTCAATTTTCATTCTTATTTTTTGATTTGGAAAATGCTTTAATTTTCTAGAAAACTAAAGCACATTATTAGAATTTGGGACTGAATACGAAGTCGTATTTAATCTCTAACTCGAATTTAATAATTAGACTTCAAGTAGAAGTTTAATAAAAATCATAAAAGATGCAAGTCATTCTTTTGCAAGATGTAGATAAATTGGGGGACAAGTTCGATGTCGTAACCGTGAAGAACGGATACGGACGCAACTACCTCATCCCACAAGGCATGGCCTTGATTAACAACGATACTAATGGTCGTCGTTTGGCAGATTACCGTGCTCGTGAAGAGCGTGCTGAGTCTAAGAAATTAGACGTTTACCAAGCAGTTGCAGACAAATTGAAAGGTAAGACCTTGAAAATTGGTGCTAAAGCTGGTACTAGCGGTAAAATCTTTGGTAGCGTAACTAACGTTCAAATCATTGCTGCATTGAAAGAACAATTCGGTGTAGAAGTAGAACGTAAGAAAGTTGAATTGCCAGCAGAAGTGAAGAACTTAGGTACTTACACTTTAAACTTGAAATTACACAAGGAAGTTATTGCTCCTGTTGAATTTGAAGTTGTAGCAGAGTAAAATTTTCTGAGTATTCAGAATACAGAGAAAAAGCCGATTGAACATTGTTCAATCGGCTTTTCTTGTTGGTATCAGTTAGCAACTAAGACTATCCTTACCACACGACTATTTTCCTTTGAAAATAGGCTTTCTTTTCTCTAAGAATGAAGCGACACCTTCCGCATAATCTTCTGTTTTAGAAGCTGCTGTTTGATATGTATTTTCGACATCTAACTGTTCTTCTAGACTATTAGACAAGGAAGCATTTAATGCGCGCTTAGTCATACCTAGAGCTGCTGTCGGCATTTTGGATAGTTTTTCAGCCAGCGCAAAAGCGACGTTTTCTAATTCCTCATTAGGAACTGCTTTGTAAATCATTCCTATCTTTTCTGCCTCACTTGCAGATAATTTATCACCAGTCATCATCAAGGCTGCAGCACGTTGCATTCCAATCAAGCGAGGTAAAGTAAAAGTACCCGACATATCAGGTATCAAACCAATCTTACTAAAAGCTTGAATAAAGCTAACACTTTCAGCGGCAAAAGTAATATCACAAGCCAAAGCCATATTGGCTCCAGCTCCTGCGGCAACACCATTTACGGCACAGATGACAGGTTTGTCCAAATTACGAATCAAGCGTACAATTGGGTTCAGATGCTCTGTCAAAATTTTTGTCAAGTCAGGTGCATTCTCACCCACAATTTCTCCTAAGTCTTGTCCTGCACAAAAAGCCTTTCCATTTCCTGTTAGGTAAACGGCGCGGATTTCTGTATTAGTCTTACATTCTTCTAGACGCGCTTGCAGAGCTAAAGCCATTTCGCGATTAAAAGAATTATAAACTTTGGGGCGGTTAAGGGCAATTTTTGCAACATTGCCAATAAGGGCAAATTCTATTGTATTTGACATAAAAGTGGTGATATTGGTTAGGAATAATTTAGTCTGCACAAAAATAGGAATATCCACGGTAAAGTAACCAAGCATCTAAGAAAATTGAGATAGTTCGTATGAAACCGAGAATTTAATAATCAATTCACAATAATCAATTGACAATTCACAATATTCAATTCACAATTCCTACCTTTGTGCCAATGAGTAAAGGACGCGTCATATTAACCAACGAACGTTTTCAATTAACGATAGACCGATTGTGTCGTCAGTTGATTGAACAGTACGATGATTTTTCGGATACTTGTCTAGTCGGCATCCAAACAGGAGGAGTTTCCCTTGCGACACGTTTGCAAGAGCGATTGTCACAAATGCTTGATATTGAAAGTATTACTTCTGGGAAGTTAGACATTACATTTTATCGAGATGATTTTCGGACAAGTATCAAACCTCTGAAGGCATATCCAACTGAAATGGATTTTTTGGTAGAAGACAAGAATGTAATATTGGTAGATGATGTATTGTATACTGGACGTACAGTACAAGCGGCATTGACGGCCTTGAATCATTACGGAAGACCACGTCGCGTAGATTTGGTCAGTATGGTCGACCGTCGATTTAACCGAGAGTTGCCAATTGAGTCCAATTTTATTGGTTTGATGGTAGATGCATTGGATGAAGCATATGTGCGAGTAGAGTGGTCAGAGACCCAAGGACAAGATAGAATATTAATTTTTGAGAATAAATAAAATAGGTATCAGGTATCAGGTGTCAGGTGTCAGCTCGCGTACAAGTAAGAGCAGCCTTACACTTGACTCCTGACATCTGACTCCTGTAGAATATGACAACAGAACTCAGCACGAAACACGTATTAGGGATAAAGTATCTGAATGAAGATGATATAAACCTCATTTTTCGGACAGCTGACCAATTTAAAGAAGTCATTAATCGTCCGATTAAGAAAGTACCTTCCCTCCGAGATGTGACTGTCGCCAATTTGTTTTTTGAAAATTCTACTCGTACTCGCATTTCCTTCGAACTTGCTGAAAAACGCCTCTCTGCTGATACCGTCAATTTTTCCGCTGCATCTTCTTCTGTTAAAAAAGGCGAAACGCTTTTAGATACTGTCAACAATATCTTGTCTATGAAAGTGGACATGGTTGTTATGCGACACCCTGCACCTGGTGCACATCATTTTTTAGCACAGCACATTGATGCAAATATTATCAACGCAGGAGACGGAACGCATGAGCACCCTACGCAGGCCTTGCTTGATGCTTTTTCGATGAGAGAGCAATTGGGAGATTTGAGAGGAAAGAATATTGCGATTTTTGGAGACATTGTTCATTCGCGTGTAGCTCTGAGTAATATTTTTTGCTTGCAAAAATTAGGTGCAAATATCAAGGTTTGTGGACCTCCAACACTTATTCCAAAACACATTCAAAAATTAGGTGTAGGTGTCTCTCATAATGTCCGGGAGACCCTCGAATGGTGCGATGTCGCCAACGTTTTACGTATTCAACTAGAACGACAAGACATTAAGTTTATCCCTTCTCTGCGCGAGTACTCGCGTTATTACGGTATTGATAAAAAATTACTGAATAGTTTAGATAGTGAGGTTGTTATCATGCACCCTGGTCCTATTAATCGCGGCGTAGAAATAACAGGTGATGTCGCAGATAGCGACCAATCGATTATTTTACAGCAGGTTGAAAATGGGGTAGCAGTGCGTATGGCTGTTTTGTATTTATTGGCTGCGAAAAGAAAATAAATCTAGCCATTAGAACTGAACCGCATTATGTCATGTAACGTTTCTCTTGAGATATGAAATTTCCAAAATTAGGACATAGACTACCTGCGGGGTTCATGAGCATTAAAATTGCTGTTGGGTCAGTATTGTTTATTGTATTATTGGGTGTAGTAGGTTTCATGGCTTTAGAAAATTATACTCTAGTAGAAGCGTTTTACATGACTATAATCACGATTTCGACGGTAGGATTTACCGAAGTTCGTGCTCTTCAAACAGGAGGTCAACTTTTCGCCTCTTTTCTAATCATTCTCAATATTGGTGTTTTTGCTTATGCTTTAGCAGTTTTTTCTTATTTTATTGTAGAAGGAAAAGTCTTTAAAAATATATTTACGGCTATGATAAATCAAGAGATTGCAAATTTAGAAAATCATGTTATTGTCTGTGGTTACGGGCGTTATGGACGAGAAATATCGGAGCATTTTTTTGCTCATAATCAGTTATTTGTAGTCATAGAATCAAACCCTGATAAAATAGAGTTGATGCGGCAAAGTGAGGAGAAAATCCTCTTTGTAGAAGCCGACGCAACGACAGATGAAGCTTTATTAGCAGCAGGAATAGAAAAGGCAGGCTGTTTCATTACTGCTTTGCCAGGAGATGCTGACAATGTCTTTACAGTTTTATCAGCAAGACAATTGAATCCAAATTTGAATATCATCAGTCGTTCTGTGGACAGCAAATCCATTAAAAAATTAGAATTAGCTGGAGCAAATCATGTTATTACACCCGAACAAATTGGTGGTTTTTATATGGCGATGTTGGTCAGTAAGCCAGGTGCGATAGAATTCTTTTCTTTTTTAACATCGAAATATGAAGAAGATGTGAATTTTGAGGAAGTAGCCTATGAAGATTTACCTGAAGACATGCAACACAAAGCTATAAAGGATTTAGGTCTGCGTCGACATTCTGGAGCCAATATCATTGGTTATCGAAATGGAGAGGGGAAATATACTGTAAATCCAGCCCCCGAAGTTGTATTAACTCCGGGAACTAGTTTTATTGTACTAGGAGATGGTTTCCAATTAGAAAAAATGAAAAAATATTTCAAAATAAAAGTATAGTAGACTCCTTAACATAAAATACTTCTGATGTACTTTGGAATTGCCGTCTCTTCATCTTATCTTTGCATATACTATAGAGTTTTCAGATATCTTACCTAAAAAAGAAAACGCAAAAGTAGAACACAACTTACTCCCTTTATTATCTATTGTTAAACTATTACTATTAAAATAAGGCACCTATGTTCTCATAGGGAGCACTAATTTTATTTTGTAATTTTTGCTTATAATCCTCGTTTTATCATTAAAACGGTAACAATACTATGAACGTACCCAGTACTATAAAGAAACACTTCTTAATGTTATTGCCATTCATTGGATTGCTTTGTGCGTTTACCGCACAAGGGCAACCTGGTATTGAATGGGACAGAACCTATGGCGGTACAAATTTTGAGGAGTTGCAAGCGATGGATTATGCTGGAGACGGCTATATATTTGCAGGGCATTCTACCTCAGGAAATATGGATGTAGAAGGACCTAATAATGGACTTACGGATGCTTGGGTCTTTAAAACAGATGTAACTGCAGAAAATATCCTTTGGCAAAAAAGTTTTGGTTGTGATGGACAAGAGAGAATTTGGGATATACTGCCATTACCCGAAGGTGGTTTTCTTCTTTTAGCAGCTTCCTCTTCTGATGCTTGCAGTACTAAAACAGAAGACTCCCGTGGTTTAGAAGATTACTGGGTAATAAAAATTGACGATAACGGCAATAAGATATGGGACCGAACTTATGGTGGAGAGGATGTAGATATTGCACGACGTATCTTGCCAACAGATGATGGTAATTACATGATTGGAGGAAACTCTTGGTCTACAAGTATAGATAGCTCTGGAATAGGAGAGCGGACGCATGATAATCGGGGAGAGGCAGATATCTGGTTAGTAAAAATAAACCCTGACGGTGATGTACTGGCAGATTATATTTTTAGTGGTGTACCCGCTAGTGAGTATGAAGCAGATGAGAAGTTATTTGATATGACCAAAAGACCAGACGGAACTTTTCTATTGGGATGTTGGTCGGAAAGTAATGCGGGTTTTGACAAAACGTTTGACTCTTTTGGTAGAAATGATTTTTGGTTAATACACATCAACGAAAACGGGGAAAAAATCGTAGATATAGCTGCGGGTAAAGCTGGTGATTACAGTTATGGCGGAAATTCTGTCGATGCCTTACAGAAAGTAATTCAAACGCAGGACGGTGGTATTCTACTAATCGGAGAGTCAATGTCAGAACCTTTTTCACAGACTCTTGTAGGTAATAAGACAAGTCCGCATTATGGTAGTACAGGTGCAGACGAAGATTATTGGATAGTCAAACTAAATCCTGATTTTACGATTAGCTGGCAAAAAACTTTTGGAGGAGACAAAGTTGATATTCCACATGTCGTTTGGGAAAATAATAGTGGAAAACTATGGATAGCAGGTGATTCTACCTCGCCAAACTCAGGCAATAAAGAGAATACAAATATCAACGGAACCAAAGATATTTGGATGTTATTGTTAACTCCTGAGGGTGATAAAATCTGGGAACAAACTTACGGTGGAGAAGGAGCAGAGGTACCCGAAGAAATTTTATTAGCACACGACGGCGGTTATATTCTAGGTGGACAGTCAAGCAGTGACCAAAATTTTTGGAAATCTGAAAACAGTCGCGGGCAAAATGACTTTTGGATAATCAAAACGGATTGTCCGATTTACGAAGCGGATTTGGATGTAGAAACGGATGTTTGTCTCGGTCAACCCTTTGAGTTAGCTCCCGAATTTGCCCTTTGTCCTGATTGTGATTTTCAATGGACAGATGGTACAGAAGACACTATTCGTCTGGTCTCATTGACCGAAAATACAGATTATGAAGTCCTCATTACGGATGATAATGGTTGCGAGGAAACGGCAATTGTACAAACAGTTGTTCAGAGCAATCCAGAAATTTTAGAGTTAGATTTTGTTCCTCCGACCTGTAATGATGATACGGATGGATATATTGAAATTTTAGAAGCGTCAGGAGGTATTGAGCCTTATGAATATTCTATTCGTGATGATAATTTTAGAATGGTAACTGAATTTCGAAATCTTGGAGCAGATGAATATCATTTGGTAATGAGAGACTCTATTGGTTGCCTTGTAGATTCAATTATTACTTTACCCAATCCTTTGGTGCCACTTATTGACATTGGCGAAGACTTAATCTTAGAATTAGGGGATAGCTTACTGATACAAGTTGCCGTCTCACCAGGAGTAGATACCTTTATTTGGACAAATCCTGATTTGGTGACCTGCGCCGATTGTCCGTTTACTTATACGCAACCAACTGTGACGACGCTCTA
>CALDUB010000153.1 GCA_937923465.1 uncultured Saprospiraceae bacterium
TGGACTTCACATTGCCATTAGGAGAGAAAGGAATCAACAAGTTGAAATTTGGTGGTATGCTAAATCAAAAAGACCGTTTCTTTACGGAAAATCGTTTCCAAGTAGAAGAAAACGTTGGTTTTGCAGCACCATTTACAGGTAGTATCGAAGAATATTTAGCACCTGAGAATATGGGCGTCATCGGTCAATCTGACTTTGGTGGTGTTATTTTAGGTAATTTTATCACAGATGCGACAGAAATTCGCAACACTTATGACGGTGAGGCAAATGTGGCTGCGGCTTACGCAATGGGTACTTTTAATTTGACCGAAAGGTTGAAATTTGTCGGTGGAGCGCGTGCAGAAAAAACAGATTATTCGGTTGTTTCTGCTGATACGACGTTGGCTCCAGGTGTGATTGATGCTTTAGACATTTTGCCTTCTGCTGGTTTGATTTTTAACATTAATGAGCGTATGAATTTACGCTCAGTCTATTCACGCACAGTAGCGCGTCCAAACATGCGTGAGATTGCCCCATTTGCTTCTTTTGACCCGATTTTGTTGTTGACTTACTTCGGTAATGCAGACTTGCAAATCACGAATATCGACAATGCAGATATCCGTTGGGAAATGTTCCCAACTTCAGGCGAGTTAATCGCGGTGAGTGCTTACTACAAGAAATTTAAGAACCCAATCGCTTTAGGTTTCCGTGACAAATTGGGTCGCGAAATCCAATACGGTAACCCAGAAAGTGCAGAGCTATACGGTGCAGAATTCGAAGTGCGTAAGTCATTAGATTTCATTGCGCCAGCATTGAAAGATTTCAAATTTAGCGGTAATTTCTCTTATATTATTTCTCGCATGGATGCTTTAGAATTCACAGATGTTGAGTACGAACGCGAACGTCCATTTACAGGTCAACCTAACTATATAATCAACGCTTCTTTGATTTACGAAAACAAAAAAGCAGATTTTGACGGTGTTTTATCTTTGAATACTTTGGGTGACCAATTAATGTTGATTGGTTTGGAAGATACACCAGATACTTACTTGCGTGGTCGTTCTCAGTTGGATTTGACTTTAAGAAAGTCTTTTGGTCCTTTGTCGATTAAAGTTTCTGCGCAGAATCTTTTGAACTCTGCTTACTTGCAGTCTTTGGACCAAGGAGGGAAGGAAGATTTCATCTTTTCGAAGTATCAGACGGGGACTTCGTTTGGTTTGGGAGTTTCTTATACTGTGAAGTAGGATACTACTTTCTGTCTCTTGTCCCCGCATTTCATGTGGGGTTATTCATGTTCAACTACTCCGTAGTTTGGGAAAAGCGACAATGCCTGCTGGTATTGTCGCTTTTTCTTTTTCTGATGTGACCAATAAAAACGGAAAATATAAAGCTAAAAGATGAAATCTGTATGTGAGATGTCTCAAAAAATAAGTCCCGAACCTCCCCCAAAAGAAAGCTCGGGACAAACCCATCAACTACGGAGTAGTTGAACATGAATAACCACGGATGCAATCCGTGGACCTCGCACCAAGTGCAAGGGGAAGCCTACACCCCAAAAGCATAATAATAACTTCCAGGATACTCCTCGTAAACTCCTTCCAGCATCACACCACCTTTCTTATTATCCAAGTATTTTTCAAGTTCCGCCACATCTGTAACGTTTTTACCATCGATTTTTGTGATGATAAAACCTTCCTGCATGTTTGTCTGCTTCGTCAAAGCACCAGATTGCAAATCAGTCACTTTGATACCACCTTTGATGTCTAATTTTTTTGCAGTTTCTTTATCTACAGTCTCAAAATTAGCACCTAGAGAAGCAAGAGCTTTCGCCAGTTCTTTCTGTACAATTTCTGTATTTCCGTCTCTATTGTTCAAGATGACACTAAACATTTTCTCTGTACCATTACGATTAACAGTCACCTCAACAGCATCACCTGGGCGACGTTGTGCAATAGCTTCTAAGAGGTCAGGATTGCTATTGATAACAGTATTGTCAACTTTTACAATGACATCTCCACTTTCGATACCAGAGTTGATAGCCGCGCCATTTTCAGTCGCTTCATCGACATAAACACCTTGATTGACCGACAAGCCTTTCTCACGCACCAAAGCCCCGTCAACTGGACGAATACGCACGCCCATATAGCCACGCTGTGTGATACCATATTTCAATAAATCTTCCACAACTTTACTAACAATATTAGAAGGTACAGCAAATCCATATCCACTATAACTACCTGTTGGAGAGGCGATTGCAGTATTGATGCCTACTAAGTCTCCATTCAAATTAACCAGCGCACCACCAGAGTTTCCAGGGTTGATTGCCGCATCTGTTTGAATGAAACTTTCGATAGCATATTGCTCTTGCAAAATATTAATACTACGCCCTTTTGCACTCACAATTCCTGCCGTGACAGTAGAATTTAAGTTAAAAGGATTACCCACGGCGAGTACCCATTCTCCGACACGTACCTTATCAGAATCAGACAAGTTTACCTTTGGAAGACCCGTTTCTTCAATCTTCAAAAGAGCCAAATCTGTCGTCGGGTCAGTCCCAACTAATGTTGCTTTATAATTACGATTATCGTGCAGCGTCACCTCGATATCATCCGCATCTTTAATCACGTGATTATTCGTGACAATGTAGCCGTCGGCATTGATAATCACACCAGAACCTGTACCAACACGTGGCTCCGGCTGACGTGACCGACCTTGACCTTGTGGCATTGGCGTACCAAAAAACTGACGGAAGAAATCATCTTCAAATGGGTTGGCTTGACCGCTACGTCCGCCATACGGACTTTGATTATTCGCAATAGCAGTTTGCGTAGATTTTATGTGAACGACCGCATCATTTACTTTTTCAGCCGTTTGGGTGAAGTCAACGGGCGTAAATTCCCCGTCCTCATCTTTCGAAAATAGAACAGACTGAGCAGGAGTGCTGTCTACATGTTCTACTCGTATGTTATTTTCATTTTTATTGGAAGTCAATTGATTGTATCCAACTAAAGTCAGGGCACTCACTAAGAATGCGACCACTACCGTTTGCAACAAATTCTTTGTCATATTCTCTTGTTTTTAGTTTTAATTAGATTTTGAAAAGTATCACGTCCGTTCTACGGCGTGAATTTTCGCATACATTCACGCCGTAGAACGGACGTGATACTTCTATTTAACCGCGATGATATTATAAAAGTTGTTTTTGAAAAAGAAATGGTTGGTTCTTTAAAAAGAAATTAACGAATAGTAGTATTTCTTTAACAGTATCAAGTTCGTTCCACGGCGTGTGAAGTATCACGCCTGTTCCACAGCGTGAGTCCCACAGATATTCACGCCGTAGAACGGACGTGATACTCAAAGAGCATTATCAACGGTATCGTCAATAATGCTCTTTTCAGAATAGAATCTAAAGTCTAAAATCTAACGTCCAACATCCTTATTATTCATAAATAACTACAAATCCCTTCTCTAAAGGGTGCAAATGCTCTTTCAAAACCGCAAAATAGTTCTTGCCATGCTTTAAGTAAAATTGCAAAAAGTTATCTGTCCGCTCCTGCAATCCATTATTAGGAAATAGTCTTTCTTGGATAGATTTAAGTTGATTTAACGAGATTTCATGACGTTGTTTCTCTGCTTTCATCAAGCGACTTTCTAACTGAGAAATGCTTTTCATTTGACTTGCCATTTCAGCTTTCACAGTTTGAACCAAACTTTGGTCAATGTCTTTAGTTCGCTTTGCAATACCTTCAAAAATCTTAGCCAATTCCCCTTTTTCAGTTTTAAGACTCAGTTCAGATTCCGAATTTTCACGAACAAAAGCCTTTTCCATGTCGTGCGTGTCTTGCAAGAGGAAACGTAAATCGACATCTAGTTTTGTCATCCGTTTTTGATTGCCTTTATCAATCCATAATGCAGAATTACGGCGAATAAGCATCGGGAAATTTAAGCCAAAATGCTCAAACTGTTTTTTTCTTTCTAACCAATACGCCAATTCTCCGCCACCGCCTATGTAAGCCAAATTTGGAAAAATGCGCTCCTGATATAAAGGGCGCATGACCACATTTGGACTAAAATGCTCTGGATGATTATCAATTTCAGCTTCCATTTCTTCTCGTGTAAAAGAATAATCGCTGTCTAATACTTTGTATTTGTTGTCTTCAAAAACAATTCTATGACGGATTTGGTCACGCAAATAGAAGAAATTAATATCTCTCGCGTGTGCTTGACTTGAAAAACCTGCCTCTTCTAGTTCTTTTTTCGCTTTCTCCATAAATGGCTGCGAAACTTGCTCAAAAACCTCTGCTTTGATTATATCACGGAACTCCGCTTTTAGTTTAGGATGATTCATTCCAACCACAACCAAACCATAATCCTTGAATAACTCATGTACCATTTGAATGGTTGCATCGGAATATTTCTCGTTTTCAGTGTGTGCTTTTTCGATTAAATTAAAAATCTCTTTCGCATTATCTGACTCGCCTAATATTTCCTTTAGTTCCTCTAAAGCTGGTTTTAAAGTACTTGTTTTCATCATTCCAACCGAACCACTTTCCTCATTTTTCCAAGTCAGAGTTTTATTGAAAACATTTGCGTGGTTAACTTCTTCAAAATCATGGTCCTCGCCACCCGTCACAAAGATTGGAACAAATTGATTATCAGGATATTGTGCATTCAATTTTTCTGCTAAATTAATAACAGAAATAATCTTATAAATGTAATAAAGTGGACCTGTAAACAAGCTCGGCTGGTGTGCCGTAATAACTGTAAAAGTCTTCTCAGAAGATAATTTGTCGATATTTTTACCAACGAGATTATTTGTGTCTAAAGTTGCATATTGCTCCTTTAAAACCTCCACCAAGACCTTTCTATTTGTTTTATCTTTCGCCTTGTCTTTTATCACATCCGCAAAAGCTTCGATTGTCGTAGGGTACTTATAAAATGGCGCTAAATTAGGATGCAAACCATAATAGGCTTTATCCTTTGCAGACAATTGTGGGAAATCTTCAAAAGGTATGAGTTTCACATTTACAGAAGGTAGAGTAGTGGTCGTTTTTGTTTCCAATATAGAGTTGATTAATTCGTTCGCACGATATTTTGCTATGATTTATGTTGTCTAAAACGCGTAAGAGATGGGAAAGATTAAAAATGTTGAAAAAAAGTCGTCCGTCGGTGGACAAAATTGGATAAGTTGAGATTTATTTCGTTTTTTTGCGCTTTGAAAAGGGGCGAAAAATCCCACACAGCTAAACAACATGACAAACAAAACAACCATAGCCGTATTTTTCGGTGGAAAATCAGTAGAACACGAAATTTCTGTGCTTTCTGCAATGCAAGCTATTGCTGCGTTTGACGAAAATAAGTACGAAATTATTCCAATTTACCTGACCAAAGAAGGTACCTGGCACACAGGCGATGCACTTTTGGAGGTGGATAATTTTAAAAATGTCAAGCAGCTTTTGAGTCAGTGCGAGGAAGTTTATATTACACCAAGTGCGAAGGACCAAGGTATTTATAAAGTGAAGACTTCTTGGTTTGGAAAGAATGAAATTGGGACTTTTGATGTTGCATTTCCGATTTTGCATGGGGCTCCAGGAGAAGATGGTTCTTTACAAGGGCTATTTGAATTGAAAGAAGTACCTTATGTGGGTTCTGATGTTTTGTCTTCGGCGGTGAGTATGGATAAGATTATGTCGAAAATGGTGCTGAAGGAAAGTGGCGTTTCGGTGGTAGACTATACTTGGTTTTATGAGGCGGATTGGTTTGAAAAGGAAGAGGAGATATTGGCGGAAGCAAAAGCAACATTGGGTTATCCAATTATTGTAAAACCAGCGAATTTAGGTTCAAGTGTTGGTATTTCAAAAGCAGATAATGAGGAAGAATTGAGAGAAGCGATAGAATTGGCGACAAGTTTTGCGCCGCGCATTCTTTTAGAGAAAGTCATTACTAACTTGACAGAGATAAACTGTTCTGTCATGGGAAATAATGGCAATATCATGCTGTCTGCCTGTGAAGAACCTTTGCGTTCGGGCGAGATATTGAGCTATGATGACAAATATATGTCTGGTAACGGAGGGAAAGGCGCTAAAGGCGGCGGCGGCAGTTCTGGGAAAGGAATGAGTGGCTTGAAGCGTAAATTGCCCGCAGAATTGCCCACAGACGTACAGGCAGCGATTAATAAAATGGCGCACGATACTTTTCGTGTTTTAGATAATGGGGGAGTTGTACGTATTGATTTTCTTTGGGATAAAGATACAAATGAGGTCTTTGTGAATGAAATCAACTCTATTCCAGGCTCCTTGTCCTTCTATCTTTGGGAAGCGACTGACAAATCTTTTTCTGCCTTGTTGGATGAAATGATTTCTTTTGCTCTAAAAAGACAACGCGACCGCAGTGGATTAGTGAAAACGTATGACCGTAATATCTTTCAGATGTCTGGCGGGAAAACGGGGAAGGCATAGTGGGAAAGTTGGAGAATTGAAAAGTTGTATAGTTTTAAAGTTACCGTTCTAACTATTCAATTCTATTAGATTTTGTACAAAAGACGTTAGATTTTATACTGTTAAAAATAGTATGATTAATTATATGTATATTTATTTGGTTATCAATTATAATGGGTGTTCTGGAAGATGATATTCACCTAAAAAAGTCTAATATCTAATGTCTAATATCTTTTGTCCGAAGTCCAAAACTATACAACTTTTCAACTGTTAACAGACGATTAACAATTCATTGTAACAAGAACAAATTATAGTTTTTACCTTTGTATCATCAACAGGAACAAAATCACGATTTATACGTTTTTGTTCTTGGATGAAACCGAGCGATGAATATTTAAGTAGGTGTTCTCAATTAATAGACACTTTTGACAGGACAATTTTCCGTCTAAGAAATCAAAAAAATAAGTCCGTAACTATGGCTATGAACTGATTTTTTAAATTCCTTACACGAAAAATATCCTCTCTCAAAAGTGACGATTATTTAAAATCACCTACTTATAATGTTCATCAACTAATATTAACGTTCAATCTTTTATTAAAAATTTGTAAAATGACTAACATCAAATCAGCACTTTTTGCTCTTTTAGCAGTATGCTTTTTAGCATCTTGTGCTAACGAATCAGACACGAAAGCAGCAGCTAATGCAGCATTAACTGAGACTTCAAAAGCAGTTACTCCAGCAGCTAATGCAGCGGTTGACGCAGCAAACAAAACAGCTGAAGCAGCAGCTCCAACGGGTCCTACAACGACTTTGGAATGGGCAGCAACTGAGTTTGACTTCGGTACTATCGACCAAGGTGAAGCAGTAGAGCACTCTTTTACTTTCACTAATACAGGTGCAGAGCCATTAATCATTAGCAACGCTAAGGGTTCTTGTGGATGTACTGTTCCTCAATGGCCGAGAGAGCCAATCGCTCCAGGTGCAACTGCATCTATCGACGTACGTTTTGACTCAAAAGGAAAGCGTAACAAGCAAAACAAAAAAGTGACTATCACTGCTAACACTGACCCAGCTCAGTCTTTCATCTTCTTGAAAGGTGAAGTGAACGCTCCAGAAGCTGACCCAGCTAAGCCAGCAGTAAACTAAGATTAGTTTCCTGTAGACGTTAGTCTTATAAAAAACCTCTCACAGGCAACTGTGAGAGGTTTTTTGTTTCATGGCACTACGGTGAAAACTGTGGATTGGTAAATTATTTCGTCTATTTGTTGAGTTTTTAGGAGTCCCGGACGGGCAAGCGAGGAGCGAGGAGTTAGAATCGCCTGACACCTGAAAATTATAAGTAAAGAGTAATCTTTATAATTCATCCACACTTTTGGCCGTAGTGCCTGTTTCATAGAACTTGGGAGCAGAATCAAAAAGACCTTTCGCAACTCGTTTGCGAAAGGTCTTTTTTGATGTCTAAAGTTCTATTTACCTGACAACTGTCAACTAATCTTATCTCACGATTAATTTCTCAGTACCTTGCTCACCTGCCTCATTGCGGAAAGTAACGAAGTACATACCTGCTGCGAAATCTGCAACAGATAATTCAGCAGTATTTCCAGTCGTAGTTAAAGTGCTAACTACTTGACCCGTCATTGAAGTTACAGTGATGTTGTGCGCTTCGTTTGCATTGTTTTCAAAAGAAATCAAAGTACGTTCAGTCGCTGGGTTAGGCGTGAATTTCACACCTTGGATAGTTGAAATGTTGCTTGTATTTACACTTAATTCAGAAAGAACACAAGAGTCATAAATATAAGTAGGAACTTCAACAGTACCTGTTGCATCTGCAGGAATAGCGAAAACGCGGTTGATATTACCTGAGCCGTCATCTTCGTTACAATCGCCTGGTTCAGCGCCTTCTTCTCCAAACTCGTTAGTACCCCAGCCATTGATTACATATTTGAATCTAAGCTCTGTACCTGGCATCAAAGCAAAGTCAGTAGTATTGTAAGTAAATGCGTAAACACCATTACCGTCTTCATCAGTGAAAGCCTCAGCTCCTGGAGCCCAAGACTGAAAATCACCACCCAAAGTAATGATATCACCGTCAGATAAAGCGGCATCATTCATATCAACAGAAAAAGTTACGCTTACCTGTGCACTTGCCGTAAATGCAGCAAAAGCGAAAAGAGCTAAAAAGTAAAATTTCTTCATTTTTTTTAATTTTATAGTTACAAAGAATAGAATTTTGGTTTTAAATTCTATAGAAATTAGAAAGGGTAAATATAGGAATACTGTTTAATTTTTTCAGGTAAGAACTTCTAAAAAATGTAATTTTTGCGTCTTTGTTGGTTTACTTACATAGTAAGGTACTATCTTTGCACATACTATTGAGAAAATACAACTGTTTAAGTGAGAGAATATACTGCATCAAATAACACTCGATTAGAGGATTTTCGGATTTTCTACAACCATACGATTCACCCTGAATTGTTGCGTATGGAGCGTAAACGGCGGCGACTTTTATTGCTCATCGCCCTTTCCTGTTTATTACTTTTCGGTCTTTTTATTATTGGTATTTGGTTGGAGGTCATGGTAATTACCTTGGCTTTGATGCTATTTGTCGGCGTTTATATGTTCATTTTATATGGTCGTGTTCGCAATTTTGTGGAGACATTTAAGCCTAATATTATGAACTTGATAACTGACTTTATCGACGATGGTATTGGTTATGGAGATTTGATTTATGACCAGAATAAATTTATCCCTAAAAGTAAATTTCAAGCTAGTCAGATTTTTGGAGCTAGCCCTGATTTATACGAAGGAGAAGATTATTTAAAAGGCATAATTGGTGATGTGCCTTTTGAAATGTGTGAATTGAATGTGAGAGAAGAATCAAAGGTGCGACAACGCCTAAATTATGTATTTAAAGGCGTTTTTCTTTGTGCAACGATAACGATACCTGTGCGCGGAAAAGTCTTGGTTTTACCTCGAGTTTTTCGTCAATATACAACCCGTGCGGTGCGTTCTTTCTTGCTACAAGGCGGAAAAGAGGCAGATGGTTTTATCAAAAATAAAGACTTTAGAGAGATTTGGAGAACCTTTGCGACTCTAGAAGGGGCGTTTCAAAATGTTTTGTCGGAAGATATGCAGCATCGCTTGTCGGAGTATTATCATAAGACAGAAAAGCAAATCTATATTTCTTTTCAGGGCAACAAAATCTACATTGCCGTTACAGAGCATAAGGATATTTTAGAACCTTTTATCTTTCAAACCAACGTGAGTTTTGAATTGGTACGCGAATTCTATGAAGATTTGACCCTCTTATTAGAAATAGTAGAAGATTTCGATGTTCACCATTAAAAACCTCATAATCCACAACTTTTAATATCGCCATTCATCTCGATATTCCAAAAATATCTTAGATAAATTTATCGCATCATCAATACCAGAGTGTGCCGTTCCTGTCCAGTCAAAACCTAATTTATCGATTGTCTTTTTCAATCCCCAGGGTTGTTTTAATCTTTTTATTTCTTGAAATTGTCTCTTGATATTCAAGCACTTATCGTCTAACCAATCCGTCTCCACATCGTGTAAGTTGCAATCTTGATATAACATTTTCTCATCAAAACCACCCCAAGCACAGAGGCGGTAATCTTCATGAAACACCTCTGCCCAGTCTTGAAAGGACTCAATGACATCCTGAAAAGTATTTGACTTATCAACTGTTCTTTGTTCGATTCCTGTTAAGTCTTTGCAGAAAAAAGATAAATCTGGATGTAAAATTGGTTTTACGAAACGATTAAATGAGCCCAATTCTTCTCCATAATCATCCAGCATGACTGCCCCGATTTCAATAATTTCTTGCTTATAATTTGTGGGTCGATTTTCCCAGCAGGTCGCTTCTAAGTCGTAGATAATGAAGTTCATAGTATTCTAATATGTGGTTTGAGTTGTTTGGAAATTGTTGGAGAAGTTCTGCCAGATATTAACTCATAAATTTAAGACATGTTCAATTTCGTATATAGAATTTATCTTGCCTGCAAATATGCAATAAAAATCTGGATTTGAAGACGTCTTAGAAATCTCAGTTGGTCGACCGTCGTCAATATGATTGGCTCGCAGTTTTGATTTAATTGTATACTTCGAAAAATAATATTGCCATTCCACCTTGTCCGAAAAGTAATGTCGCATCTGTGCAGACATTTTATTAAAAGCTGATTTTGGTTGCGCATCACAAGTATTGCAGTCCGCTAAAAAATTGGGGCGACAATCAGTGTTTATTTTTTGACAATCAAAGTTCGGATTTGCTTCGTGACTGACTTTGTGGTGAGTGTAGGCGACCGAAGAAAGAGAATGCAAGCCTGACTTTCCATAAGGCATCAAAGAGCCAAATTGTCCGTCCATAACTGTCAATCCAATATCTTTTAGAGTAGGAGAAGTGACGAAAGCCATTTCTGATATTTCGTGCTGTAGTGCGATTTTTGACTGTTGAAATAGCTGGTTAATTCCATTGCTGCCAGCGTAAGTTGCATTTATGACTGAAGGTGATTTTATTTCTGTAATCTTTTGATTTTCAATATCTTGTGTTGATATGTTCCAGTTGTCATTTAGCTTAGATGCACTTTTTATTTCTGAATGTAAGAGAACTTGAATATTTTTATTTTCAGAAATACTTTGCTTGTAATAAGCCGCAATTAAGTAAGGGTCAAAGGTATACTCGGTCGTTTGATAAAGTCCTTCTAAACGTTGAAAATTAAAAAGAGGATGTTCTTTTACGCGTTCACATCTTAGGTCTATATACTCACAAAAACGCTCAAATTGGCGATTGTCTGTCATCGACCCAAAGCGGTCGATGGCGTAATATTTCTGATAAGAAAAATTGATAAAATCTTTGTGTTCAGCTGTGAAACGCGCTTTATTGTCATCAGACATTATTGCCGTCGCCACACTACGCGGATAGTGATAACCTCCGTGCAATCTCGCCTGATTGACAACGGATGCTTTGCGAAATAACTCTTTTTCTTTTTCGATTAATAGGACGGATGCGCCCTTCTTTGCGAGATAAAGGGCGGCATAGCAGCCAAAGATACCGCCGCCGATGACGGTGAAATCGGGGGAAAGATTTATGTTGTTAGGCTTGCCCTTCATGAGAATAATAGTGTTGTTAGTGTATTAATTTGACTTTTTGTGATTTTGGTTGGTAAATCGCAGATGAATTACTCAAAAGGTGACTCAAAGTCACCATTTGAGTAATTAGTGTCAAACTTTACTAACCAATTTCATGAAGAACCATTAATTCTAAGAATATACGAAGTTTTCAAGCATTTCTTAGTCCATATATGACTTAGTTTTTTTGACAATGATTGTTATGATTAGTATGATTTTTATGAAGAAAATGCTCTCATAATTGTTGAAATTGAGAATTGCCGCATAAGTGCCTCATAATAATCATATAAATCATAACAATCATTCTAAAAAGAATCATTGTTCCTATCAAGCATTCTTAGCACTCAAACTCAACAACCCTTCATAAACGTCCAAATAATCAAATTGATACAAGTTTCGATAGAAATCAATCGAACGCTCCAACTGTTCTAACCGAGAACAGCCCAAAATAATTCCCTGCATTTCAGAATGATACGCCGCATTTATTAATCCCAATTCAAACATCTGTTCAATTTTGGGACGTTCTTGATTTTTGTTAACTTTTTCTAAGATTAATTTTACCTTTCCAATATTTTCTTTTTTTATATTTTCTAGCTTATTACGCAAAACTAAAGAAGAAGAAGCCGAATACTTTTCATCCAGTTTGATGCCGCCACCCGTCGTTCCATACGCAATAAAACGTCGTTTATCAGCATGAAAAGGGGAGTAGTGTCCATAACTAGACTCGAAAGGATTGTGCTTTATTTCTATTGAAAAATCAAAATTATATTCCTGATTAAGTTCTGCATGAACTTCTGGAAATTTGATGCCTGAAAGTCCGATTTTCCAACCTGAATTTTCCGCAATTTTTAAAGCTTCATAAGTCTCTTTAATCTCCTTTTTATCCGCTCGATTATCCCAATGAATCATTAAAGTCGCGGCATTGTTGCCGAACTTATTTTGATATTCCTGCGCATTCATCAAAACAAAAGACTTCGACAAATTATGCTCTGGTGTAAATAAATTATTCACAGAACCAAACTTGCAAATGATGCGTAAGTCGCTGACAGTGTGCGCATTAATCCATTCTTTTAAGAAGTTCTCTGCTTTACGAAAGTCGTCAGGATTCTTATTTATTGGATAATTGGTCGCAGTATCGACATCCCGAAAACCCGCAGCGTAAAAAGTATCTAAGAGAGAAAAAGCTTCTTTCTTAGACACCGTTTGACCCCACATTCCAGTTCCTAATATTAAATCAGGAAATTGCTTTTGTTTATCAAGCATTTTTCTTTCTATTGCGACGTTTTTCTTCCCCTCTAAATATCATTTTTCGGTATTGTCTCGGGAAAAAACGAATGAAGCGATTCAACCAACGCGCAGACTTTGGAAGGATGATTCTGAACTCTCCATTGCCTGACCGTGTCAATATCTCCAAAGCCACATCTGTTGCTTCAAGATTCGAATTATTAACGGCTTTTTCCGCTCCTTTTTTACTTTTTTCAGAACCCTTCCAGCCAGAAGCAATATTGGTCTTGAAAAAAGTCGGCATGACCACAGAAACATCAACATTTAAGTGCTTAGACTCATAATGTAAACACTCCGACAAGGCATTAACTGCCGCTTTTGTCACATTATAAGAGGAAACACGTGGAATATAAGCAAAACCCGCCGCGCTCGCAATGTTTATGACTTGACCACTTTTTGCTTGGTGCATATCGGGTAAAAAATTGTGACAACCATAGATAACACCCATTTGATTGATGCCAACCATCCAGTCCCAACGTTCTAAATCATACGTCGTAAAAGGGCCACCGTCACCAACACCAGCGTTATTGATAAGCAAATCAATGCCGTCATTATCATTAAGAAAAGTCTGACTTGCTGCCTTAAATTCGTCTCGTTTACTGACATCAAAGACAAAAAGCTGTGCTTTTCCACCACGTTTTTCTATTTCTGTCGCTACGACTTCAATCGGTTCACGTTTGAGGTCAGTGATGCCGACTGTCCAACCGTCATTCGCGAGATGTAAGGCTAATTCTTTACCTAAACCTGAACCCGCGCCAGTGATAAATGCCCGTTTTTTGGGATATTTCTTGCTTAATTTTAGCATATATTTGTGGTTTGATACTATTTGTCGCGTAATAAGGACGCTATCGTTTTCCGCGCAAATATCCCCTTTTTTAATCAGAAACTTCCCCTCTTCTCAATCTTCTTTCCTATCTTGTCAGATAAATTTCCGACTTTATGAAGTATAGTTTCATTTTATTTTTTTTACTTACCTTGTTTAGTTGGTCGTCTCAGTCTAACATTGACTTGAGTATTGCACCTGATACAGGTGTGAAACCTCTAGAGATTCGTAGTCTAACCAATACGACAAAAACACATCTTATATATGATAACAATCCCAATAGCTTCTGGGAGTCTGAGTCGCTTTTGCCCACTGCTTGGCTTAGTTTGAATGGCATCAATCACTTTCTAAATCGACATAAAAAATTAAGCAATCTGACACAATATACTAAGCCTGAAAACGCTTTTGACGGCAATTTAGATTCCGCATTAGACGTGAAATCTGGGCGTATAGATTATAAGGTTTTTCCGCAACGGGAGGGAGGTCATATATTGTGGAAATTTGGGGCAAGTACAGACGTAGAAATGCAAATTCTTAATCCTCAAAATCAAATCATATTCACACGAAAATATTCAAAGGATAAAAGTTATAAAGCCTTGAAAATAAGTGAATTGAATGGTTCTGTCAGTAGGATAACTATGACGTCTACGCAGCCATTTCAACTTTTTGAATTAGCGCATCGAGCGGGAGAATTTCAAGAACGGGTTTTATTAGATTTTGGTAAAAATATCAACGTACAATATCTTGCATTAAGCGATAATAGATTTGAGGATTCGGTTGAAAAATTGAGCATTTATACTTATAAAGATAAGGAGCAAAAGCAACTCGCAAACTATGAAGACATACGCGACGATTTAGTGAAATTTGAGCGTGAAAGAACCGCGCGCTTCATCTTATTGGAATACACGCCCAAACAAGCCGATTGGCAGAAAATCCGCATCAATGATATCAAGGCTTATGACAAAAATGGGGTCTCAGGCGCAAGACCTGGGACACAAACCAGCACGATACCTCTGAAGGATTTATT
>CALDUB010000154.1 GCA_937923465.1 uncultured Saprospiraceae bacterium
CGAATGCCCAATTATTCTGCTATGAATAATTGGGCATTCGTTTTACATAAATTCAAAGCCAGAACGGACCCGTCTATCGTCTACCTTCAATCTCGATAGTTATCGGGAAACCGTCCACCGTATCTCTACTGACAAAAACTAACCATCAGTTTCTCCATTTTCTTCCGCATCACGCTACTCTTACAAGTGAAATTATTTGCGATAATAGAAAAAGACAAAAGCTTTCCATCAGCAGCCGTTGCATAACCCGTATAAGAACGTACACCCGTCATAGAACCACTTTTCGCCCGAATATTTGTGTATGCCTTCGTTCCTTTAAACATCCCTTTCAAAGTCCCTTCTGCGCCCGTCGATAGACTTGCATAGAACACAGGAAAGATAGTATTATCATTCGCAATTAATCTCAGAACACCCGCCATTTGACGCGAAGTCACATTTGTACGCGAGGACAAACCGCTGCCGTCTCTCAACCGCATTCCGTCCGTCACTAGACCCTTTGCTTCCCAATATTCTTTAACGGCATCAACCGCCACATTATAATCACTATCATTTTTCAAGGTCAATCCAATAGTCTTTAACATCACTTCGCAATATAGATTAACGCTCTCATGATTGGCTTCCCAGACTATGTCGCGCAACTCTGGTGAATTGTGTGTATAAAATACCTTTCGTTCAGCTTCATTCGTTGGCGTAAAAATAGAACGTGGTAATCCCGTAATCTCTACACCCGCATCCTTCAATCGCTCGGTCACTTGATGCGCCGCAAATAAAACAGCATCAGGCACAGAACCTTTTATCGTAAAAGTCCCACTACCCACAGGTATCGTTCCGCGTATCGTTACATGATGCCGAAAAGGAGCGCCATAGATATAGGCATTATCACCCGTACCACGCGGAGCAGAAGTTACTAAGTTATCAATGAAAACCACGGGTACTTCTGGGCGTATTGCTTTTACTTTTGGCGTGCTATCTAATTGAGTGTTTTGCTGAAAATCTAACCAATACCAATTTTCATGCAAATTCAGACCAAATGCACCTGCACCATAATAGTTGCCCATATCTTCCCATTGCCAAGTAGACGCAACAGGCGAAGTCGGAAAAAAAGAACCGTCTCCAATCACATGTCCGTCAATTTTTTTGATACCAGCCGCTTGTACCGCAGCTGTGAATTTGGCTAAGATAGTCGGCATATCATCCGCTTGGTCGAGCCATTCTGTCCCCAAAGTCGGGTCACCATATCCTTTTATGTAAAGGTCTCCATATAGAGTACCCGCGCCGTCAATGCTGCCTGTGTATTGTAGTTCTGTTTTGTAGCGATAATCTGTGCCGAGGACAGATAGGGCAGTAGCTGTAGTGATAGTTTTTAAAGAAGAGGCGGGAATTAAACTACGCTCTGAATTGTAACTCGCTAGGCTTGAGCCCGTTTCCACATCTGTCACTGTAATACTAACGCTGGCATTTCTAAGTTCAGAGTCGCTTATGAAAGCTTCGAGGGCAGGTTGAATTTTAGTTTGGGAGAATGCGAGAGAGGGGAGAGCGAGGAAAAGGAGATATAGAAAGCGCATAGTTGAAATTGAGATAGCACGTTAAATAAAAGCGAGGGCTGCTTTTACCAAATAATTCCTTTAGGAATTATTTGTTCCCGTTATTCACGGGACAAGCTATTCTGAGTGCAGCGAAGAATCTGGGTTAGAAAGCAAAAAGGATTATAGCACTTCTTACCCAGATTCTTCCCTTCGGTCAGAATGACAAAGAAAAACCTATGGTTTTTCTTTAGTAAAAAGCGCAATTTCGCTAAATCTTTTGGAAAACTTAGCTCAATCCCATAAGTTTTAGTTCCTTTTCTCTACTCAATCCAAATTTACCTGCCTCCCATTTAGATTTACCTTCTTTTTGACCAGCTATTTTTTTATTCCAAGCTATGGTTTCTTCAAGACTTGAAAAATGAGATTTAAAATTGGTATTAAAGTCTGTTTTGAGTTTAGTATCATCAAAAGTAAAATGACTACCGTTACTCCATAAGGGAATATCTATGACAGGTCTTACCTTTTCTTTGTGAAGAATATCCTTTTCGATAGAAATAAATTTTGTCTTTCTTTGTAGAATTTCAGCTATCTCAGCAGTATAATTCTTTAATGAAATAGGAGAGTGAGTTATAATATTATAAATGGAATTATGCTTCTCTATAGTAAATGCTTCCTGTAAAACATTGATTAAATCATCAATATAAGTTCTGTGAATAGCATCCTTACCGCCATCAGGTAGCAAGACGGTATCATATTTCTTAATCCTTTCTATCCAATAATAATCTAAATTTTGCCAATCGTACATCCCATATAGAAAATGCGGTCGGAAAATAATTGGATTTAAACCACTCTCTAATAAAAATTGCTCTGCTGCAACTTTCTTTTGAGCATAAAATTTTAAGCCTTCCTGTGTAATTTGCTCTTCCGAAAATTTAAGAAGCGGGAAATCTTCTGTTTTAGCTTTGCTTTTATCGACCCCCTGCGCATAATCATAAACGGAGATAGTTGATATAAAGATGTATCTACCGACGCGTCCTTTGATTGCTTCCAAAAAACGTTTAAGAGGTATAGGACGATAACAACTACAATCAAGAATAATATCCCAATCTCGATTAGTAATCTTTTCAATGTCGCTGGTATTTCGGTCACCAACGACTTTCTCTATGTCATCATTAATAAATAAGTGAGGATTTGTCAGTCCTCTATTGAAAACGGTGATACTATACTCTTGACTTTTATGCTGTAATAATTTTTCAATGAGTCTTCTTCCGATTTGTTGAGAGCCACCGAGGATGAGTAGATTTTTCATATGGTATTTTTATTTCTCACAATATCGCTATTTCCAATCAAACGAAGAAATCTGAAAATATACGCAGGCGTTTTTATCAAATAATTCCTTTAGGAATTATTTGTCATTCAGAGCGCAGCGAAGAATCTGTGTGGTTGTACAGTGAGATAGCAGTCCTTACGCAGATTCTTCCCTTCGGTCAGAATGATAAAGAAAACCTTTAGGTTTTCTTTGATAAAAGCTAAGAACTCATTTGCCTTCTTTAATGGAATTAGTGATTTGTTTAAATCTGTGACATGGTAATAACGAACACTTTTTTTACCTAAGCTGTAAGAATACTATTATGCAATATCTCAATAAATACCAACTTGCTGAGAGCCGCATTATACGGTAAAATACCGTTTTTTAGTCACAGTAAAGTTTAAAATGTCTTTATTCTATTGTCCTATGGTCATTAATGTTTATTATTTGATGTCACAAAATGGCTATTTTGTAACTGCTTTCTCACCTCAAGCCTCTTTTTTTCATAAAAATCACCTTGTGACCACTTATTTGAAAAAAAATAAAAAAAGATTCATTCTTTTTTTCGCGTTAAATTAATGTTGAGTAATAACTATAAATGATTGAAAGTCAACTATGTGATTTTAAAATATAAAACATAACTAGTTGATTGTCAGTAGTTTTTGAAATTTTATTTAAATGAATCGAAATGAAAATAAAATTAAAAAAAGCTTGCACAGTAAGAAAATGCGCCCTACATTTGTGACATCAACACGGACAATTACTTTCCTCCAAAGTAAAATTTTACTCCTCCCTTAGTCCAAATCGATATCCTCCCTTAGTTTTATCCTCCACCAAGTTCTCTGAAAAGAATACCAATATTTACACTTTTATATAGTTCGATTTTTTATCGAACACAAAGCAAAAAACAAACGCACTTTTTTAACCAAAACTGCAAACACTTTTTTAGCGAAATCAAACACTATTTTTTCTTACACAGGATAAGACAACAAACAAACACTTTTTTACAGGACAGAACAACAAACAAACACTCAGGGAAGCAGCCGTTTTTGAATAACACTAAGTAAAGAACAAAAACTATAAACACCCGGCTTCTTCCCGCCACCTCCCCCCAACGTTTTCCCCCCTTTCAGAATTGACAAATTTTTAACCACACAACTAAGGAGTCATGAAAGGATTTAACATCACGTACACAGTAATTGCAATCATATTCTCAGCATTAAGTTTAAATGCACAAAATACATTCTTCGTTAACCAAACGGGTACTGGACAAGGTACTTCTTGGAGCGATGCAAGTAGCGATTTAAACGCTGTTCTTTTTGCAGCTCAATCAGGCGACCAAGTCTGGGTAGCAAAAGGAACTTACCTTCCTACAGCCGATTACGACAGAAACATTGCATTCAATGTTAAAAGTGATGTTAAAATTTACGGCGGTTTCGCAGGCAGCGAAACGCAACTTTCACAAAGAGATTATATAGCAAACACTACAGTATTAAGTGGTGAGTTGAACACAAGCAGCACAGCTGACAATAGCTACAACGTAGTTCTTTTCAAAAACGCAAGCGCTGCTACTACCTTAGACGGTTTCACTATCTCAGGCGGTACGGGCAATGGGGAAGGACCAACAGGAGCACGCAACAGGTGTGGCGGCGGTATTTATAACGACGGAGCTGGTAACAGTTCAAGTCCAACTATCGCAAATTGCATTTTTAAAAATAACAGTAGCCGAGACGGAGGTGCAGTGTATAACAACGGTATTTCAGGTAAAGCAAATGCGACATTTAGAGATTGTGACTTTTTTGCTAACAATGCTGATTTTGACGGCGGAGCGATTTTTAACGACGGAAGAAATAAAGGAGAAAGTAGTTCTGCATTTATCAATTGTAACATCAACGGCAACAAAGCTAACTATGGCGGTGGAGTATGTAACTACGCTGGAACAGGCGAAAGCAGCCCTGTATTTGAAGATTGCCAATTCACAGGAAATTACGCTAAAGTGCGCGGCGGCGGAATGTATAACATGGATGTAGAGGGTATTTGTGAGCCAGTTATCAAGCACTGTAGCTTTGCACAAAATGACGCATCAACAGGCGCAAGCATGCAAAACATAACGAATGTTCGACCTTCAAAATCAACGACACGAGAACAATTTGCAGCAGATACGCCGCGTGAGTGGAGTAACTAATGAAATGTATAATGTTAAATGTCTATTGAATAATAGCGTGACTTGTACGACTTCAACTACCGATTTAAAAATACGAGGCAGATAGAATAGAGATGAACCAGAGCGAAACGTCGCTCCCTTAATTGAATAGTTTTAATGGTTAACATTTGGGAAATAGTTGTGAGCTGCCGTTCGGCGGAAACGTTCGCCGAACGGTTTGCATTTTTTCTTAAATAACCTGATATGAATATAAAGAGGCAGAAGGAATAGAGGAGAAATTGAGCGAAACGTCGCTTAAGAAAGTCACGTGATTATATAATTATACACTTGACTTTCGACATTAAGAATTTAGTTTTAATGGTTAACATTTGGGAAATAGTTGTGAGCTGCCGGTGCAAGAAATTCTGGTTAAACAGTTTTTCTTGTCTCCGGCCTTTTTTCCAAGACCAATTAAAATCATAAGAAAAATTTTGAGGATAGAATATCATTTAAATTTCTACACAACTAAAGTTGACATTCAAAATTCAAAATTAATATCACCCTCACGTTTTTGAAACACTGTATTTTTCAATTATCAAAAGCCACACGGGCTGAGTATTAAACAAGACCTAACAGCACATAATCATTTGACTGAAATCTAAATACCTCTCAGTCTTTTGAGGGCGTAATCATATGATTACGCTCTCATTACAGACTGAAATCAAAACCTGATAGAGACTAAATGAAAACAAAAATATAAGTGAAATAACACATTTTACACCCAATAAATCTATGAAGCACTAAATTTTTATATACACTTTCGGAAAGATAGAATAAGCACAACACACGCGAACGTCAAGCCCTCGCATGTATGATTTTTACACATTTTCAACATTTTATTCGGACTAAAATTTAATTACGGGACTTACTTTAATGATTAATGTTCCACAGACCCCTTCCACCCCTTGTCTGACTTTTAGTTAGACTTTATTTTGCAGGAGTATATTGTATACGGGGTCATTTACAGATTGTCAAACTGAGACTACCCAAGACGAGTGAAAAAAATATGCTCCTAACCTCAATTGCCAAGACTTCATGTTCTGAATTTCAAGGAGCTAAAAAACAATAGTTGTCATTTTGATAAGTATTAAAATGCTTTGATAAATGATGCTCAAGAAACGTGATGTTTGATTCTCGCAGACCCTGCTTCCATTTGTGGAAGTGGGGTCTATTTTATTTGGTTAATAAACCTCTAAAAGTGAAATGCCCCGCCCGAAACTAATCGATGCGGAGCATTTCCAACAACAAATCCTGATTTGCAAATTCTTTATAACTCAAAAGTGAAGAAAGCAGGTGTGGGTAGATTGCCTTCTCTCACTATTTGAATTAATATTTCTTGTAAGTCAGCAACAAAAACCTATTAGGTTTTTGCTACCGACTAGTAATTTTTATTGGGAAAAATTACACTGTTCATCGAGATGATTTCAGTCTTAAAAAATTATCGATTTTTGGGACTATTGCATAGGGTAAGGGAATGTACTATGCAATCTCGATTTATAGACTTGTTTACAAATAATAAACACGCATATGAAAATATCTTTATTCCGCTCCCGAGCAAAGCGTCGGGACAAGTTATTTTCCTTTAAAAAAGTAAGTCCGTAGAAGGACTT
>CALDUB010000155.1 GCA_937923465.1 uncultured Saprospiraceae bacterium
GGGTCAACTACTCTATCTAAATAACTTTCTTGTTGCATTAAATGATTGATATTCAATGCGATGCGGCGAGAAAATTTATTTCCTCCTGCATTTTGGAATTGGTCGGATGGATGAATGAATAAGCGTGTTGCGCCGCCGATGACAGCAGACATCGCTTGCGTTGTTGCTTTGATTTTATTGTAGTTTTCGTCCTCTGATTGTTCTGCTTCTGTGAGGTGAATTTCAATAGTCGAGTCTGCAATTAAGTCTTTATCCCAAGCCGTTAATACTTGTTGCCACAGCGTTTTTAAAGCGCGTATTTGGGCGATGCTTGGAAAGTAATCGTCCGAGACTGTTAGTGAAAATTGAATATTTTTGTGATATTGCTTGATATCCAAATCTTGGTCATGCAATTCATTTAGAAAGTCGTTAGCTGTTTGAATAGCTGCAGCAAGTTCTTCTGCGGTATCTGTATGTTCTCCTTTTGTGTCTGCTACTAATAATTTACATTTTGGCAATTCAGAAAGAGTATTCTTGAAGTATGAAATGTCGATTAAAGGGTTTTGACGACTTTGAAAAGAGCAGGCAACTTCTGTTAGATTTTGCCCTTTTTCTTTTACTACTTTGATGAAATTCGCAGTTAAACGCTTCCAAGATTTACCTTGATAAACGAAATGCGTTGAAATCCATTCGTGTTGAATATCTGCTAATAAAACGCGCATTTCCTCAATAGTTGGCGTTTCATTGACTTCAAAGCACAAGGCGTTTGCACCACGGTTTAGGGCAGAAATGGCTTGTTCATTGGCAGTTTTATACTCCTCGCCTTTGACGATAATGAATTCACCGATTTCCCATGCGTTGTCTATCCGTCCAGCGGTCATTGGCAGTTTGTCTTCTGTCAAATCTTCTTTGTGGAAGAATGGAGAAAGAGCCAAACCTTGGTAGTCCCAATTGAGTCCGTCCAGTGGTTTCCCCTTTAAATCTTTCTCGACTTTGGCGAGCCAAGTGGCTTTGGATTGCGGGTCAAATTCTTTGAATAATTTCATCTAATTTGGTTGGTATACGAAAACAGGTGTCAGACGCTTGCTTTTGTCTGAGCTTTCGGTAATTCTTAAATGCTGTTCTTTTGTTTGGTTTAAGCGTCCGACACCTACTCCATTTCAATTAAAATTTGCCCTTTCTCAACGGCATTTCCTTTTTGAACTTCGATAGATTTGATGACACCTTCTCCTTCAGCTTTGAGCACATTTTCCATTTTCATGGCTTCTAATATTAGGAGTTGGTCACCTTTTTCAACAGTCTGCCCTGGCTTGGCGAGAATGTCTAAAATCAAACCTGGCATCGGTGCTTTGACATTTTTTATGACTTGTGTACCGCCAATGGAAAGACCCATTTTTTTGACTAATTGGTCGTACTCGTCTTCAATTTTGACTTCGTATTTATTGCCATTGACTTCGATAGTCATGGTTTTATCGGCAGTATTTTTATGTAGGAGATTGATTGCAAAAGAACGATTGTCTTGCAAGAGGTGGAAAGTATTTCCTTTCGTTTCAATCAAATCTAAGTTTTGTGCTTGGTCGGCGCTTAGATTGACTTCTGTTTCGTCAATAATAATTTTATAACTCATCGGTGGCTTTATTTGTGAGCGAATTTTCGCAAACCCGAAAGTAAGGTTTATATGACAGACAGACAAGATTTAAAAGGACAAGGTTCGCGTAGGAGTTAGATTTTTTTTATTCGCTCAATAATTCCACTAATTCTGTCAATCCCTTTTGCTGCGCAATACTCAAGACCGTCTTTCCTTCTGCATCAGCGATAGACTTATCGGCACCTGCTTGAACCAATGTTTTCGCGACACCAATTTGTCCAAAATTTACCGCAAAAAACAAGGCTGTTTCGCCATTATCATTGCGTATATTTAAGTCCGCGCCGCGCTTAATTAGCATTTCTACCATATCTGTGTTGTCTTTAAAACAAACACCCATTAAGGCAGTATTTCCATTGGCTACTTTTTCGTTTACGTCTGCGCCTGATGTAATGAGGTACTCAGCTATTTCTTTTTGATTGACATATGTTGCCATAATTAATGGTGTAAAACCACGTGCATCTTTTTGATTGGCGAGTGCAGGATTAGCTTCTGTCATTGATTTGACTGCTTCGATACTTCCTGTTCTGATAGCGTTTATGTATTCCATTTTTTAGTTTTGAATGTGCAGATAAGGTAACGGGCATTTCTATTTGTAAAAGTTCGTGATTGAAATAAATTAACACTAATTTCTGAACTTTAAATGACCGTTACCTCAACAATTTTCACAAAAGTAGAATAAGAAAACTTTATAATGATGATATTGTTATTAATTTTACTAATAATTTCAATAGTTTTGCATTCCTTTCAATAATTTGAAATATGAATTTACAACAAATAGAATATGCTCTTTTACTCCAAAAATATGGCTCTTTTTCTAAAGCGGCTAAACAAGGTGGCTTAACGCAATCTGCTGTTAGTCAGCAAATTACGAAATTAGAGAATGAACTTGGTTTTCAGATTTTCGATAGACAGACGAAGCCAATAAAACCAACTGCGACGGGATTTAGATTCTTAGAAAAAGCTCAGATGGTGCTTTTGGAGGTACAGCAATTAAAGGAATTCGCAATGCAGTTGGAGGAAGAAGCAGAAGGGGCGCTGACTATTGGGATTATTCCTACTCTTTCGCCATATCTGGTACCGTTTTTCATTAATGAGTTAAACGAGAAGTATCCTAAGATAAAATTGACTATTCGGGAGATGATGACGAAGGATATCGTGCGTGGCATTATTGATAGAGAGCTAAATGGTGGTATTATTTCTACTCCAATTACAACTAGTTTGGAGTTTGAGCTTGAACCTCTTTTCTATGAAAAATTCTTCCTTTATGCTTCCTACAAACACCCACTTTTTGAGAAAAAGAAAGTTGATATTGCAGATATAAAGGCAGACGATTTGTGGTTGTTGAATGAAGGTAACTGCTTTAGTGACCAAGTCAATAACATGTGTCAAATTAGTGCACGAAGTGACGTGAAACCTGATTTGGACTATAGAAGTAATTCTATTGATGCCTTGCGGCGGATTGTTGAGTATAAAGGTGGATTGACATTCCTACCTGAATTAGCGACATTAAATGTATCTGAAAGCGAGGAGGATATGATTAAGAAATTAGAAGGAAAACCGCGTGCGCGTGAGATTAGTTTGATTTATACAAAAGGAGAATTAAAAAAGCCCCTTTTACAAAAAATGGCAGTTGTGATTAAGGATTCCTTGCCTACTTCTGTTTTGAGTAAGGGAGAGAAAATTTTAGTGAAGACTAATGTGGAGGTTTAAGAGTTGTGAGGTTGTGGGTTATGAGTTCTTCTTAAAGTTGAATGCAAGATAATAACAGTTGTCGAGGTGAAAAATATGCCATATCTTAGAGATATGGCATATTAAATCAATTGCTTAATATGCCATATTTTCAAAATATGGCATATTTCTTTAGGAAAAAACACTTACGCCTTCTTCCGATTCGCTAAGTAAAATTCTTTAAACAAAGCACGCGAAATAATCAATTTCATAATTTCACTCGTACCTCCATATATACGTAATACACGCACGGAAGCATACGCTCTCGCCACATCATATTCCCAGATAAAACCATAGCCACCAAAGAGTTGTAAACATTCATCTGCGACTTTTCCGACCATTTCGGAAGCCTTTAATTT
>CALDUB010000156.1 GCA_937923465.1 uncultured Saprospiraceae bacterium
CCTCTCTCCTCTCTCCTCTCCCCTCTCACCTTTTTCACAATGAAAATTATCTGTATCGGTCGTAATTACGTCGACCACGCCAAAGAGCTCAATAATGCTGTTCCCAGCAAGCCTTTGGTATTTATGAAACCACCTTCCGCTTTATTGGTCAACGATAAGCCTTTTTATTATCCAGAATTTACAAAAGATTGTCATTACGAGTTGGAACTTGTTTTGAAAATTGCTAAGAATGGGCGTCATATTCAGCCTAAGTTTGCTAAGGACTATGTGAAGGAAGTCGCTTTGGGTATTGACTTTACTGCACGTGATATACAGTCAGAATTGAAGAAAAAAGGGCATCCTTGGGAGATTGCGAAGGGCTTTGATGGTTCGGCTGTTTTATCGAATTTTGTGCCGATTGAACAGGTTAACCGCTCTGCAATTGAGTTTCAATTAATGAAAAATGGTGAACTAGCTCAACACGGTAATACCAAAGATTTAATTTTCGATTTCGATACTCTGATTTGCTACGTTTCTAAGTTTTTTAAATTGCAAATGGGCGATTTGATTTATACGGGAACGCCAGCGGGAGTTGGTCCAGTTGCGATTGGTGATAAGTTGGAAGGGGTGTTGTTTACTAAGAATGGGAATTTGGACCTTCTAAAATGCGAGATAAAGTAGAATTACCAATAATCATCCACACATCGAAGTTAGTTCTGCAATAGCAGAATTAACGTAGTTTGTGGATGATTTCGCTATGAAAAAAGCTCCTTATATTCAAGAAAGTCCTTCTAATTCTCATTATTTCGTACATTAGCCAAGAGAAACAAACACACATCGCCATAAAACGTTTGTATAGATAATTTCATAAGTTATTTCATGGCGAAATCATCCACACATCGAGATTTGAAAACCGTTAGTTTTCAAATCTCGATGTGTGGATGATTAGTGGTTATAACAACTGCTACAAATAAAACGCATGGCTAAACGAGACGACTCCACTATTCCTTTACTTCCTGGTAATACCTACCACATCTAATAATCGTGGGATTAATAAAGAAAAACTCTTCTTTCAAGAAAAAAATTACGCCTTTTTCCTCAAGCAATATCATAAATATTGCTCCTCCTATCTTGATACTTTCGCTTACTGCTTACTTCCAAATCATTTTCATATTGCAGTCAGACCGAAGAATGAAAAAGGAATATTAGCGACTGTCCAAGAAACCTATCAAAGACTTCCCAAAGGGTTCCTAAATTCTTTGGCTACAAAAAATATAACGTTTGATGCAGACGTAGAGAATTTAAACAAAATACCAAGAGAATTAATTCGAGAGAGCGCCGCATGGTTTGTCAGCAATCAAATGAAAATAATGCTAACTTCTTTTGCAAAATCAATCAATATACAAGAGAGTCGTTCGGGAAGTCTATTAGAAAAGCCATTTAAGCGAAAACTTATCAAATCTGAAAAGCAATTTCAATATCTGATTTGGTATATACATAGAAATCCCGTTCATCATAAAATCAACTCTTATTACGCTAATTATAGACATAGTTCCTATCAAAGTTTTTTGTCTAACAAGCCGAGTTCATTATGCCGTGAAGAAGTTATTGAAGCATTTCAAGGAAAGGAAAATTTTTTAAATTATCATAAAAGAGGCTTGAGTGATTGGGAAGATATGAGGGCTTTAAATCTGGAAGACTGAGGACTCTAGCTTTTCATCATATCCCTAACTACTGTTTCAGATAGTATTAAAGATATCAAAAACAGTAGCCTTAGAATATAGTATAGCTTTTATCGGGGCACCTCCGCCCCCTCTACCATCTCCAAAAACATCCCATAATCAGAATAATCCTGCAAAATATGTGTCGCTCCCTCATTTCCCAAAACATGACGGTCTCCTTTCAATCGAATACCAATCAAAGGTAAATTCATATTTCGAGTCGTTGTCACATCCCAAATAGCATCTCCGACATAGACAATTCGTTGGAAATCATTATGTTGTAATCTTGCATTAGCAATTGACTCATTGATAATATCATCTCGTGTCACTTTATAATCAGCATAGCTATCAAAAATATTGGTGTAATCAATTCCGACGTGTCGCAACTTAACTGCTGCAGGTCTTTGCCAGCCGCCAGTCGCTATTCCTACAGCAAATCGGTCATCATTTAAGAGATTTTCAACCGCTTGACGCGCGCCAGGTACCTCTTTAAATTCTTCAGGACTCTCTACTCTTTTTTGTTCTAATCGCTGCACATAGTCTGTTTGAAATCTATCCAATTCCTCTTCGGTCACAAGACGATTAAACTGTTTTTTGAAGACAGTTCCAAAAATAGTATGGTCCGTCACATGTGGATAATCTCGCCAATCAATCGAAGGAAAAGCATTTCCAAATACAATTTTATAACTCTCCGCAAAACATTTACTGTCAATCTTATTGGAATACAACAAAGTGCCGTCTATATCAAAAATGATAAGTGTTTTCATATATTTTTACTAAGTACCGAAATATCGGGATGCGAAAATTCGGGTTAATTGTCTACATTTGAGAATAAATGAATGGTTCCTCTACTCAAAGAAAATTTGATAGAATTGTTCATTATTTTGAGTCATAGTTTAAAACCAATATGCTCCAATTTAGTAAATTAAAAGATAATACCCTCCTTTCTGAGTTTCGTTTGCGCATGCAGATGAGCAATATCTCTAATATTCAAACACTAACCTTTCTTTGTGTCTTTATTGCAATGGGCTTAGGTGGAGTTGACTTTATGAGGTATCAAAATGGAGAAATGGACTCGCATCCAATCTATAAGCTCTTATTCTTAAGCCATATATTTATGCTTTTGATGTTACTGCCCTACGTTATTATTCGACTTAAAAAACAGGATATAAAAGAGGGAAAGTATCCTCATGCGGGTAAAATAGTCTCCTTGTCAGCCGCCGTCATTACTCTGATTTGCTTGCCGATGACAATACTAAGTATCATAGACCGCGGTTCATTTATCATGTATGCAATTTTCATTTTAGTGATGAATTTTATGCTTCAAATACCACATAAAGACCGCATATTTTTCAACCTGTTTAGCTTTTCTATCATCGCTGGAGTATGTATATATCTTTTCCGAGATATGCCTTCCATTTTGATTACTAGATTATTAGAAATAACGGGACTTTCTGTCCCTGCATTTATCATTGCTACTATTCGATATAATAGTCAAATAAAGCAATTTGAAAACGAAAAGGAAATTGCGCAGCAAAAAGAAGAAGCAGATAAATTGTTACGTAATATCTTACCTGACGAAATCGCAGCAGAACTAAAAGCTAACGGCAAAGTCGAACCTAAACGTTACGCTCAAGCCGGTATTCTTTTTACTGACATCGTCAATTTTAGCCAATTATCAGAACAACGCTCGCCTGAACAAGTAGCTAGAGAATTGGATAGATGTTTTCGTGCTTTTGATAAAATAATTCGCATGTATGGCTTAGAAAAAATAAAAACAATTGGAGATGCATATATGTGTGTCAGCGGTGTGCCTACTACACAAACTGACTTTGCAGAACGCATCATTAATGCAGCAAAAGCCATGCAAGAATGGTCGCAAAATGAAGCAAATCAGGGCAATCAATTTGGACATATTCGTATAGGTATTCATGTCGGACCAGTCGTAGCAGGCATAGTGGGAGAAGATAAATTTGCTTATGATATCTGGGGAAAAGCTGTCAATATTGCAGCACGTATCGAAAGTGCAGGCGAAAGTGGCAAAATAAATATCTCGTCAGACCTCTTCGAAATAGTAAAAAACAAGTATAAATGTACTTATCGCGGTCAGATAGATGTCAAAAATATGAGTAAATTTGGGATGTACTTTGTAGAATAGGTTTTACTATGCCAAAGGTCGGTGATTGTACAAGTAAAATAGGACTCTTTTCTTACCTTTGAATCTCAGACAAGTCTATCTAGACAGTCTCTTAGATAAAAACCGTCATCTAAGAAGTCTATTTTAATCTTTAACAGTATTTTTCTAACTTATATCTTATGAAATCAATTTTTACCCTGCTACTTCTCTTCTTGACGACATTTGTATTTAGCCAAGAACTAAATCCTTATACCGTTAGTCAAGAATTACAAGACGAAGTAGCTGCTTATCCTAACGATTGGCATGAAGTCCTTATTTACTTTGCAGACTACGTGGATACACGTGCAATGAGTGATGATTTTCATGCTCGAAAATTGACAATGGGACAACGTACAGAAGAATTGCTTTCTACATTACAAGCTAAAGCAACAACTGTACAAGAGCCATACTTACAAGCATTCCAGGCTTCTGACAAAATTAGAAACGTTCAATCTTTCTGGGTGACTAATCTTATTTATGCAGAAGTAAAAGCGGATTACTTGGCTACATTAAGTCATGACCCAGCCTTCTTATCCATAGAGCCTAACTCTGAATTAGAACCAGCAGCCTATACAACCGTAGCTGTTGCTGCTCCTCCTACTCCTAACAATTCAGAACCAGGTTTACGTGCTATTGATGCTGATACTTTATGGGGAATGGGATACACGGGATATGGTACGATTGCTTTTTGTGTAGATACAGGAACAGATGTATTTCACCCAGCCTTGACGGATAACTTCCGTGGTAATAATGTTCCAATAGACCAAGCATGGTTTGGAACGAACTATAGCGCTGTACCAACAGATTGTGATAGTCATGGTACTCACGTTACAGGTACAATGGTTGGTTTAGATAGAACTACAAACGACACTATTGGTGTTGCTTTTAATGCTGAATGGACAGCATCTCCTCCGATTAATTGTGCAGGTAGTATTGTTTCTGTTGTTGCTGGCTTTCAGTGGGCATTAAATCCTGATAATAATGCATCGACTACAGATGATATGCCAGATGTAATTAACAACTCTTGGGGAGTCCCTTCTTCGACAAGTTGTGGTGGTAACTTAGTCAATGTTATGAATACTATGGAGGCGACAAAGATTGCAGTAGTATTTGCAGCAGGAAATGAAGGACCAAATGACAACACAGTGAATAATCCTGCAAATATTAATACAGGCTTAGTGAATACATTCACTGTTGGGGCTGTTGCTTCTTCTTCTAGTCACAACATTGCAGGCTTTTCAAGTAGAGGTCCTACAAACTGTCCAGGTGAAGGTTCTTTAGCTATTAAACCAGAAGTTTCTGCTCCTGGTGTAAGCGTTCGTTCTGCATTCCCTGACGACGAATATGGTATTATCGACGGTACATCTATGGCAGCTCCTCACGTGAGTGGTGCTATCTTATTATTAAGAGAGGCTTTCCCTGAGACTACAGGCGCGGAGCTAAAAATGGCTCTTTATATGTCTGCATTTGACTTAGGCGTAACTGGTGAAGATAATACTTATGGTATGGGTATCATTAATGTCCCTGCTGCTTATGATTATTTAATAGACCAAGGTCTTACTCCTGTTGCTCCTACTTCAAGTGATAATGACATTATTGCAGTTGATTTAAATGCGTCGTCTCTTACGTGTTCGGAAAATTTTGTTTTCAATGTTTCATTTGAAAATGCAGGAACAGAGCCGTTAACAGACTTAACGATAGAATATAGTATCGGTTCGATTTCTGAAACTATTCAATGGACTGGTAACTTAGCATCTGATGAAGTAACATCTGTTTTCGTAGAAGCGCCAGGCTTACTTGCAGCAGAATACGAATTAGAGGTTGTTTTTAGTGCTCCAAATGGTTTGGTTGATGACCGTCCTTTGAATAACACAATTGTACGTCAAGTTGAAGTTGTTGCTGCAACGCCTCTTTCTGTTTATCCAGAAGGTAATCTTGATTCTTACTGTGAAGATAGTGAAGTAGCATTAAGAGTTGAATACCAAGGATTTGGTAGTGTATCTACAGAATGGTACGAGCAGTTAGTAGGTGGTAACTCTATCGGAAATGGTAATGTTTTCAATGTTGCTAACTTGACAGAGTCACAGACTTTTTATGCTGAGACAAGTTACTTACTACCAGCTGGTAATCCAGAAATTGCAGCTACAAGTGCATTCCCTGAGGCAGATGAGCCAGGTATTCAGTTTGATGCATTTCAAGATTTAAAATTAAACTCAGTTGTGGTTTATTTTGAAACTCCAGGTCCAAGATTGGTTGTTTTAGAAACTCAAATGGGTACAATGATAGACTCAAAATTTGTTAATGCAACGTCTGAGACTGGTCAACAACGCGTAACGCTTAATTTTGATGTTCCTCAGGGCTTCAACTACAAGTTGAAATTGGAACAAGGTTCTCCACTATTGTCTGACCCATCTGGTGCAGATTTCCCTTACATCTTAGACGATGTTGTACGCTTAGATAAATCTTTAGCTGCTACTTCTGGACAAAGTGCTTCACAATACCACTCTTTCTACGATTGGGAAGTTGAAATACCAACAGAATGTGGTCGTATTCCTGTTACTGTTGAGGTAACAGCTGGTGACAATGTGCCAACAGCAGAGTTTAGTTCAGCTCCTGAAGTTGGATTAGCAAACGGCGAAGCTGTTGCAGAATTCACTAATACTTCAGAAGGCGCTACAAGTTTTATATGGAACTTTGGTGACGGTACAACTGATGATACGAATGAGTCTCCTATGCATACTTTCACAGAGTTAGGAACTTACATCGTTACTTTAACAGTATTCAATGCTGACGGATGTAGTGATACGCAAACAACAGAGATTTTAGTATCAACTAACGTAATAAGTAGCAACAATAATATATCTGCTCCGCTTTGGGATATCGCTTTATACCCTAATCCAACACAGGATATGATAACTATTAATTTTGCGTTAGAACAAGCTCAAAATTTATCTTACCGTGTCGTCGACCTTTACGGTAGAACTGTCATTGCGACAAGCTCTCAAAATATCGGAACTGCGCAAATTTCATTAGATATGAGTAACGTCGCTTCAGGCGTTTACTACATGATTTTTGAAAACAAGCAGCAACAACGTATGGTGCGTAAAGTAGTGAAAATGTAAATTTAGTTCATTTGAATTTTAACCGAAGAGGCTATCCAAAAGTATGGATAGCCTCTTTTTTATTTCTATTCTTAATTCTGGTATAATAAGTCATTCCCTTTACAAAAAAAGCCTGTTTCTTTTTCTATCTTTGGTTTCATCTCTTCAAATCTCTACCAACTAAAATATGAAATCAATTTACACCCTTTTCCTTCTTGCTCTGAGCTTTGCTTCCTTTGGACAAAGCATAAATCCTTACACTGCCAGCCAACGACTTCAAGACGCAGTCAACGACAATCCTGAAGAATATCACAAGGTTCTTTTTCTTTTTGTAGACAGAATAGATGCCCTCGCTATGAATGAGGATTTTTATGCGCGAAATTTAACTTTATCTCAAAGGAATGTGGAATTATTCTCTGCATTAAAAACAAAGGCAAATAGTGTTCAAGCACCTTATTTGCAAGCTTTCCAAGCTTCTAATCAGGTTAAAAATATTCGTCCATTTTGGATTTCAAATATTATCTATGCTGAAATCACAGGAGAATACTTAGCAGAACTGAGCCATGATACCGCTATTGATTACATGGACTTGAGTGTTCCTTTAGCATTGGATAAATATTCCTCTGCTCCTGCTCCATTACCTCCTGTCCCCAATGGTACAGAGGTTGGTCTAAGAACTATCAAAGCAGATTCGATGTGGGCAATGGGCTATACAGGATATGGACGCTCAGCATTGACTAGTGATACAGGAGTAGACGGGTCTCACCCAGCATTGGTTGATAAATTTCGTGGAAACTGTGTTCCCTCAGAACAAGCGTGGTACGATTATGCACAAGTAACCGATTCTCCTATTGATTATGGCGACCACGGTACGCATGTAACAGGTACAATATTAGGACTAGACCGTCTGACAAATGATACGATTGGTGTTGCCTTTAATGCACAATGGTTAGGTGCGCCTACTTTAAATAATAATTTGGGTTCAGTAGATAATATTGGAGCATTTGAATGGGCACTTGACCCTGACGGTGACCCTGTTACTACAGATGACATGCCAGATGTCGTCAACAACTCTTGGTGGGACCCTTCGGTAGATGACGGTTGCAATAACATCTACAACAGTACATTTAATACGCTAGAAGCGACTAAAGTTGCTATTGTTTTCTCGGCAGGAAACAGTGGACCAGATGCTTACACGATTACCAATCCAAAGAATATCAATACCGGCTTAGTCAACACTTTTACAATTGGGGCACTAAGTGGCGCAACAACTATCGCGGACTTTTCCAGCCGTGGTCCTTCGACTTGTACAGCATTAGGTTCATTAGATATTAAGCCTGAAGTTTCTGCTCCAGGTTCAAGTGTACGTTCTTGTGTACCAGGCGCTGATTATGATTTAAAAAGTGGAACGTCAATGGCTGCACCACATACCAGTGGCGCTATTCTTTTATTAAGAGAAGCTTTTCCAAATACAACAGGTACAGAAGTCAAAATGGCACTCTATATGTCCGCTATCGATGTGGGTGATATAGGCGAAGACAATACTTACGGAATGGGTGTCATCAGTGTCCCAGCCGCTTATAATTATTTGATAGCACAGGGTCATACTCCAGTTCCTCCAGTCACTAATGAGCGTGATATTATTGCTATCAATGTGGAATTGTCTCCCCTTTCATGTCCAGAAAATTTTGCCTTTGTATTATCTTTTGAAAACAATGGTGTAGATGCTCTGACTGATTTAATGATAGATTATACTATTGCGGGTGTTGTACAAAACTATCAGTGGACAGGTAATTTATTACCTGGAGAAACGACTTCTATTGCTTTTGAAGAATCGAATTTGACCGCAGGAACCTATGATTTACAAGTTATCCTGAATGCACCGAATGGTTTGGTAGATGACCGCCCTTTAAATAACAAAATAACGCGCCGCGTTGAAATCATTGAAGATACGCCACTAGTGGTTTATCCAGAAGGAGGACTTGATGATTACTGTGATGCGAGTGAAGTACATTTAAGAGTTGACTATCAAGGTATTGGAAGCGTTGATGTAGAATGGTTTGACCAAATAAACGGTGGTGATGCTCTTGGTTCAGGTTCTGTTTTTAATGTTGGTGTTTTAGAAGAGACTCAGACTTTTTATGCTGAAGGTAACTACGTTTGGCCAGCAGGAAAGACATTTTTAGATTCATCAAATGATGTAGTAGAAACCGCCAACGCTGGTATCCAATTTGATGCTTTACAGGACTTTAAGCTAAAATCAGTTGTCGTTTATTTTGACACACCAGGTGCACGATTGCTTCATTTAACAAATGCAAGTGAGGAAGTATTAGTTACAAAAATCGTCAATGTAGTAGGTGATGGTCAAAAGCGAATCACACTTAATTTTGATATTCCGCAAGGAAATAACTATCGATTAAAATTTAAGCAAGGTGCTCCTTTATTTTCAGATTTAGAAGGTGCTCAATTTCCTTATACTTTAGACGGCGTAGTAGTTTTGGAGCAATCCTTAGCAGAAAATTCTGACCAGAGTTTATCCGAATACCACTGTTTTTATGATTGGGAAGTTGAAATTCCAACTAACTGTGGTCGTCTACCTGTGACGGTTAATGTCGTGCCAGGCGAAAATGCTCCGAGTGCAGACTTTACGAGTTCTATCACTGAAATAAACTTAGCAGACGGTGCCAGTCCTGTAGAATTTACAAATGCTTCAGCTGGTGCTACTAGCTTTATTTGGAATTTCTCTGACGGGACAACAGATGATGCAAATGAGTCTCCGACGCACGTTTTTACAGAGACAGGAACTTACACGGTGAGTTTGACTGTCTTCAATGCAGACGGTTGTAGTGATACAGAGACGGCAGAGATTGTCGTCACGGGTCAATTGCCAAGTAGCAATAAAAATATTAGTGAGCCGCTTTGGAATATTAGTTTATTTCCAAATCCAACACAGGATAAATTGATGATTAATTTTGCCTTGGAAGAAGTTCAGAATTTAAGTTACACGCTTGTAGATGTTTATGGAAAAAGTGTGGTGACTAGTACGCCGCAAAATTACGCAAATGCTCAAGTTTCACTAGATATGAGTAACGTTTCAGCAGGTGTTTACTATCTCATTTTTGAGGATAAAGAGCAGCGCATGGTACGCAAAGTGGTGAAGATGTAAGTTTATGTTGAATTATATAGTAAAGGGGAATCTGTTCAGACAGACTCCCCTTTAGTATTTTTGGCTTATTTGCTATGAATATTTTATTACTTACTCCTATTACGCCCCTTCTTTTAATACTCCTTTCGCACTGAAAAAGCAACACATTTCCATTCTACAAAATTCCCTTTTTTATCTAACAATTCTCTAACGACAAACTCATCCTCGCCTCTATCTAATTGAAAACCAACAACTTGCATCTGCTCTTTCAATTTAGAAAATGGATAGAAATCATTCCAATGTTCTGCTTTCTGAAAATTAAGCGGACTAATAGACAATAGTAATCCTCCCCTCTTCAAAACTCGATGCATCTCTGCCAATACTTCTAATGGATTATCAACTCTATCCAACAAAAAGCTATTACAAATAACATCTAGGGACTCATTTTCAAAAGGTAATTTCTCTGCTTTTGCCAAACCAAAATGTAAATTGGATAAAGTCTTCCCTTTTAATTGAACACTTCCAAAACCGCGCTTCCCAAAATCCAAATCAAGTGCTTTTCCTTTCACCCAAAAGTCTCGCGCTTGCCGCAACATTTGATAACTATAATCTAGTCCATGACACTCACTAGTTGGGTACTTTTGAGCAATTTCTGCTATCAATCGACCAACACTACACCCGACATCTGCCATCTGTATATTCGGTTTAGAAGGTAGATTTTCAATAGTCCAGTCTATAATTTTCTGAAAAGGATACAACCCCCAAACCTCATCTGCGAGATGAAGCAAAGATTGTCGCACAACCATATCTTCGTAGCGTTCATAAGCGTCCGTACGAAATTCATCTTCCGACTTATCATAAAAAAAAGGAATATCTCTTCGTATTTTAACAGGAGATTGTATAAATGTCATAGTTTTGCGAAAAATTACAAATAAATCATGAAATATACTTTCTTACTTCTAACGCTCCTTCTACTCTCGGTTGGTTGTTCAAAAACACCCGTAGAACAAGAAAAAGAGCAAGCGCGTCTACTCTGCAAAAATATTGCTGGCTTTCTTTACAATAATGACTACAAAGCGGATAAGTGCGCCATTTTAGACTTCATCAAAAAGGAAGTTACTGAAAATTTTAACGAAAAGACTTACTATGCTTCTGTTGAGCTTGTAAAAGGAGTACCTGTCGCTGCTGTACCTTGTCCAGAAAAATTAATGACCAAAGATACTGCTTTAAAAGGTCGTTTTAAACCTTTGTCAGAGCGTGCTATTAATGACAAGTATGAAGTTGTCTACTATATCGAACATGATGAAAAAGTAGATGCAATGGAGCGAAAAGTACGTGTAAAATTGGCAGATAGAGGAGAAAGATACGTGATTAATGTGGAAATATTGACTGAGTAATATCGAATTTCTATATCTAAAAAAGCGGTAAGAACCATTTAGATTCTTACCGCTTTTGCTTTTCAATCGTATTCGACTTAAAATCTGAGTTATAAGAAATCAGATTACAAGTCCAATCTACTACACATTAACCAGTGCCCTTTCCAAGTCTTTCAACAAATCCGTCACATCTTCTACTCCAACACTCAAACGCATCAAACTATCGGTTAAACCCACCTTCATGCGTTCTTTACGCGGAATAGAACCATGCGTCATAGTCGCAGGATGTCCAATCAAACTTTCGACGCCTCCCAGACTTTCTGCCAAGGTAAACAAGTGCGTATTACTCAATACTTTATTAGCATCTGCAACGGTATCTGATTTCAAATCAAATGAGACCATGCCACCAAAGTGACGCATTTGCTTTTTAGCTATCGCGTGATTTGGATGATTCTCAAGTCCAGGATAATAAACGTTGGCGACCTTTGGGTGACGCAACAAATATTTAGCAATTTTCTCTGCGTTTTTACAAGACCTTTCGACCCGCAAATGTAGCGTTTTGATGCCCCGTAAAACCAAGAAACAATCCTGAGGTCCAGGTACGGCACCGACTGCATTTTGAATAAAACGCATTTCTTCTGCCAATTTTCGCTCTTTTACAACGACACAACCATGCACAACATCTGAGTGACCTCCAAGGTATTTTGTAGCAGAATGCATAATGATATCTGCCCCCAAATCTAGAGGCGTCTGCAAGTATGGCGAAGCGAAAGTATTATCCACCGCCACCATTATTTTATGCTTGCGTGCAATCTTACAAATCGCTTTGATGTCAATGATATTCAACATCGGATTCGTTGGTGTTTCGACCCAAATCAACTTTGTATTCTTATTGATTTTCTTCTCGATGTTTTTCGGCTTATTCATACTGATGAACTGCGACTTAACGCCATAGCGCGCATGTACTTTCATCATTTGACGATAAGAACCACCATATAAATCATTGGTAGAAATCACTTCATCGCCTGGATTTAACAAACGAAATATAGCATCCATAGCCGCCAATCCGCTACCAAAACAAAAGCCCTCTGTTCCGTTTTCTAGTGCCGCTATATTTGCCTCCAATACCGAACGTGTCGGATTTTTAGAACGTGCATATTCAAACCCTTTGTGCACTCCTGGCGCCTGCTGCGCAAAAGTAGAGGTCTGATAAATTGGTGTCATAATGGCACCAGTAGCAGAATCTGGTTCGATGCCTGCGTGGATTACTTTAGTTCCAAATTTCATTTATTAAAGATTTTATCCGTTTGATTTGTTAGAACAGTTTGTAAATTGTTAGAGTAGTTAGATGCCTTTCGGACAATTCTAACTACTCTAACAAATCTAACTAGTCTAACAAATCTAACTATTTTCTTGCTAAGACAGCTTTAGCTTTCGCCACTACATCCTTCGTCCCCAAGCCATATTTTTCCAATAATTGGTCAGCAGTACCACTTTCACCAAAGGTGTCATCAGTCGCTACAAACTCTTGTGGAGTTGGTTGTTTGCGTGCCAATAATCCAGCTACGCTTTCGCCCAAACCACCTAAGTAATTGTGCTCTTCACAAGTTACAACTGCACCTGTTTTCTTAACAGATTTTAAAATTGCTTCCTCGTCTAAAGGCTTGATAGTGTGAATGTTAATCAACTCTACACTTAGACCTTCTGCTTCCAATTCTTTTGCTGCTTCTACTGCTTTCCACACCAAATGACCTGTAGCGATGATAGTCACGTCTGTTCCTTCACTCATCACGATTGCCTTACCGATTTCAAACTCACCCTCTGGCATGAAAATAGGCCAGCCCGGACGACCGAAACGCAAGTATGCAGGACCGTGGTGGTCTGCTAACGCTATCGTTGCTGCTTTGGTTTGGTTATAATCACAAGGATTGATAACAGTCATGCCTGGCAACATTTTCATCATTCCGATATCTTCGAGGATTTGGTGGGTTGCACCGTCTTCTCCCAAAGTTAAACCTGCGTGAGATGCACAGATTTTTACGTTCTTGTCTGAATATGCGATAGATTGACGAATCTGGTCATAAACGCGTCCTGTAGAGAAGTTCGCGAATGTTCCTGTGTAAGGAATTTTACCTGTCGTTGCCAATCCTGCTGCGATTCCCATCATATTTGCCTCAGCAATACCTACTTGGAAAAAACGCTCTGGATTTTCTTTGATAAATGCCTGCATTTTTAATGAACCAACTAAGTCAGCACACAATGCTACAACATTTTTATTTTTCTTGCCCACTTCATGCAAACCTGCGCCAAATCCGTCGCGGGTTGATTTCTTGCCTGTGGATACTATATCTTTTAAAGCCATTTTATTTGATTTACGAAGTACGATTTACGAAGTACAATTAGGACATATTTATTAGTGAGTCAAGATTTACGAATTACCAAACACCTCTAAAATCAATATTTACAAGTCACGCTCTTAAGTTAAAACGGCTCGTACATCGTAATTCGTAACTCGTACTTCTCTAATAGTCGCCTAAAGTTTCCTTTAATTGTGACAATGCAGATTCCAACTGCGCGTCATTTGGTGCAACACCGTGCCACTTGTGACCGTCCATCATGAAGTCAACGCCGTAGCCCATTTTGGTATCCATAATGATAACAACAGGTTTTCCTTTACCGCGTTCGTCTTTGGCTTTTTCAAAGCTAGTCAGAATGCTACGCATGTTGTTGCCCTTCATTCCTAATACAGTGAAACCAAAACTACGGAACTTAGCCTTCAAGTCGCCTAAGTCCATTACTTCCTCGTTCGTACCGTCAATTTGCACATAGTTTCTATCTACGATGACCACCAAATTATCCAATTTGTAGTGTGCAGCAGACATGAATGCTTCCCAGTTTTGACCTTCTTGCAACTCACCGTCACCTGTCAAAACATAAACTGTACGGTCGTCTTTTTCCAATCTCTTGCTCAATGCCGTACCAATCGCAACAGATGTTCCCTGCCCGAGAGACCCCGATGCAATACGTACACCTGGCAAACCTTCGTGGGTTGTTGGGTGTCCTTGCAGACGTGAGTTAAGTTGACGAAAAGTCGCTAATTCCTCAACAGGAAAATAGCCAGAACGCGCTAAAACGCTATAGAATACAGGAGAAATATGTCCGTTAGAAAGATAGAATATATCTTCTCCGTGACCCTCCATTTTAAATGAAGTGTCGTGTTTCATTACCTCAAAGTAAAGGGCAACGAGTACGTCTGCACAGCCCAAAGAACCACCAGGGTGACCCGATTGGCAAGCATGAACTTGGCGAACGATATCGCGACGCACTTGTGTAGCGATGCGATTGAGCTTTTTGATATCAGCCATGAAAATTGAGTATTTGGCGCATTCTGTGAATGCAGTTTTTTCAAGATTTCTTTTTGAAAGATGTTGGATGTTGGATTTTAGATGTTAGATTTCTATTTTTGATAAAATGAAGGGTCTAATGTCTAAAATATTTTGTCTAATATCCATTTTCATCAAGATTTGCAAAAGTATAAACTTTATTGCTAGTTGTAGAGAGTAAGACGTTTTTGTTTGGGGAAATGTTTGGTGAGATACGATAGGTAAAAATAGAAGACGAGAGAGAGGCGTTTTTTCACAAATAAAATTTCAAAAGAATTTTCTTTGTCATTCTGAACGTAGTGAAGAATCTGAGTTGGTCTTTAAACCGCATTTTATATCAGTAGATTCTGTTCGTCCTTGCAAACTGATATTTAGATAACTTTATTGTTGCAATAAATACTGATTGACTAATTCATATTTGATTCTACAATGATTTTGTTCTTCTATTTTTTTTACTTCTCTCAATACACCAATATTAACCAAGTCATAAAAATCTTTCTTTCCAAAAATAAATCTCGGGTCAAAGTTCTTCCTGTTTCCTTTGACGTCAATAAAATGATTAGGGCTTTGTGTCTCTTCCCATGTGTATTGATAGATAAATTCTTGAGTTTTATATTTCCTCAAAATCTTCTGAATTTTAGAAAGCAATCTTTTCGACTTTAGTTTTATTGCTCCTTTTTTCTCAATAGCGTAAGATATTAATTCGTGCCGATAAGCATTTCCTTCAAATCGGAATGTTTGACTCTCTTTAGCCATCCAAGACTTTTCAAAATACCACTCGTAAATATCTTCCTTCTCGTCGTACCCTATAGAAGTTATGTTCAAACGCCCGCAATCTCCTCCACAACAAGAACTTGCGTAGAGAGATTTGTCCTTGTTAAAAAAATTCATATCACGTTCTATAGAACACTTCTTATCTTCGGACGAAAGTTTTTCATGTTTTCTAATTCTCTCATGAATATCATAAAAGTCATGCGCGGTTATTTCTTTCCCAAGCAAAAATTTCACGATTATTTTTTCAGAATAGTGCAGAGGTTCGTTTCCCAAAAGAGGGAGAATATTCATCCGAATAGAAGAAGGAGAAAATCCAGAAAACATCTCAGATAGAGCTATTCCGTCAATATAATATTCGTAGTAACGAAAAAAGTAGTCTTTGTGAAGTCTTAGTTCGAATTCGTTCATGCAGAAAGCTTTTGAAAATAAACGTGAATGATTTTGTAAAAGTTTCTTTCACCCAGATTCTTCCCTGCGGTCAGAATGACAAACAAAAAAATTTGTTTTTTCGTTTAGTAAAAAATGCTATCTAAAACACCAACAGTTTCTCCGTCACCCGCTGACCATTCACCTCGCCTGTCACAAAGTAAACTCCGCTTTGTAAATTCCTCGTTGAGAGAGTATCATTAGTAACTTCCACTTTCAACCAGCCTTGCGCCGAAGAATATATACTGATATCTGTCCATTTTTGAATATCTATGCTTTCTCCTAATTTCACAGAAATGGGAGAAATGGAGAAAGAACTATCAATGCGGTCTTGGGCATTCATTTG
>CALDUB010000157.1 GCA_937923465.1 uncultured Saprospiraceae bacterium
TTGACTTGTTCCGTCTCTTTTTATTCGTTATTTTTTGTTTGTAGTTTTCGTTGTTTTGTTTTCTCAAAAAGGCAGTAAACAGCCGATAATTCTCCGTTGAACTACCAACCGCTTACTGCACTAACTGAGAATGATATTTTAGAGGAAGTACGAGGTACGATTTACGAAGTACGACTATTCTAACTTGTACTCCATTTATACTTTTTACTTTCCTTTTTTTTTTTTAGTTTTTCTCGGCTTTTCTTTATTGAATGAACTGTCATTGCTACAATCTCGTCGGCTTCTTTCCACAGTAATAATGCCTCATCTCTATATTGAGGTCCGATAGCTACTATTATTTCTAACCAATATTGCGACTCATCCGTTTCTTCTTCTACTATTTTCAATTTATTAATAAAGTCAGCAGTAGATTTTGCTCTACAAGCCGCACGATAATTAGTACCAGGCGACGTTCCTGAACGGACTAATTGATTTCGACAAGCCCTAAATTCTGGAGTATTAGGCAGTTTTGCACAAAACTTCAAAATATCAATCGCAAACTGCTTCGTCCGCTTTTTCATTACAGCCTTATCCATAATAGTCTATTTCGATTAGTAGTTCAAAGTCTCGTCAAAATCAAAACTGTCATACTTCACAAAAATCCCGTCCAAGTCAGAGCAGTCGTACTTCGTAAATCACATTACGTAAGTCCAAACGCCTTCCGCAGTTCCACTTTATCATCAAACAAATGACGAACACCATCTATCTCCTGATATTTCTCATGTCCTTTTCCAGCCACTAAGATAATATCATTTCGTTTTGCTAACTGCACTGCTGTCTTAATCGCTTGCTTTCGGTTAGTAATCGTCAGTGTTTTTTGAGTAGCGTACTTTGGGACACCTGCTTCCATTTCTTCTAAAATGACATTTGGGTCTTCTGTACGCGGATTATCACTGGTCAAAATGACTTGTTGGCTATTATCGCAAGCGATTTTTGCCATTTTGGGTCTTTTTGATTTATCTCGGTCGCCACCACAACCTACAACTGTTATGATTTTGCCCTCTCCTTCTCGCAATTGATTTATAGTTTGCAAAACCTTTTCGAGCGCGTCAGGAGTATGCGCATAGTCGACGATAGCAATGATACCTCTCTGATTATCAGCAAGATAATCAAAACGACCTTCTGCGGATTTCAAAGCAGATAAAGCTGCCATGGTTTCCATTTTCTCTTGGTCTAATAAGCGAGCTACAGCATAACACGCCAAAAGATTATAAGCGTTAAACTTCCCGATAAGTCTTCCAAAGAACTCCTCACCGTCAAGGTCTAGGTGTAATCCAGAAAGTGTATTTTCGAGAATTTTTGCTTTATAATCTGCCATTTGGCGCAAACTATAAGTGTATTTCCGAGCTTTAGTATTTTGCAACATGACCATACCACGTTTGTCATCGGTATTGGTCAAGGCAAAAGCATTTTTCGGCAAATTGTCAAAGAACATTTTTTTCGCGTCTATGTACTCACGAAAAGTGTTGTGATAGTCTAAATGGTCGTGACTGATATTGGAAAATAGTCCGCCCGTAAAGCTCAATCCCGCAATGCGTCGTTGATGTATCGCGTGGCTACTGACCTCCATAAAAGCGTAATCGCAACCTGCTTCTACCATTTCAGCTATCAATTCTTGTAGGCTGACGGCATCGGGCGTTGTGTGCGTCGCTGGTACAGTAGTCGCGCCTATTTTATTTTCTATTGTCGAAATTAAGCCAACTTTATAGCCTAAGTTCGAAAATAAATCATAGAGTAAAGTGGCAGTCGTCGTCTTTCCGTTCGTGCCCGTTACGCCTACTAATTTTAAATCTTTGGAAGGGTTGTCATAATAATTTGCGGCTATCTCTCCTAAAACTTGCGCAGAATTCTCGACCTTAAGGTAAGTTAATTCGTTGTGTAGTTTTTTGGGGAGTGCTTCACAAATTATTACGCGCGCACCCAGTTTAATTGCTTTCTCAATGTAGTTATGACCATCTGCCTGCGTCCCTCGAACAGCAACAAAAATATCATCTTCTTCAACCTTGCGGCTATCAAATTGAATCTTGTTGACTGTTCGAGACAGGCTGCCTACAGTTTCCTGTGGGCTGATGTTTAAAAGTATGTTTGTTAGTCTTCTCACGCGTCCCGAGTTATAGAAACAGTTTAATAAAATTCCTCAACAGCTCCCTCAAGCGATTGATTGTTAGCACGTTATAAATTTCAAAATGAAACTTAAGGATACATACCTACCAAAAACGGTTTCAAATTAAGGCTGCGTAGTTTGTCCTTTGCTTATTCGCTGAATATCAGAAAAAAACGCAACGACAGTTTAAATAAATAGTGAATTGTTCAAAAATTCATTTTATGTGATTGAGAAAAATTAAAATCTAAGGTGTTAATCTTATTTCTTATTTTTTAACAATCTTAAATTATCATCGAACAAAAAAAAAATCTATGCGATGGATGTTCAAGTAAAATGTGTTGTATAATAATATAGTGTTTCAAAAATGTAAAAAATAGTGCTTCACAGTGTGTTCGAATTAAAATGAAAAGCTCTAATTTTATAGTGTTTCGTGGAGGGGGCTTTACAAATAGCCATGAAAAAATCTGTTTCTAAGTAGTTTTGGCTTAGCCGTTCCTCCGAATTAAGTTTCTTTTTAAATAAAACGATTAACAAGTAAAATAGATTCAATATTTTTGATACAAATCAAATAAAACTTAAATTAACCTAATGTTATCTTTATATTTTGACCTCGCGCCTTTGTGCCAGGTTTGATACTTTGCAATTGTACTTTGCCATGTCCTTTAACTTTGACACGCAAACCACGATTTTCTAATAAGTACAGTGCGTCTCTCAGTCCCATTCCTTCTACATTCGGTACTGTTTTCTTGTCAATAGTACGGCGACGAATTTTCAGACTATCCGTTTTTGTCGCAATAATTGCAGCAAATTCAGACTTCGTTTGCGTCTCATAAGGTAGCTTTAGACCTGCCAACACTTTCTGCAAGTCATCTTTCTTACCGACATTTCTGTCTGGAAGATTACGTCTCGCTAATACTGGTTTTGGTTTTGTATTAACCGCCTCGTGCACTATTGCCTTTGTCGCAAAAATATTATCCGTTATTTCTTTAAATATCGGAAGTGCTACTCGACTACCATAATACTCTCCTTTCGGATTACTCACCACTACGATAACTGAATATTTTGGATTTTCAGCTGGAAAATAGCCTGCAAAACTAGATTGATATCCTCCAACAGAACGTGTATTTTTCAGCTTTTTATAGTTAATTTGTGCCGTTCCTGTTTTACCAGCAAAGGAGTACAAATCTGATTTTTGACTACTCGCAGTACCATTTTCGACAACTTGCTTCAACAAAAATTGCGCTGTCTTAATCGTACTCGGCTTTGCTATTTTTCTTTTGATAACAGTAGGAGGAAAACGCTTAATTTTTTCTCCGTATTGCTGTACTTCTTCTACCAAATATGGCTTCATCAACTGACCATCATTTGCAATTGCATTATAGAAAGTCAACAGCTGTAAAGGCGTCATTGAAATCTCATAACCTATTGACATCCAAGGCAGTGTAGTTCCTGACCAATCATCTTCTACGCTGTAAGCCTCCTTAATATAAGGTGCTATTTCACCATCAATCTCAATACCAGTAGGATAATTCAAATGAAACTTCTTCAAATTTTCAATAAATTTTCCTCCCTTTTCTGTGCGCCCATAATGCTTTTGTACCAACTTTGCCATTCCTACATTAGAAGAAATTTCAAAAGCACGCTGAACTGTCGTCGAGTCTAAATTATGAAAAGAAGCATCTTGCAATGTTTCTTCATAGAAATCCGCTTGTCCTTGTTCCAAGTCTATCGTATCACTCAACTGGACCAATCCATCTTCTAAAAGAGACATCATCGAGGCAATCTTAAAGGTAGAACCTGGCTCAATACTCGTACCAATCGCATGGTTATATGTTTCCCAAATATCTCCATTTCTAGTCTTTCCTAGATTTGAAATACCGCGAATAGCTCCTGTCTCCACTTCCATAACTATAGCTACACCCCAATCTGCTTGAAATTTCAACATACCTTTATATAAGGCATCATTTGAAATATCTTGAATATTAACGTCAATGGTAGTTAAGATATCATCACCAATTTTCGGTTCGATTTCCGCCAAATCATTGACAGGTATCCATACATCCCCAGGTGCGTTAAACATTAGTTGTGCTCCAGTTTCCCCAGCCAATATCTTATCAAAACGTCCTTCTAACCCGACTTTTATGCTGTCACGAATATATCCGACAGTACGCTGTGCTAATATTCCAAATGGACGGTCACGTTTAAATTTGGGCTTAGCAATAAAACCGCCTTTAAATTGTCCGTGTTTGAATATTGGAAATTTGCTAATAAACTGCTTTTGGTCAAAGCTTGCATTCTTTTTAATCAGAATGTATCGCTGTTTTCCCGCTTTACGCATGTCTACTAAATAGTCCCGATAAGCACCAACAGTTTGTCTATTGTCTACATAAGTAGCAATACAATGTGCTAGGCTATCTACATTTTCAAAGAACACCTTGTCTGTAAGTGCATCTGAATTTGGGTCAAAGCCAATATCAAAAAATGGCAAAGAGGTTGCTAAAAGCCCTCCATCATTTGCTAGGATATTACCTCTGTCCGCTTCTATTTCAACTTGTTGGATGTATTGATTTTCACTCAGTGCGCGCCATTTTTTACCTTCTACCAGACTGATATAAGATACTTTCCCAAAAATCGCCACAGCAATCAAGCAAACCACACCGCACACTATGTACGCTCTGAATAATACTTCATTTTTTATTTTAGTGGCCATGTTAGTGCATCAAGTAGTGTTGTGTTGTCAAAGCAACACTAATGTTTGTCTTTTGGAAAATAGTAGTGAGTCTCGCTTATAACGCTTGATTTTCAATACCTTTTTTTTTGCTCGGCTAATTATCTAAAGTGATTTTGATAGGCTTCTCTCTGATAATGTGTAACCCCATGTCTTTGACATTTTTTTCGACCACAGAGTGGCGAGAATTGCGCATTAGTTCTGCTTTTTGTGAATTGTATTCTCTCTTAAGCTCTCGGACTTCTCGCTTCGTTTCTTGAATTTCACGAACTTGTCCTTCGGCGTAGTGTGCGTTAGCAATATAAATTATCGCTAGAAATCCGAGGAATAACACAAATGGTAGGTTCTCGAGTATAAGTTTTGCACTTGCACTCCCTATGGATGTGTAATTTTGGAAGGATTTTTTAGCCACCGTTTTAAATGTAAAATGTTGATTGTATAATGTATAATTTTGCTATTTTGACTTGTTCCGTCTCTATCACAAAATTGACTTTATCATTTCAACACTGTTTTTTATAAAAATAACTTGCTTGCTTAATTCTAATTAAAATCGAACTGAACTCTAAGACGTTTTGATGAGACGAGATTATACATTTGACAATATACATTTACACTTTCATGCCCACTCTCATCTTCGCACTTCGAGCTCTCGAATTCTCTTGTAGTTCTTCCGCTGTCGGCAGTAATGGCTTTTTAGTCAATACTTTAAACGGGCGGTAGATTTTTCCGAAATCATCTTTAATGACTTCGCCCTCTAAATTTCCTGTTTTAAGGAGATTTTTCACTAATCGGTCTTCTAAGCTATGATAGCTAATGACGACCAATTTCCCACCAGGAGCTAAAATATCTTTACATTGTAGCAAAAAACTTTCTAAAACTCCCACTTCATCGTTGACTTCTATACGTAATGCTTGAAATACTTGCGCCAAATACTGATTGCGTTTTCCGCGCACTATAGGACCCAAGACTTCTAAAAAGTCAGCAATTGTCTTTATTTTCTTAAACTCTCGCGCTTCTGCGATAGCTTCTGCTAAGGTTTTTGAGTTACGGATTTCGCCGTATCTGCTAAATACCTCTTGCAAGTCTGCGGGACGATATTCATTAAGAATATCTGCGGCGTTTTTCTCTTGTCTTTGATTCATCCGCATATCTAAATCTGCGTCAAATCTGAATGAAAAACCGCGTTCCGCTTCATTAAATTGATGCGAACTCACCCCCAAATCAGCTAAAATACCGTCTACTTGTTCGATTCCGTGATAACGCATAAAGCGTTTCATAAACCGAAAATTGTGATGATTGAGCGTAAAGCGTGCATCATCAGGTATATTTCGTAGAGAATCTGAGTCTTGGTCAAAACCATGCAACTGTCCACCCTCTCCTAATTCTTCTAGTATCAATCTACTGTGCCCTCCTCCACCAAATGTGGCATCTATATAAATGCCATCACTTTTGATAGACATTGCTTCTATTGACTCTTTTGCCAAGACAGGATTATGATATTCACTCATCTGTATTTGGCTTTTTAACTAAGGCTTGTTCACGTTGTAATCCAAACGCGTCTATTTCCAAAGTTTTACGATTTTTATAGTTGTCTTTAGACCAAATTTCCATACGATTCAAAAAAGTATAAATTACAGCATCATCTTCTATTTCTGTCGCCTCCATTTGTAGCTGTGATAACGAAATTCGGTCTGCACTATCCAATTTAGGGTCGGTGGCATCGTGGAAAAAATCTCTAACCATGATTAAGTTGGACACAACATTCAAATCGAGTTTTCCTAGTTTGTTTGTTTCTTGTGCCCACTGCGCCTCAGTATATAAGGTTAGACATTTCCCCACGCCACGCGCTATATAAAACTGGCCAAGCGTCCCTCCGTCACCAAGTTTTTCTAACAACTTACTCGGCAACCGCAAGCGGCCTTTATTGTCAACTTTTACAGGATATGTACCTACTAAATTCATTAATTACTTTACTGAATTGATAGGGTTACCCCTGTTACGACACAAATGTAGGGTTTTCTCACACAAATTACCACAAATTCACACAATTTATTACTTCCATTTCACACATATTTATCAACATAATATGAATTAGTTTTATTTATTAACTATTTGCGTAAAAAAAATATAATTTCATAATAAACGATACAAAAATATCGCAAATAAGTGTCACAATTAATTATCTAATCAAAATAGTATTTAAAAATCATGTTTTCAGGCGAAAAAAAAGTGGTAAAAAATGGGAATAAATGTAAAAATGCTATTTTAAAGGTTAAAAAAATGGAATTTTAGAGTTTAAAAAGACTTTTATTTTGTCAATTATTAATGTTCTGGTGGGAAAAAGTGTTTCATCTAAATTTTCATTCGA
>CALDUB010000158.1 GCA_937923465.1 uncultured Saprospiraceae bacterium
ACAGGCGCACCTGTAAGTGTAATATTTGCTGGATTAACATTCGCTACATCATTCGTCAATTTATAATCCCAATTATGAATTTGCGCACTTTCAAAATTAAAGGAAGAAGGGAATGAAAAAGTCGCGGCTGCCGTTTCCGACATATCCGTCTCTGTCTCCGCCCATAATACATAAACATACTCTCCTGATGTTGATTTAAAAGCTCCACCGCGCACATTATCTGGCAGATTTAGTGATGCTGTCGCTGAGGCATCATATTCTTTTCCCCATAAAAAATGAGTCGTCGTCTGACAAGCAATGCCCTCTTGAGTGCGCGTAACATTGTAAGGTGTATCATCACTTATTTTTTCGTATAAACCTGAAACTTGTACCCATGACGGTGCATCCGCAGGAGTTTCTTTTTCTGCCAACTCGAAAAAATGCAACTGTCGTACTTCGTTTTTTATAGCTTCTACTTGTACCTTGATAGCAAAATTGCGTTGTGCCTCGTCTGAACCAATATACTCGCCAAACTGTACGCGAGGAATATTGGTTTCTGTCAAAATGAAAGGCTTTTTTGGGTAGGTATTTCCATTATAGCCATAATCAAAGAGTAAGTCTTCAAAACTATCTTTTAAAGCAATGACTCCGTCCGACGCTGCATCACTATGGCGCGTATAAACAAAGCCTCCTGCATCATTCGACCAGTAGCGCATACTGCCATCGATGTGCGGATAAGAGTGATAAACCATCGCGTCAAAATAAGCTCCGCCCGCCAGTGGATAATCTCCTGTCACAGAGCCGTCCTCAGGATTATCGGTATGTCGTAAAACTATATCTAGAAAACTCTCATAACCCAAGCCGCCAATGCCCACAAAAGCATCTGGGTCAACAGATTTAATGACTTCGTAGCTAACTCGCAATAACCTGATGTAATGGTAAACTGGTGCTTGTAATTTATAATCACAAGGCTCGGGAACACTCTCCCACCAGTTCCCTTCTTCGCCTGCTTCTTTCCATCCATTGCCAGAATAGTCAAAGTCTGGCTCATTCATAATTTCCCAAAACTTTACAAAATCCTTATATTCTGATACCGTACGATAAATGTAGAGTGCGGCATAATTATCGTCGTTGACAGGTGTTCCATTTGCGCCGCCGTCCCAGATTGGGAGGTACATGTTTTCCCACAATTGCGACTGCGAATCCTCACAATAACTCTCTTGACTACGATGTTCATTTGTAGGTCCTTGCAGGAAAATTGTATGCTTATCCATTCCTAAGCTGGCGTAATGTTCAAACGCACTCACTCGAATATCGTAGCCCCATTGGTCAAGGAAAACCTCAGGTAAGGAAACTCGAAAATTCATCATTCCTACTCCTGGCACACCTAGTGCTGACGAACCGGCTGCCAGTACTGCTAAGTCTTCATCATCCCAATTCTGTCCATTATAACCTGGGTTAACTCCTACACGGAAAGCTTCGCCGTATTCGGCTACTTGGTCGTTAGCGGTGTAGTCTACTTGGGCTGAAAGAGTAAAGGTTAGCAGCAAAAAGAGCATGCTCAGAGTTAAGTTGTTCATGTTTTGTATTTTTGAATGGGGGAAAGTAAGATATACTTCTAATGAGAGGTGGTAAGTAAGGAAAATGTTGCTTGAGAACATTTGTATAGCTAAAGTACAAATTTGACATTAAAGCAACCAATAATTAAGCCTCAATAAAAATAATCACTCCTCATTTATTATCTTTACACCGTGAAAAATATTCAAAGACTACTAGAAAACTACAGAGACGACCAACGCATATCTTCCATCGTTCAAGCGCTCAATCAAGAATCGCCCGCAAGACTCCAATTAGAAGGATTAGCGGGGTCAGCGGAGAGCTTTGTCTTGGCGGGAACCTATCTCGCTCAACCACGCCACAACCTTTTCATTGCTACGGATAAAGAAACTGCTGCTTACATTCAAAATGATATCAGTAGTTTATTGGATAAGAAAGCTATTCGCTTTTTTCCTGATAGCTTTAAACGTCCGATGAATTTTGAGCGACTCAACAATACCAATGTGCTCCAACGAACGGAGACTATCAACAAAATTACTTCAGGACATTCCATCGGAGAGGTCATTGTCACTTACCCTGAGGCTCTTTTTGAAAAAGTGGTTGCTCCAAAAATCTTAGCAGAAAAACGTCTGGATATTAAAATCAATGAGAGTGTTGATGTTGATTTTTTAATTGAAATATTGGTAGAATATGGTTTTGCTCGCGAAGACTTTGTCTATGAACCTGGGCAGTTTTCTGTGCGTGGTGGTATCGTAGACATTTTCAGCTACGGGAATGATTATCCTTATCGCGTTGATTTATTTGATGATGAAGTGGAAAGTATTCGGACTTTTAACCCAACGACGCAGCTTTCTGTACAAAAGATTGCAAGTGTGTCGATTGTACCTAACATCAATACAAAGTTTACGCCTGACCAGAAAGTTTCTATTCTAACCATTTTACCAGAAAATACGGCAATTTGGATACAAGATTTCCAAACGGTCATTGATAAATTACAGCTTTGTGAGGAGCGTGCGAATGAATTTGCGGAGACAATTACAGTTTTAGATAAAAGTGAAGTTGCCGATATCTTTCGCGACCGCGCCTTCATTCGTCCTATCGAAGTCGTAGAGGATGTTGAAAAATATCGCCTTATTTTGGTGAATGCCAAGCCTGCTTCTCCATTAAAAAAACTAAAGCAACCTAATTTCAAGCGCATCATTTTTGATACTGCTCCTCAGACTTCTTTCAATAAGAATTTCAAACTTCTCATTAAAACGCTGAAAGAAAATAACGAGAAGAATATTGAAAATTACATCTTCACTGAAAACTCCCGCCAGATTGACCGCTTCTACTCTATCTTTAATGACTTAGAAGCAAATGTCGAGTTTCATCCTGCGATGAAGGCGATTTCACAAGGATTTACGGATAGGAATTTAAAAGTATCTTGCTATACTGACCACCAAATCTTTGGACGTTTCCACCGTCCGAAAATGAAACAGGGCTTTTCTAAAGATAAAGCTGTCAGCTTAAAAATGCTGCGCGAGTTGGTGCCAGGTGACCACGTTGTACACATCGACCACGGTGTCGGGCGCTACTCTGGTTTGGAAAAAATAAATATCAATGGACACGTTCAAGAAAGTGTTCGTTTGATGTACAAAAACAACGATATACTATATGTGAGTATCAACTCACTACACAAAATATCGAAATTTAGAGGAAAAGACGGCACAGCGCCAAAGTTGAATAAGATTGGTTCTGACTCTTGGCAAGCACTCAAGCGAAAGACCAAAAAGAAGATGAAAGATATCGCGGGCGAGTTGATAAAACTCTATGCGAAACGTAAAGCAGCTAAAGGTCACGCCTTTCCGCCTGACGGATATTTGCAAGCAGAATTGGAGTCGAGCTTCATGTTTGAAGACACGCCAGACCAATTCAAAGCGACGCAAGAAGTGAAGGAGGATATGATGAAAGAGCATCCAATGGATAGGCTGATTTGTGGAGATGTTGGTTTTGGAAAAACGGAAGTTGCCATTCGTGCTGCGTTTAAAGCGGTTGTTGGCGGTAAGCAAGTGGCGATTTTAGTGCCAACGACTATTTTAGCATTGCAACATTACAAAACTTTTCAAAAACGACTAGAAGGACTTGGCGTTGATGTTGATTATGTCAATCGTTTTAAGACGACGAAGGAGAAAAAAGAGATTTTTGAGAAGCTGAAAGAAGGAAAATTAGATATCGTCATCGGGACGCACGCTATTTTGAGTAAGAAGATTGGTTTTAAAGATTTGGGGCTGTTGATTATTGATGAGGAGCAAAAATTTGGTGCAGCAGCGAAGGAAAGATTGCGGGGTATAAAAGTCAATGTAGATACTTTGGCACTGACAGCTACTCCGATTCCAAGGACTTTGCAGTTTAGTTTAATGGCAGCTCGGGACATGTCGATTATTCGGACTCCCCCGCCCAATCGTCAGCCGATTCATACAGAAACGCGAGTTTTTAACCCAGATGTGGTTAAGGAAGCGATTGACTATGAAGTTTCGCGTGGTGGACAGGTTTTCTTTGTACACAATCGCGTGAAAACATTGCCCGAAATGACGGCAATGGTTCGCCGTCTTTGTCCAGATGTGGACATCGCTATGGCGCACGGACAAATGGAAAGCAAGAACTTAGAAAAGGTGCTCTTGGAGTTTATTGACCGTCGTTATGATGTTTTAGTTTCTACAAATATCATCGAAACGGGGCTTGACATTCCAAATGCGAATACGATGATAATCAATAATGCGCAGCAGTTTGGAATGAGTGACTTGCACCAATTACGTGGGCGGATTGGACGTTCTAATAAAAAGGCATTTTGTTATCTCTTTACGCCTCCTATTTCTGTTTTGACGGTTGATGCGCGGAAGCGGTTGACGACGATTGAAGAATTTAGCGACCTTGGGTCTGGTTTTGATATTTCAATGCGAGATTTGGATATTCGGGGTGCTGGAAATCTCTTGGGTGGAGAACAAAGTGGTTTCATTACTGATATTGGGTATGAAACTTATCAGAAAATTTTGGAAGAAGCAGTTCACGAATTAAAGAACAGCGATTTCAAAGAACTCTTTAAAGATGATGTCCAAAAACGTCGTGCTTTCGTAACAGATGTGACGATTGAGACGGACGAAGATATGTTGCTGCCAAGTACTTACGTCGAAAGTGTACAAGAGCGTTTGCGCCTTTATACAAGATTGGATGATGTGAAGAATGAGCGAGAATTAGTAGATTATGTGAAGGGCTTGCAAGATAGATTTGGGAAAATACCAAAGCAGGCGCATGGTTTATTCTTTGCTTTACGTTGCCGTTGGATTTGTAAGGAATTAGGTTTTGAACGTTTGATTTTTAAAGACAAAAAAATGCGTTGTTTCTTCGTGGAAGATGCACAATCTTCTTTTTATGAAACAGAAGTTTTTAAGCGTGTCTTTAAGTGGGTCGGCACAAAAGGGAAAGCGAAGAATATCTCGATTAAGCAGTCTCGGAAATATTTGATAATGGTGAAGGAGAATGTGAAATCTTTAAGAGAAGCTCGGATGATTTTGCAGCAGATTAGAGAGGATGTATATCTGGAGGAGTTTAAGAATTCGAAACAAAAAAAGAAAGGACAGCGATAGTGCGCTGCCCTCTCTAAAGTCGTCGAAAAACTACCGGTTAAGGTATTGTCTATTAGATGCGCATCCCGCCAAAAACGGTGTATGGACAGAAAAAGGGCTTGTAGAAATAAAATTCTACAAGCCCTTTTCTTTGGTTGGTTGGAAGTTATTAGCCCATTCCACCAAAATTAGAACGGTCTTACTTCGTAAATCGTAAATGGACTTATGAAATTTTCTCCGTCGCCACCTCATTCAAGAAATCTTCCAAATGTTGATTAAACACCTCTGCATGTTCCATCATCGGCACGTGACCACATTTATCCAGCATAAACAATCTTGAGTTTGGTAATAATTCATGAAATTTCTCTCCCACAAATGCAGGCGTTACATTATCATTTTTTCCCCAGACTAAGAGTACAGGAACTTTAATTTCATGCAATTGCGTTTCCACATTATGACGAATGGCAGATTTTGCAGTGACAACTACGCGCAACGCTTTATTCCTGTCATTTACAATATCGAAAACCTCATCTACTTGTTCTTTCGTTGCCATGGCAGGGTCGTAGAAAGTTGCAGCAGTTTTTTCACGAATGAACTCATAGTTTCCACGCTTTGGAAAAGTAGAACCAAATGCATTTTCAAACAACCCGCTACTTCCAGCTAGAGTCATCGAAGCAACATTCTCCTGCTTACTCAAGACATATAAAAGGCTGATATGTCCTCCTAATGAATTTCCTAAAACATGAACTTTTTTGTATTCTTTAAATTCTACAAACTCTTCGATATACTCTAATAATCCCCCAAGACCAACTTGACGAAAGGGCATTTCATAAATGGGAAGAATAGGCACGACAACATTCAGTTTGTCACCAAAGTGGTCAATAATGCTGCCGAAGTTACTCAAAGCACCAAAAAGTCCATGCAGTAACAAAAGGGTCTCTTTTGACTCTGGGTTAGACTCAACGTACTTGAATTTTCCTTCTTCTATAATATCTTGCATGCTTTAATATAAACTTGGTGAAAGGACTCTCGATGTTTCGAACCGCAAAAATAAGAAGTTTTAATGAGAAAATACTATTGATTAGAAAGTGAAGGTGATATTGTGTAAACATTTGGCATTTTTACAAATCTATTAGATTTGTAGATTAGCTAATTTCAACTTGACTATCGACTATGTTTGATTCTATGTTTTACCTCTTTTTCTAAAAAAGGAACTTACTTCATCAAAAAACTATTTATCAAGTGAGACCTTTACTTTTTGTGTCTCTCACTCATAAAAACAATATAAATATGACTAAACCCTTTACCCTTTTCATCTTCCTTTCTCTTTTCATTTTTCAATTGCAAGCACAGGAAATTTCTATTCAAGACACGAGTTTTTATAAACTTTCTGAAGTCACTATCGGTGCCGATTACTTAGCAACGGACAAGACTCCCGTAACTTTTCTTAATCTGTCGCCAAGCGAAATAGAAAAGGTCAATACAGGACAAGAACCTTCTTTTTTATTGAGTCAATTACCTGCTTTTACGGTCTATTCGGATGCAGGTAGCTACCAAGGTTACAGCTATTTTAGAATGCGCGGCATTGACCAAACTCGACTAAGTTTAACTCTAGATGGAGTTCCTCTTAATGAACCAGAAGACCAAGGTGCCTACTTTTCTAATTATCCCGATTTTCTCAATTCCGTATCGGGAGTACAAATCCAACGAGGTGTTGGTACTTCTAAAAATGGAACGGCTGGTTTCGGCGGTAGTTTGCAATTTGCCTCTCCCAATTTAGGTGCGCCGCAAAAAACAGAAATAGGTATCGGTTATGGTTCGTACAATTCTTATCGTGCTTTTGCGGAATATAATAGCGGAATGAAAGGTAATAAAGCTCTATACTTGAGAGCTTCACATTTGAACTCAGACGGCTATAAAGAGAGTTCTAATAATACGTCTTCTTCTTTATTTTATAGCGGCGGATTGTTCTTCGATAAAAGCTTTTTAAAACTAACAGGCTTTATAGGACAACAGCGTAATAAAATGGCTTGGCTAGGAGTATCGCAAAGCTTAATTGACGAAAATCCGCGCACCAATGCCAATGCAGCACAAGAAAACGATGTGTTTGGGCAAGGATTGGCGCACCTTCAATATGTCTACTATCCAAGTAAAAATTCCGTTATTCGATCGGGGCTATTTTACAATTACTTAGAAGGTAATTATGATTTCGATTTTAATAATTTCCTCGGATTTCCTTCTACGGAAGAATTATATAATTACGCCTTTCTATCTAACTGGGGCGGAGTATTTTCTAATTATACTTTTGAAAATGACCGAATAAAATCAACGACAGGTATTCATGCAAATCTTTATTCCCGCCAGCATACTGGCTCGGAAAAAGCATTGGGCGAATTGCATGTCAATACAGGTTATAAAAATGAATTTAGTGCGTTTACAAAACTAAGCTATCAGGCTGATAAACTATTGTTTTACACTGACCTGCAAGTGCGACACGTTAATTTCGACTACGAAGGTGGGGTTGATTTTGAAAAACTGGATTGGACATTCTTTAATCCGAAATTGGGTTTAAGTTATGCTGCTAAAGTAAATATGACTTTCTATTACAGCATTGGTATCGCAAATCGAGAACCTACTCGTAATGACCTTTTTGGAGGTAATGACGATTTATTAGCTGATAGTTTAGGGCAAGCTCTTTTATTTATTTCTCAGCCAGAGAGAGTCATTGACCAAGAGTTAGGTCTCCGTTTTAAAACTAAAAAGTGGAATGGAAATTTGAACCTGTACTATATGGGCTTTGACAATGAAATCATTCTCAATGGTCAATTTGGTCCCAATGGTTTGGCACTCAACAGTAATGTCGAGCAAAGTATCAGAACGGGCGTAGAATTAAGTCTGAATTATCACCTGAGTTCTAAATGGACTTTGACGAATAATTCTTCGTACAATTATAGCCAGATTAAACAACAATCGGAAAGCTTCAATCCTATTCTGACTCCGCGTTTGATAATCAATCAAGGAGTAGATTATACGATTGGCAATTTCAATACAGGAATAGCTGCACGCTATCAGAGTACTTCTTTTATTGACTTCGCAAACGATAATTCTTTGGAAGATTACTTATTGCTGAATTGGCGTGGCTCATACCAAATCAAAAATTGGAAGATTTCCTTTTTCGTAAATAATCTGACGAATACGAACTATTACAACAACGGTTACGTAGATTTTGACGGAACGAATAAATACTTTGTACAGGCTCCGATTAACTTTTACGGAATGCTCAATTATACTTTCTAATGAATTGGTACGACATAAATAATATCGCTTTCGAACTCTTGGGCTATCCTTTGAGCTATATCGAATTATTAGGAACCATATTCGGTTTGCTTTCGGTTGCCTTGGCAGCGCGGACAAATATCTGGACTTGGCCGACGGGCATAATTAATGAATTTGCCTTTTTTATCTTGTTCTTTCAGGTACAGTTGTACTCGGATATGTTTTTACAAGTCTATTTTTTCGGCGTGACACTGTATGGTTGGTACTTTTGGAATAAAAACTCAGGAGAACAAAATATCACTTCTCTGTCAAGGCAGGCAATGAAAATTTATGGCGGTATTTTGCTGGCAGGAACAATAGGATTAGGTTTATTGATTAGTCAAATTCATTTACTGTTACCTGATATTTTTACATTGCCTGCGGCTTATCCTTTTCCAGATGCCTTTACGACGACGGCAAGTATTATAGCAACAATATTACTCGCAAGAAAGCAAATAGAAACCTGGCTTTTGTGGATTGTAGTAGATGTCGTTTCGATTATACTTTATTTTTTGAAAGGGATAAATTTTGTGGCGATTGAATATTGTATTTTTCTCGCGATATGTGTCGTAGGTTATCTGACTTGGAAAAAGAAATTATGAAAAACGGTCTTGTTTTCGGAAAATACTATCCTTTCCACAAAGGACATGAGGCATTAATCAGCTTCGCTGCGGCGCAATGCGACAAGTTATTTGTTATCGTTTGCGCCTCGCAGACGGAAAATATTCCTTCTCATATTCGGGCTAATTGGATAAAGGAAACCTTTGTAGATAATGATAAGATTGAAATTATAGAACTCAATTACGATGAGTCTGTTCTTCCAAACACTTCTGATTCTTCGCTTGAGGTTTCTAAAATTTGGGCTGCAAAATTCATGAAAATCCTTCCCGCGATTGACTTACTAGTTACTTCTGAGCCTTACGGTGATTATGTGGCTAATTTCATGGATGCTGAACATTTTCTTTTTGATTTAGACCGTACAAGGGTGCCGATTTCTGCTACACAAATCAGAGGAAGTATTTATGAGAATTGGGAATATCTTACCGACGCAGTCAAAAGGTATTATCAAAAGAAGATAGTTTTTCTTGGAACAGAATGTACTGGAAAAAGTAGTATTTCTAAAGCCTTATCACAGCAATTTAATTCGAGCGTAGTAAACGAAGTCGGTAGAGATATTGTCGAAAATTCCGAGGAATTCAGTACTGAACAGTTATTTCTGATTGCAAAAGCACACGCACAAAACATTGAAAAAGTCTGCTCCGAACTCAAACCTCTTGTATTCATAGATACCGATATTTACATCACACAATCTTATGCAAAATTTGCTTTCGGAGAGTATTTAGATATTTCTCAAAATATCTATGATGCAAACAAGGCTGATATGTATTTTTACCTGAATAATGATTTAGAATTCATTCAAGACGGTACACGCATGGAAGAAGAAAGTCGTAATATTCTTCATCTTTCGCATATCGAAACCTTAGAGAAATTTAGTATTCCCTTCTCAAAAATAAGCGGAAATTGGCAAAGTCGATACAGTAAAATTCTAAATATCTTACAAAAATTGATTTCACCTATTTAACCATCTTATAAGCCTCCCCGCCTAAATAAAGAATATAAGTCCCCTTCTCATATTGAGAAAAATCAAGAGTAGCTTGATTATCAAAACGGACTTCTTTTAATTTTCTACCCAAAATATCAGTCAACAACAAATCATGAGCTCCCGAAAATTCAACAGTTAATAAATCAGCGACAGGGTTAGGGAAAATAGAAATAGAAGGCTCTACACTTTCCAATTCTGGGCTTATTGATACTATAAATGGAGAACAATAGCTTCTGAAAACTAGAGTTTCATCAATCACAAAAGGATTTGGTAAATCATCTTGATATCCTGCGATTTGATACGTTCTATCTATTTCTAATTCATCAGCGGGGTCTGCGAGATGCCAATCACAAAGAGTCTCTTTCTGCTCCTCAAAAAAGGAAGGGTCTGCTGCGAGTGCTTCTGCTTTGTACATTGTATAAAAATAAAAAATAGCCCGAGCTGCATTTCCTTTGTGGTCTTCGCGCGGCTCAAAGTAGCCACTTCTGCGTTCGCTATAAGCTTCTTTATTCACGCTAGGAATATCATCTTCTACTATGGTCTTATAATACCAAGAGCTAGTTTGGTTGTCTTGAATTTCAGCGAAAGGAGAGTTTCCACGTGCCGTATTTACGCCTGTCCGAACAGGAAATAGGTGATGTAAATCGGAGTGTGCATTACCGTTACTTGCTCCTTTGCTCTGCGGATAAGTGTGTTCGCAATTTATACCGTTGGTAGACGCACTCATATACAAATGTGTAGAAGGGTCTACGCTTTGTGGCAGATGAAGAGCATGACCACTATAAACACAATAAACAGTATCGTTTATATTGTAAATTTCGCCATACATTACATCTCGTGCTTCTCCATAATTAAGCACATAAGAAGTTTTATAGTCCGTTACGACAGCTTCGCGTAGTTCATTTCCATAAAGACCAGAATAGATTTCTTGACCGTGCAATCCAAATTGCACACTGGACAAGAGTAAAAAGATTATAAATCGTTTTCTCATTAAACAGTATTTAGCTCACAAGTGCGCCCTAAGACGCATGACGTAGAAGGAAGAAATTTTGGGAGGAGTTATTCTTATGAAGTTGCAGGAGATAGTCCTTAAGGATTATCAAATCGCTTATTCAATAAGTAAAAGTTATAGTAATAGCCGAAATGTTAAATGGAGGGGGGTAAAGTGAATGTCTTGAGGGGAGTTTAAAATTAACAGCGCAAACTTAGTGCTAAAAAAGATAAGAGGTAATATAGAACGAGTGAAAGTTATTATCTTGTCCTCCAATTGTCTAAATCATATTGTTAAAATAAATTATGTCAAGACTCCTCTTTTTTTCAATAATTTTAATTTGTGCTGGTTGTACGCAAAACGAGAATGCACCAACTCTTTTTGATACATCAACAGATGAATTCATTTTACCAGATGGATTTTCCATCAAAACCATTGCAGCAGAATCTCTTTTAAGCACGCCTGTTGCGTTGAGTTTTGATAGTAAAAATCGTATTTGGGCAGCAGAATTGACAGGCTACATGCGAGATATCGACGGCTCGGATGAAGAAATACCCGATGGCAAAATTGTTCTTTTAGAAGATAAAAATAAAGACGGGATAGCAGATAAACGCACAGTCATCATTGATAGCTTACAGACACCGCGCACTCTTTTACACGCTTATGGTGGTTTGCTCTATAATGACGGGGCGAGTCTCTACTGGTCAAAGCTGGAGGACAAAAAAATCTTCCCCCGTATTTTAGTGGATTCATTATATGTTGTCGGCGGTAATATTGAGCACCAACCTAATGGTCTTCTCTATCATCTTGACAACTGGATTTATAGTGCGAACTCTAAAACTCGATATCGTTTGAAGAATGGGGAATGGCTGCGAGAGGCGACTACCTTTCGTGGACAATGGGGAATCTCCTCAGACCCCGACGGGCGTCTTTTCTACAATAATAATAGTCTGCCACTTGCGACGGATGCTGTCATGCCTAATCAATTAATCAGCAACGATTTTCAAAAGGTAAATTATGCCAATAATAGAGCCATAGCAACAAGCAATAGACTGTATGCTCATCAGGCAACTTCTGCTAATCGGGGCTATCTTGAGGATGTATTAGATGAAGAAGGCAAAATTCAACACTTTACATCAGCTTGCGCACCAACGGTTTTTACGGGTAATGCTTTGGGAGATGACTTTCAGCAAAATGTATTTGTCTGTGCGCCAGAAGCGAACTTAGTAAAGCGGTACATTTTGGAGAATGAAGGAAGTGAGCAAACTGCAGTGCCTGCTTATGACAGCACAGAATTTATAGTTTCTACTGATGAGACTTTCAGACCTATCAATCTTTACAATGCGCCAGACGGTTCATTTTACATTTTAGATATGCGCAAAGGTATTATTCAACATCGGGCATATATGACAAGTTATTTGCGGGAACAGATTCTGGACAAGGGATTGGACACAATATCTGGCAGAGGAAGAATTTACAGCGTTTTTAATGACAATATCCCAGTGATAAAACCTGTAGATTTTCATAACTTAAGTAATACAGAAATCGTTGGATATCTATCCTCACCTCTTCCTTACCAACGGTTATTTGCACAGCAGCAATTGGTTTTCAGAAATGCAATTGATACTAAAAAATTACTGGAACAAACCGCTCTCGACGGAACTCAACCTTACGGACAATTACATGCTTTACGCACTTTGGAAGGTTTGGATATTTTGGATTATGAAATATGGGAGCAACTGACCAAGCAAAAAAATACGCCAATTGTCAATGAAACATTAATACAATTTTCTGCTTTCTTTCCTGAAAAAGAACAAGCGCAAATTGCGTTCTTCAAAAAAAGCATTGAGAATAAAGACATTCAACTCATTCAACAAATAGCTTCGCGCCTCGGCGCGATAAAGTTATCCGTTGCAAATGAATTACTTTTATTATTGGCAAAAAACTACGGGAATGACCCCATTTTCTGTGAAGCTCTCATTAGCGGAATAACAGGAAAGGAAGAAAACTTACTAAGCGAAATTAAAGGCTTTGAAAGTACGGATAGTTTGCAAAATTTCTTGACGACCGTCATCGAAAATAAAAAAGCGGCACTGGTGCTTTCGCCACAATTACCCAAAAAACTATTCAAAGATAACCGTACCGCTGGCTTTGAATTATATAGCGTACAATGCGCTGCTTGTCACGGTTTAGACGGTAAAGGCAAAGCTAAACTTTCTCCCCCCCTTGTTGACTCTGAATATATTAGCGGTTCGACGGATAGATTAATTTTACTGATTCTCAATGGTGTAAAAGGTCCGATTACAGTGAATAATAAACGCTATAATCTCAATGCAGTCATGCCAGGTATCAAAAATAATCCTGCTATTAGCGACAAAGATATTACTGATTTAGTTATCTTTTTGCGTAACTCTTTTAGCTTTTCTAACCCGTGGATAAGAGAGGAAGATGTAGCGAAGTGGCGTGAACAGACACGCGATAAAACGGATATGTTTACGGAGGAAGAATTGAAGGGGTATTAATTTTGAATGAATAATTTTGAATTTTGTCAGAAACCCAAAAATTATAAACATGAAACAACTCTTAGTTTTAATCACATTTTTCGTTTGCACTGGGTTTTTAGCTGCTCAAGAAAACTGGCAGCCTTTGTTTAATGGCAAAGACCTCTCTGGTTTTCAAATTCTTGGAGGCGAGGCAGATTATACTTTTGCTGACGGCATTTTAACAGGAATTACAAAAAGCAGTACTCCGAATACTTTTTTGGCGACTGAGAAAATATACGGTGATTTCATTCTTGAATTTTCCGTAAACATTGAATATAGGATGAACTCTGGCGTACAATTCAGGAGCAATATCAACGAAAAAAATGGGCGTGTCTTTGGTTATCAATGTGAAATAGAAACTAGTGGACGTAAATGGGCTGGCGGTATTTATGATGAAGGGCGACGTGGTTGGCTCTATCCTCTTTCGCATAATAAACGGGGACAAAATGCCTTTAAAAATGGTACATGGAATCATTATCGTATTGAAGCTTGTGGTTCACAGATTCGAACTTGGGTGAATGGTATTCCATGTGCAAATCTAGTTGATGAATTGACCTCGACAGGCTTTATCGCTTTTCAAGTACATGACATTGGTGACTATGCACAAGGAGGGCAACTAGTACAATGGAAAGACATACGCATTCTGACAGAAAATGTCAAAGCTTCTATGCTCGACTCGGATATTTTTGAAATTAGCTATCTAAAAAATCAATTAACCGAATACGAAAAACGCACAGGCTGGCGCTTGCTCTGGGACGGACAAACAACCAAAGGCTGGCGCAGTGCACAGTCCGCGGAATTTCCGACTAAAGGTTGGACTATGAAAAACGGAATTTTGGCAGTAGAAAAAGCGACAGGAGGAGAAAGTCAAAATGGTGGTGATATTATTACGGTTGAGCAATTTTCTAATTTTGAATTGATTGTAGATTTTAAAATATCTCAAGGTGCGAATAGTGGTATTAAGTATTTCGTGCAACCAGAATTAAACAAAGGCGTAGGTTCTGCAATTGGATTAGAGTTTCAAATATTAGATAATAAACAGCATCCTGATGCTAAAAACGGATTGAATGGCAATCGCACTCTAGGCGCTTTATACGATTTAATGCCGCCTAAAAATCTAACAGAATCAAATCGAGATGATATTCGATATAAACAAAATCAATTTAATCGCGCCCGCATCGTCGTAAAAAATGGATGTGTAGAACATTGGCTAAATGATATTAAAATTGTGGAGTACGACCGTTTTTCTCAAATTTTTGAAACGCTTGTTGGTCATAGTAAATATAAAGATATCAAGAGCTTTGGGCAATTTCCTGCAGGGCATATTTTATTGCAAGACCATGGGGATTTTGTAGAGTTTAAAAGTATTAAGATTAGAGAATTTTCTTTTTAGGAAAATTAAAAAGCGTTTTACCAGCCTAAACAGCCAGTAAAACGCTTCAAAATAAATACTTTTAAATTAAATTGCTCTCTACAATTTCTTAGTAACCAGCATTTTGTGTTATTACACCGAAGCTAGATAGCACTTCTGAAACAG
>CALDUB010000159.1 GCA_937923465.1 uncultured Saprospiraceae bacterium
AAAGACTGGGCGTGGTTGTTTTTCTGGTCAATATTTACACATCCACTATTAGATTGTTGTACAGCTTATGGTACACAATTATTTCAGCCGTTTTGGGATTATCGGGTTGCATTTAATAATATTTCAGTAGCAGACCCGCTCTACACGATTTGGTTCTTAATTTTTCTTACAATTGCGGGTTTTCTCACACGAAAATCATCTCGCCGTCGTTTATTAACCTGGTTTGCGATAACTTTTAGTAGCGGCTACTTAGCGTTTACATTCTATCACAAAGTGAGAATGGATAATATTTTTGAGAAGTCACTGACAGAGCAAAATATTGACTACGACCGCTATATGACAGCGCCTACCATTTTTAATAATGTACTATGGAGTTGTACCGCAGAAGGTGATACGGCATACTATCAAGGGCTTTATTCTTTTTGGGATACAGAAGAGAAGGTAACTGATTTGACGGTCATTCCTAAAAATCACCACCTTTTGGATAAGTATAAAGGGACAAGAGAGGCGGAGACCTTAAAGTGGTTTTCTAATGAATACTATGGCGTACAAGACCTTGGTGGCGATAGTTTGCAGTTTAACGACTTGCGTTATGGCTCTATGTCTCAAAGAGAGGATGATTATGTTTTCTATTTTATTTTGAAGGAAAATGAAGACGGTGTATTGGAGGTGAGAGAACCAAGAGAACGTGATATAGGAGAGGGAGTACTGGATGAGTTTTGGGAAAGATTGAAAGGGAAATAAATTAATATTTTAGTAAAACTGATTTATTAAATCAGTTTTACTAAAATGCTAATTGCTCAATGAAAGTAACCATTTACCATTAAGAGTTAGCTGTTTACTAAATCGTTCGGTGAGGAGCAGTAAAAAGTCCGATAATTGTAATATTCATTTATGCTATAAATGAGTAAATAAGTATAATATCGGAAGGAACTTTTATGTTATAAATTTGTTTTTTATTATAAAACTACGAAAGGCGAAGATATCTATATTTCGTATTAAGATAATATTAAATATGATTTGATGTTATTTATAAAAAATTTTTAATGTCTTTTGTAACAAAATGCCAAACAAAGCGTAATTCACTTTAATGTAGGCAGTAAATGTACTGCCGTAACAATGTGTATCCGATATTTAAAACATTCACAGAAAACCCATTTTAGAAAAAAGCCCGCGAAAGTGCAAACTTTTTTTTGAAATTGCAAATTAAACATCTATATTTGCTATCCAACCCTATGCACATACAAATTCGCGTGAACAATCTTTATTTTCTATGAAACACTTTTATTGGGGATAAAAAGTTGAAAATGAGAGAGTTAAGTTTTTGATATATGATTTTTCGTTTATAACTCCTTCGTCAAAGATTTTGCGATTTTTTCTAATTACTGATACTACAAACAAATACGAACAAACTAGACTTTGAGAATACTGCGTGTAGCAGGTTTCGAGAGCTAACACAGTAATGCACCCTATTTGTGTGCCACTAATTGTAGATAGTTCTCTATGCTCTGTTGCCTATTTGAGTGTTAATTTTGCACACTTTATTATTAGCATAAATTTACATGAGGGTAGAGCTGCACACACGGGTATATGTTTTATAAAAGCAGATAATAGATTAGGTTAAAAATCCTCCAAAACAGCAGCGTAATGGTTACTTACAAAACAATTTTTTCCGGACATCTAGATTTCGGAACAGAAAGAAGCTTCGAGCAAGTGCTCAAGATGTACAATCACCGATATGAAAACTATTATCGGAAATCTATCCTATTAGAACAGGAAGACGTCTTTGATGAAGAAAAACTTTGTCTAGATATTCCGCGCTTTATAGTTCAGGCGACTAATAAAGAATGGAATAATACTGTCAACTTATTAACCTATGTTGCACAGTATGCTATTGCTGGTAATTTCCGTGCATGGAAACTAGAAAACGGAAAGTGTCTAGATTCTGTCTTTATCGAACCAGAAGGCGATAAAGCTGCTATCCAACAATTCTTGCAAGGTCGTAACCTAATCAAAGAAGACGGTAAGGAAGATGAGGCTAATAAGGCTTTATCGCGTGCTATTGAGAAATTTGAGCGCCATGCTTTTGCTTATGAACGTCGTGGCTTTGTTAATTATCGCCTTGGTAATTACAAAGATGCTATTTATGATTATACGAAATCTATTGATATTTGTCAGAATAATGCTGAACCTTACTTAGGTCGTGCATATTCTTATCGTAAGCAGGAAAATATACAAGCAGCAATCGCAGACTTGGGTATGGCTTGTAAGAAGTCTATTCCTCACCAACCACTTTACTGGCAAGCACGCCGTATGAAAGGTGAATTGCACTTGCAGTTGAAAGAGTATGAAAAAGCTGCTTTTGAGTTTAAAATGTTCACAAATCGTGCATTCGACAAAGGAAATCCAAATTTTGCACGGCGCAAGCAAGTTTTCGCTCTCTACGGAAAAGCACTCATAGGTGCGGGCGAATATAAGCAAGCGATTGATATGTTCAACAGCTCTTTGGCTATCGAAGATAAAGGACAAGAAAAAGCACCAGAAGCATCAGAACCATTCTTGTACCGTGGTATTGCTCGTAAAAAAGCAGGTCAAAAAGGTTTTGTGAAAGACTGGAAAGAAGCATCACAATTAGGTTCGAAAGAAGCTAAGGAACTTTTAGCAGCTAGATAGGTAGTTTTTTAACTATGAACTATAAACGGTTTAACTATGAACTGTTTGACTGCTGTTTTTTAGCTTGTTTGTGGTAATATTTCAAAAAATAAAGTCATTGTCTTTTGTAAGATAGTGACTTTATTTTTTTTGCCGTAAAATCACTTAGTAAAACTAATTCAATAACTTGAGCCATTATACTTGTTCTTTTCCTTCTAAAAAACACAAAAAAGTAGTTCCGTAGCCCTGCTATGCAACAATTTTTTGAATTCTTTAGAAGAAAAAATTACGGCGCATTATGACTCAATTTATTAAATCAGTTTTACTTACCTTCGCTGCAAGTCAACTTAGACTCACTTTAAAGCGTTCAAATTTGGCTTGTTTATAGTTGATACTTAAGCCATTCACAGTTCCATTCATATTTCATACTTAAAAAGTGGATTTATTAATAAAAGGTATTTTTCTCGGATTGACCTTGAGTATTCTCGTTGGTCCGATAGTTTTCGCTCTGTTGCAGACAGCAATTGAGCGTGGATTTCGGGCAGGTATGATGGTTGGTTTTGGAGTTTGGGTAAGTGATATACTGTATATAATGATAGCTTACTTTGGCGTCTCCTACATCGCAGCTATCACGGAGTATGAAGGTTTTGAGGCAATATTAGGAACGGTAGGAGGTCTAGTTTTGATTGGATTTGGATTGAGTACTCTCTTTACAAAGCCGCCGCCAATGCCCAATGCGCATAAGCCTGCGGAAGATATTATCGACGAACAACTTCCTGAAGCCCTTGATTTTGACGACGATGACGGCATCAATCGCCCCAGCTATTTTTCTCTATGGCTCAAAGGATTTTTAATCAATACGCTTAATCCTTTTACTGTTTTCTTTTGGACAGGTGTAACAGGGACTATGGTCGCAGGACAAGATTTTACTAACCAAGATGCACTCGTTTTTTTCGGTGGTATTTTCGCCACTGTGATGTTGATTGATATATTGAAGATTTGGCTAGCAAAGGCGGTACGACATTTATTAAAACCTAATGCCGTTTTGATTTTGCGGAGAGTGAGTGGGGTAGCGCTGGCTTTGTTTGGAGTCGTTTTGATGGTGCGGGTGCTTTGGTTTTAAATAGAGAGTTACACTGAAAATCTGCGCCGAAAAAATAAGATAGGACAAGTCTTATTCGTGAAATTTATTATATAAAATATATTTAAATCGTTTAACCAATGAATAATACCGACAACTTCACCCCCTACACCGCCCCAAAATTCACCTCAGAAGAATCCACTCAACGCGCCCAAGACCTCTACACTTACATGGACCAGCGCCGCAGCGTCCGCGAGTTCAGTGACCGTCCAGTATCTCGCGAAGTCATCGAAAATCTAATAAAAACGGCATCTTCAGCCCCGTCAGGCGCACACAAACAGCCGTGGACATTTTGCGCAGTCAGCAGCCCCGAAATAAAAGCAAAAATACGCGAAGCTGCCGAAAAAGAAGAATACGAAAACTATCACGGACGCATGTCTGAGGATTGGCTAGACGATTTAAAGCAATTCGGCACAAATTGGAAGAAGGAATTCCTAACCATTTCGCCTTGGCTTATCGTTGTATTTAAAAAAGCCTATGATGTCAACGAAGACGGTAGCAAAGCGAAAAATTATTATGTGAATGAAAGCGTCGGTTTGGCAGCGGGTTTTCTTTTAGCAGCGATACATAATGCAGGATTAGTGAGTTTAACGCACACGCCGAGTCCAATGAACTTTCTCCAAAAAGTCCTTGACCGTCCAGCGAATGAACGCCCGTTTTTGCTGATACCTGTTGGTTATCCAGCAGATGATGCACAGGTGCCTGTGTTAGAGCGTAAGACCTTGGAGGAAATGGCTATTTTCTACTAACGGTACTGGGAAATTTAGTTTCCAAGGTCAAAGTCAAATAAGTTATGAAACGATTTTTAATATTTACCTTCTTCTGTCTTTATTTTATAATTAATCTCAACGCCCAATATGTCATAAAAGGTCAAGTTACAGATGAAGATGGCGAGCCTTTGATAGGAACAAGTATTATTCAATCTTCAAGTGGAACTATCAGTGATATAGACGGTAATTTTTCTTTAGAAGTGACAGAGTTGCCTTGTAAAGTACAAATTTCTTATGTCGGTTATGTAACTCAATATATTGAAGTTTCAGGTGTTACAGAATTAGTCAATATACAGCTACATGAAGCCTTTAATATTGGTTGTGGTCTCATTATTTTCGTCCGCGCCAGCCCCATAAACGTCACCCTCCCAGCCCCATTTCTAAAGATTCTCCCTGAACATTTAAAAAGAGACATCGACCTCTCCATTACGCCTGCACTCAACCGCGTACCAGGCGTACACATGCACTCGGGCGCACTCAATACGAACCGCATCACTATGCGAGGAATCGGCAATCGTTCTCCATTCTCAACGACAAAAATCCGCGCCTACTTAGACGATATTCCTTTAACGACAGGAGACGGCGAGACCACAATTGAAGACATTGACCCCAGTCTAATCGACGAAGTAAAGGTATGGAAAGGACCGACAGGAAGTACTTACGGAGCAGGATTAGGGGG
>CALDUB010000160.1 GCA_937923465.1 uncultured Saprospiraceae bacterium
CAGCCATCTTACAAAAAAGGAGGCAGCAAAGGCGGTGAAAAATTTGGAGCAAAAGCAACACGCGCTTCTAAAGCTAAGAAAAAAGCAGCTGCCAATACGCCTTTAACGCAGCAATCTTGTCCGAAATGTTTTAAAGGAAAATTGCTCAAAGGCACGTCTGCTTATGGTTGTAGTCGCTACGCGGAAGGCTGTGCTTTTAGATTACCATTTGAGTTTATGGGCAAGAAGATTTCAGAGAAACAATTGGCGCGTCTCATGGCAAAGGGTTCGACGGTGAATCTAAAAGGCTTTAAAGAAAACGGGCAGACGAAGGAAGGTTTACTGCGTTTTGATAAGGAATATGCTTTAATATTTGAGGCAAAAAAAGGGAAAGTTGCACCACAGAAAGCAACTCAAATTCCTGACGTTTTGCCTTGTCCAAAATGTAAGAAAGGCAAGGTACTAAAGGGAAATTCTGCTTATGGCTGTAGCCGCTATACGGCAGGTTGCGACTGGCGATTTGATTTTTCTGATGTCTTTGCTAAGGCGAAAGGGAAGACGATGACGAAGGGATTGGTTTGGGATATTTTGCGGGGTAAGTAGAGTTTTTTTCTTTATCATTCGGAGGTGAAGTGAGAAATCTGAGTTAACAGTCTCTTCTATTTGCTCAGATTTCTCCCTCTGTTAGGAACACGACAGAAATAGATTTACATTCTTTGGAAAGAAATTTTGTTTCTTCCCGATTGCTTCGAGACAAGTTTTAAAAACCGCGTATACCGCGTTCCGAGCATCGGAAGCCGAGCTACATAACTTGTCCCGCCATTCCTATCGGGAAGGATTTTTAAAGTGCAAATAGCTTGTCCCGAAGCAATCGGGAAGGGGCAAAAGGTCTTGTCAAGAATGTAGATTTATTTTTGACGCGTTCCTTACAAATGACAATATTAAAAATATTTGTAAAATCAACTCTCCATTTCCACCTGTACCGCCGCTCTAATTTTTTTCATTAATAATAAGCGTTCTTCTCCTATTTTCGCGAATTCGGTCCGATTACCCTCCTCTAAAAACTGCTGTTGGCGCGATAACAAATCCTTAAATTCTTTAAGCTCTAGCATTCGAACAACTGATTTAAGTTTGTGCACAGCGTCCTTAAACATCTTCAAATCAAACTTTTTCTCTGCCTGTACAAAATCAAGCATAGTCTTGCCCAAATCATTGCTTACTGCTTGCAAATAGCTTTTGACATCTGGTCTATCATTATCAAAAAGGTCATAAAGAGAGTCGAAATTAACCTCTATATTATCTGACATATCTTCCTCTTTTATAGATTTTTTTTTCGCAGATTTCTCGGTCGCATCTAACTCTGTATATGCACAGATAACATCATATAATTCCGCTTCAGAGAAGGGTTTCTGCAACATTTGATTCATACCACTCTGCATAATTGACTCACTCATATCCTTTTTATCGTAAGCCGTTAGCGCTAATAGTGGCAATTTTGCATACTTACCAGCCTCCTTTGCGCGTATCATTTTAGCAACATCAAGTCCCGAAAGAATAGGCATACCGATGTCTAAAAAAACAATGTCATAATCATTTTCAAAAATCAAATCAATCGCTTCTTGACCATTTTTAGCTGTATCATAGGCGATATCCCATTTTTTAAAATAACGCCCAATGATAATAAGATTAGACTTGACATCATCTGCCACCAAGACTTTGAGGTGAGATAGATTTCTAAGGTCGCAGTTGGTGATTGTCTTCTCAAGTTCAACTTTATTTGTTGGCTGTAATTTAAGTTTAAAAGAAAAAATTGCTCCTTTTCCCTCCTCGCCTGATACTTCGAGACGGCTACCATATGCTCCTAATATTTTCTGAGATATGGATAATCCTAAACCAGTACCACCAAAATTGGTATGAATGCTCTCATTAGCCTGAGAGAAAGGCGTAAATATTTTCTCTACAATATCAGGATTGATACCGATACCCGTGTCTTCTACCTTAAAACTCAATTCGTTTTCTGACTCTTTATAATCCAAAATTAAACGGACAGACCCTTCTTTGGTAAACTTGACTGCATTTCCGATTAGATTTGTAATAACTTGCTTTATTTTTATCTCATCAGCAATAAATTGTAATGACTTTTCAGTCAACATCTTCCATTCTAATCTTAATCCTTTTTTCTCTGCCTGAGGTCTAAATGACTGCACTATACGGTGAAGCAATCTGCGCAAATCAAAAGGTTTTTCGACTAGAGAGATATTACCTGCCTCCATTTTACTCATATCCAAAACCGAGTTGACCAACTCCAGTAATCCTTTAGCCGAAAAATTAATAATATCTAACAACTCTTGATTTTCCTCTGACACCTCATCAAACGTCAATAAATTACTCGCATTCAAAATACTATGAATCGGATTGCGCAATTCGTGTGTCATGGTAGATAAAAAAACAGACTTGGCCTCTGCTGCACTTTCTGCCTGCTTCTTTGCTACTAAAAGTTTTTCTTCAAATTTTTGTCTGTCTGAAAAAGGAAAAATGACAAACTGAGTAATGTACTCAGACTCTTTTATTCCTTGGTCTGAGTCTAATATATTACCAAATGAAAATTGATTTTCATCTCCAAGTTTTTCTCGCGAAGAGTTAACTAAAACAGGCATACGCACCTTGTCTTTCGAGACCAATTTATAGCTCAGTTCGCGTACTTCTGATTGTAACTTAGACAATGGCGCATGCGTCGTTTGATAGTAGAGTTGTCCCCCTACAGACAACAAGTCCGTAAACTTCTTTTTCCCTTCTAGTTCTTCTTTTGTCCAGCCTAGTTGCTCACATAATGAAGCATTTATACGCAAGATACGCGCATCATCATCTGCGAGTATGTAACCACAAGGCATGGTGTCAAACCAGTTAGAAAATGTGTTACCCTTCTTTATATTTTGTTCTTCCTTCATTTTAGAATCCAGTTTCCACAAGCCAACTCTCCATAGCAGCAATTGTTTCTGCGGGAGCACTCATATGCGGGCAGTGTCCTGTGGCATTTAGATGAACAAATTTATTATTTCTGATGTGCTCTTTTAGATATAGCCCCACTGTTTCAGGAGCAATAATGTCCTCCGAACATTGTAGAATTAGCGTAGGTATTTCAATTTTCAGAATGTCCTTGCGGTTATCAGAATAGAAAGTAGCTTGAGCAAATTGACGTGCAATTTTGGGGTCTATCTGACAGAAACTATTCGTCAACTCTGCGCCCAAAGCAGGCGTTTCAGGATTTCCCATAATCGCAGGTGCTGTTGCCTCTGACCAACCTAGATAATTGGTATCCATCATTTCTATCAAATCTTCAATATCTTCTTTTTCAAAACCGCCAATATAATCTCCGTCATTAATGTAGCGAGGCGAAGGACCAACCATTATCATACCTGAAAACAAATCAGGTCTTTTGACATGTGCTAATGTACAAATCATCGCACTGACCGAATGTCCAACGAGTATAGTATTTTTCAGGTTTAAGTGGTCACAAATCTCTACGATATCCTCTGCATATCCATGTAAAGTCTTATATTTAACGGCATCATAAGCAGACAAGTCGGACATTCCTGTACCTACCAAATCTAGTAAAATAATCTTATATTTTTCTTTAAAGGCAGGAACTACATAACGCCACATATTTTGGTCGCAACCAAAACCATGTATCATTATCATCGGACGCGTGCCTGTTCCAACAACCTGAATATTGTTTCTTTTGATGATGTTTTGCATCTAAGGAAAGTTATAGTTTCTGTAATTATAAGGAACGCGTCAAAAATAAATCTACATTCTTGACAAGACCTTTTGCCCCTTCCCGATTGCTTCGGGACAAGTTATGTAGCTCGGCTTCCGATACTCGGAACGCGGTATACGCGGTTTTTAAAACTTGTCCCGACGCTTTGCTCGGGAGCCCAAATAGCTTGTCCCAAAGCAATCGGGAAGAAACAAAATTTCTTTCCCAAGAATGTAAATCTATTTCTGTCGCGTTCCTAAAACAGTATTTTGAATTTCACTCTAAGTAAGTGATATTAAGCTTTGCGATGAGACTTTACAAAATAAGAACCGCAATATAGAGTTTTTATTCTAACCAATAAAGAGTAGAATGTTAAGAATAGAAAAAATCATCTTTGACAGAAGTTGTTTCAAAAAAATAGTTATTAAAACTTAACCCCCACCGTCAAATAAAAACTCCGCCCGTCGGCAGGAATAATCCCAGGTCCCGGATAAGTAGCCGCACGACGCGTAAAATAGCGCGCATCCGCTAAGTTATTCACGCCAGTTTGTAGTTTCAGCCATTTCCAAGCATAG
>CALDUB010000161.1 GCA_937923465.1 uncultured Saprospiraceae bacterium
AATTTTGCAGCAACGGGAACGGTTACTATACCCGTTCCTTCACACAATACATCTACTCCACCTAGATTGATTGTTGCATTCAAAATAACGCGGTAAAAACCTGCATTCTCGAAAGTGTGGCTTGGACTTTCGTCGGTGCTAGTTGTGTTGTCATCAAAGTTCCAAAAGTTGACGCTGACTTGGTTGGCAGTTGTACTCACAAAGTCAAATGTGTTGCATTCCGCAGTTGGATTTGCATCAAAGAAAATGTAGTCGATGTCTGGGTCACAGACGATTGTACCACCACCGTTACATTGTCCTCCTCCGGGGTCTCCGTCACAACCTTCTGTTACAATCGCAACGTTTGATAAGACAGAACAGCCATTAATATCTGTTACTTCAACTTGATAGTTTCCTATTGTTGAACTTGCATAAATTGGAGAGTCTGTACCGACTGCAACATTGTCATGATACCATTGAAAAGTATAACCTGCTTCGGTATTTTCTGCGTAAAGAGTTGGATAAGGGTCGCCTTCTGCTAAACAAACTCTGGAAGCATCTGGTGTCGAAATACTCACTGTCGGAGGTGGATATTGACTGATTTTGAATGAAATATTCTCAGTACATCCAAATTCATTGGTCACTAAAACATCATAAAACCCTGGTCCTACATCTGGTGTTGCTAAAGTAGAAATAGTTACTCCATTTTCATCTTTCCAGTTATAAGCATCATAAGTTACAGAAGTTGAAACGACTGCCGTTTCGTTAAAACACAACCATTCTGGTGCGCTAATGACTGGAATTGGTTTTGGACGCACTAAGACACTTGTTGTTTCTACATTTCCACAAACCGTTAGGCTCAATGTTGCATTTGTTGCACTTGTCCAGAATACTTCTACTTCATTTGTGCCCTCGCCTGATGCAATTGTTCCTGCTGATGCGGGGCTAATTGTCCAGTCATAATCTACGCCAACATAATCTGTCGCTGTGTAAATTACAGTTTCGTCTAAACAAACATCATCGTCGCCCGTGACTGTAATTCCGCCAATTGGATTCACAGTTAGAGAGACAAAATCAGACTGACAATTGAGTCCATCTGTGTCGATTTGTGCGGCTGAGATTTCATAGCTGCCACTTCCACTCCATACGACATTGATTGGGTTTCCTTCAGCAGTTGTAATTGTACCGCCGTCATTGATTTCCCAGACAAAACCTGCATTTGCTAAGGTTGAAATGGCTGTATATGCGTAAGGTTCGCCTGCACAAACGGTTACTTCTCCGCTGATTGCTGTTGGGGCATCGGGTTTAGCTTCTACTACAACTAATTGCTCGTAGTCCGTTGTACACCAATCAGTTGCAATACCTGGCGTTGCAACTAAACGATAGGTACCTGCACCGCTATTAAAAGGAATCATTTCTGAAATAGACGCACCGACTGAAGTATAAGATACGGAACCATCTGGTGCAAATAATTGCCAATTTAAAGAAGCTTGTCCGTCTGTTTCTGCGTTTTTACCATAAAAAATTGCTTCGCCGTCTTCACATGCTGAAGGTTGACCTAAGACATAAAATTCGGGTAAAATAGATACTGCTAAAACATCAGAACCGCCACAGCCTAAGTAGCAATTTTCGTAATCTACAGAGACAGATTGTGCGTTATTGGGAACTGCTCCGTTCCAATCTACGGTAATTTTATAGGTGCCTTGTCCGTCTACGATAGTTCCAAAGTTAGAAACTGTCCAGACGTAATCTGTTCCATCGTATTTTGGTAAAGCATAAATCGCTTCGCTGTTGTTACAAACTTGATTGGGTCCGTCGATAGTTGCTGCGTCGCTGATAATTGGGATGAACTCTACATTTGGCAAAGTACAAACATTGCCTGTACAGCTTTCGACCGATAGTTCTACTGTTCCTACTGGTCCATTCCCCCATTCTACAGTAATAAAATCATCACTAGAATTACCCCCGTCGAGTATCATTCCATTGCCACTAATCACCCAATTAAAAGTACCACAATCGGCACCTGAAGTATAAGTCACGGATTCGCCTTCACAGATTGTACCCACACATCCGATGTCTGGAATATCTGCGTCAACAACGACAACGGTCATTGAAGTTGTATCTGAACAAAAGCACTCATTTCTTGCGATTAAAGAAACTGTATAAGTTCCAGGATTGTCATAAGTATGTTCTGGATTGGTTTGAATAGAAGTATTTAAATCACCAAAATCCCAGATAAAAGTTTCTGCGCCTGTTGATTGATTTTCAAAGAAAACCGTTTGACCTTCACATATTTCAATATTGTTGCCACTTGGGGCAGGAACGGAAGTAAACTCTGCGTTTGGTTCTTCTAATACTTCTACACAAATAAATGCTTCTGAGCCACAACTGGTTGAGCATCCGAAGTCAGCTATGGTGAAAGTTTGCACTGCTTGACAATCAAAACCATCTGTAACCGTAACAGAATAAGTACCTACACATGCTCCTACAATATTTTGCTGTGTAGAACCGTCACTCCACAAGAAAGAATATGGAGCAGAGTCTCCATTCATTCCTATGATTATTTGACCGTCACAGTTTCCATTACATGCTGTATTTGATTGGATAAATTCGGGATAAACAGTCAGGAAACACTCGAAATCGAAAGGAATAAAGAATTCGCAAGTAGCTGTTTGTCCATCTGCGGTTAAAACTTGAACAAAATATTCTCCTGCCTCTAATTGATTGATAAGATTCAATCCAGACGTTCCTGTCAGTATCAAATTATCTCCAATTGGTGTAGAAACTTGTATTTCATAAGATGTTGATGTTCCTTCAATATATACATAACCTGTTCCTCCTCCATTTGGTCCTCCATTTTCATAAACACCACAATTAATATTCAACCCGCCAGTTGGCTCTCCAAAAGAAGAAGCATTGACACTACCCGTACCGGGTGTATCCCAATTGACAACGACTGAATTTCCTGCGATTTCGTAATCATCAGAACCAAATACACTCCACGAGACGTCTGGGCCTCCATTGGGAAGTGTGTAGGTGACCGTGCTCCCTGCACAGACCGTTTCGCAGTCCCCACTCCCCGCATCGGGGCATTCGGGGGCGCTACTTTCTATCTCGGTAAAAGTAAAGTTACTTACGAAGACAACAAGAGATGCCTCAACTTGAAACTCTTCATCAAAAACATTGATAACAGATGTACCTGGGGCGTCAAAACAGATAGTCGCTGGATTTTCGCCAATGACATCAATGGTGGCGCCATCTATTGACCATATAGGAAAGGGTGCCAACTCTTCACCCATAAAGAAATAATAGGTTCCACATTCGCCAGCACAAAGATTTGTCGGTCCTTCTATGTAAAAGGTATCTTGCTGCGCAGTTAAACTGCCTGCAAAAAGAAAGGCTAAAATTAAGCTTAAATTTTGGATAAGGTTCTTCATTGTAATCTGGACTTGTTGAAAAGGTGATTTCGTTTGTTTAATTAGGGTTTCTAGCGTATTTATAAGTTAGACCGGATAAAAGAGAAATACGCTGTATGGGTAAGTATGTTTTAAGACGGAATGTCTAATGGCATGCAAATGTAAAAAAAGTTTGGTGGAGGTGCAGCGAAATGAGTTTTTTACTGTTCGGAGGGGTTTAGAAATTTAAGTTGTATCGTGCAAAACTAAATTTCGGAGAATTTTTGAATTTTAGTTTAAGGGAGCCAGATAGAATGTAATCCGCTCCCCTAGTAACGCGAAACAAATAGATTCAGAATCTATTTATATCACGTTACTTAGTTCTACTTTAAGACTCTTGTCTTTTTAAATTCAAATGCAAGTATCAAATTCAAATTCAAGAAGTTAAAGATGAATTAATATTAGACTTGTTACCTTTCTATTTAATTGATTATCAACCTTTTATGTGTAAAGGGTGAAATCCAAAAGCTTCATAACTCATTGATAATCATCATAACAAATTAAGCACGTTGTTCGCATTTTTATTTTGTCATACTTAAAGCCTTAATCAACTGTGATTTCATGGCATTTATAAGAGTACTAATATTGAATGGTTTCGTCTAACACAATATCTACCCCCTACTCCACCAAATTAACTAGCGTCTTATAGTCATCAAAACTAGCATCCTTGGTCTGCATCTCCAGAATAGCCATGAGTAAATCAGCCTCTTCGTGCTCTTCGTAATAGTCCTCTAAAACATCAGCAGTGGCAGCACTCCGCACTTCTATTTTCCCTTCTGCGACTTGTTTTAAGCGCCATTTTTGCGTGGCAGCCATACGTCCAAGCATGCGGGCATGAATTTCTTTGTGGTCCGCGTCTGGCATGACTGCTTCGGCTTCGCTAAAAGCGGCATTATTACGCGCTATCATTTTGGCATCCTGCATAATGAAGTAAGCGGTGTGTACATTTTCTTCTCCCATTAAATCTGCATATAAAATCATCTGCAAATCTTCCTCACTCCTGATGAGATTGGTACGATAGCCGCGCCCACTCCATTTTAAATCAACAATGGCTGTTTCTCCGTCTTTTTCTAAGACTAAATCGGCAACTCCGCGTACTTCGTGGTCAGAAAAACTGCCCTCTAGTTTTAACTCAGTCGCTTTTACTTTCCAATCATTTTGCTGTAAATGACGCACTAGACTCCAAGCGGCATTTTTTAGTTTATTGATAAAATTAAGACGTTCGGGTTCGCGTCCGTACATGAGGAGGACTGCGCCTTGGCGTTTGAGTAAAGGATAAATATTACTATCGACAAACTCCGTGACATCCGATTTTTTCCATTTTGAAATGTCTAATTCGAGCATATCTTCAAACATCTTGTGTGCCAAATTACCCATTAATGCCTTGTCTGACACGACACTAAGAATGGAAGACGGACGCAGTTTGATACGATACTGAAATAGCCATTTGTATGGATAGTAATACAATGAATTCAAACTACTATAAGTCTCATATTCAGAGGCTTGTAAGCGGTCTAAATTACTGATATTTAAGAATGGCTGCGGAAGCCCTAATTGTCTGTGAGGGATTTCGACTTTGTCCTTAATTTTAAAGTAAGTCTCAAAAACATCCCGTCCATTTTCACTAGACAAGTCATAAGTAACCGCCTCTGGATTGTTAAATGCTGCTTTAAAATTATCAAATAATGGATGCTCTTGGACTTCGCTTCCATTTATCATTTCAGGGATAACCAAAATCAATCTGCCTCGAGTGCGTAAGACAGGGCGACTGCGCTGCCAAAGCAAAAGTGCATTTTGCAACTGTGGCGTAGTCAACTGAATATCAACACTTTGCAAATATTTTCTTTCCACATTATACCAGCGGGAGAAAAAGTGAACGGGTTCATTTTGCGTGAAATTCCACCAGAGCATATCGTCTACATCGCCGATAACTGCACTTGGATTGGAGGTATAAGAAAGGTGACCTTTGGCACATTCATCAAAGATAATCGGAGACGGTTCATAGATAGTACGCACGATGCGCTCTAATTCCAAATTCGTCAATTTAGTCTCTGGAAGTTCTTCTAATAATTCTTTGATACGGCGCGATTGGTCACTTAATACGAGCAGAGATTTGTTTTTTCCATTGCTTTCATCAAAGGCTTTGTACGCCCAATCTTGTAGACGTTTAAAAATGACAATGACTTCCCCTTTTGGCACCGTTGCATCGGCATCATAACGGTTACGTTTAAACCAGAAATTATACCATTCGCGCACCTCTCCTACTTTAATACTTCTATCCACTTGCGCTGCTGCATCTAGTTCACTAAAAAATCGTGCAATCGCCACTTTCCATGCCTCACTGTCAATGCCGGGCGAACTCGCCATTTGCGCCGCGATGACATTTGCCAATCTATCATTCAATGGTTTAACAGATAGAGAGACAAACTCTAATATCTTGTATGGGTCAATGGGTTCCCATAAAAATGCCGTCACCAATTTTAAAATCTGTAAACTTGGACGGGCCAAAGAGGCAGAAGGGATACCCAAACTCGGTAATCCTTCTCTCACCAAGGCTATATCTAAGGTACGATTGCGCTCTGGCACGATGACCTGTGGACGATAATCTGAATTGTCTTTTAGGACTTGCGCCAAACAAACTGCCGCTTCATTCGCACGTTTAGCGCGTAAAATGAGTAAGCTACCATCGTTTTTCAAATCCATTTTACCCGATACCTTTTGAGTCAAGGCTTTTTGAAAATTAGCTAAATCATTTTCACCCTCAATGACGGGCTCTGGCAATTGTATGATATTCTCCTCTCCCACCATTTTTTTAAATAGGCGTAGAAAATGTGGCGGTAAAATATCCGCAGGCTCATTGAGATAAACAGACTTGAAAGGTTGTTTTCTATTGGCTAGAGCGGCTTCTACAGCTACAAAACGGTCAGAAAAACCAGGTGATAACCTTTTAATGTCTTCTCCGATACAGCATTCTTCTATCTCTGCAATGACTTTTAATCGGCTTGGCGTCTTATCGGATACCGTAAAATCCCAATCGGATAGTAATAATTCATCTCGACGAGACAACAAATTAGCAGCTACGGCAAAAGGGTCTGCATTAAAAGCAGCCATATAAAATGGAGGATTTTCTTGATTTTCGTCTTTCTCTGAATGACGAATGCAGGCTTGGCGATACTGCTCGATGCGTAGGTATTCCAAATTGTTACTGTGCCCGACCAGTCCTGTGTGGGCTTCTAGTTCTCCTAAAAGACCAGAAGGTCCGAGGTATCTCTTGCCACCTTCGTAGGAAGGGGCATACGGTAGAAAATTGTCGTCGAGGCGGAGTCCGAAGTGTAGTTGCATAATGGTGTAAAGGTAAGAGGAAATAGAATTAATTTATCACATTTGGTAGGTTTAATTATTTATTTTGAGTTCTCACCAATTCGTCTTTTTTAATTTTCATTTCTATTTTAATTCCCATTCAACATATTCCTTTATCTTTAGCCCAAATTAAATCCAATGAGAGAGAAACTGACTATCCTTTTCCTATTTTGTTTTTTGACAATCAACGCCCAATACGCCCCAAAAGAAGAATTTAGAGGTGTCTGGATTGCCTCGGTCGCTAATATCGATTATCCGCAGGCTCCGACATCTAATGGAGAGTTTCTAAAGGAAGAATGGCTCTTTCTTTTAGACGAACTTAAAGCACTGAATTTCAATGCTTTA
>CALDUB010000162.1 GCA_937923465.1 uncultured Saprospiraceae bacterium
TGGTTGAGGTAGGCTAATTCTTCCAAAGAAAAGGTCTCCCCTCTTTCGGTTTTATCCGTGAGAACTTGCTCAATCGCCAGATTGAGTTTGTATTGTGATTTACTCATGAAAATCTGTTTACTCGAATGCTTACTCGAAAAGGTATTTGCGGTAGATGACGACGTAGGCAACGGTAATTAGAGCGATGCCGGCAATGATATTTGTTTTACTCATGTTGTTTTTGCCGCAAAGGTAAGGCAGCGGGAAAGCGTCATCTGGAGGTTTCTGGAAGTTTGGGGAGGTTTGGGGTGATAAAGTAAAGTTGTAGTTGATATAGTTTAGATTAGACAGAAATGACTTGTATTCTGCGGACTCAAGCAAGTATCAAAATAAACTATGTATCATAATTTATTTTGATACTTCACTATATTTTAGTACAAATTTCCATATTTAGTCTGCTTTACGACTCGAAATTTAAAGTTATTTTAAAGCACTTTATAGATAGTATGCACTAATTTCATACAACTCTCATAAACTTCGCTCTAAAGCTCTAAAACAATACTCATTTTATTTTAAAGAGGAAAAGTTTCATCCCAGTCAGCGTAAAATAAAAATTTAGCTAAAATCATTTTTATAACATTCAAACTTTGAACAATGTCAGCAAAATCAAAAACATTAGCAAACTATGTATCACAGTTTATTTATTTACTACGATACACCTTGACGAAATAAGTACAACAGCAAAGGAATACCAATCAAGACAAACAGGATTAGCAGATACAGAATATAAGATTTTATTTCTTTATTTTTGATGTACTCGAATAGATTGTTTTGTAGTTTTCTCATCCAGTAAAAGTACGTATTTCAAATCAAATTATCACACGCTTTTACCAAATCTCTATCTTCATTTTCAACACAGTGCAATTGCTTAGTTACAATTTCATTCTCCCCTCCCCTATCAATAAGACTAAATAAACATTATAATTAGTGATACAAAATAAACTAAGTATCATAATTTACAATGATACTTAGTTTACTAATTTACTGTCCAGTCGATTTGTGAGGAACAAAGTTGTGCCATTGCATCCGACAGGCATCACTGCAAAAACGAGCATCACTACGCTTGTGAGAAATGTCCGTTTGACATTCATCGCAAATCCTAATGGTGTTTGCTTTTAAAATTGTTGACTCCTCTGTGCCAACGGTAGCGTTATAACGGCTATCCGTTAGCTGATAAGTCTTAATCCAACGTTTCCGTTTCAAATAGTTAAACGGCTGTAAAACGATTGTGTAAATTACATCGACTATGACTTCTCCTAAACGACTACTGAGGTCAAGAATAATCATCGTCATTCGAACATTACTGTCTGGCACTTGCTGTCCATGACGTTTTCTGTGGTCACGCAAAACAATGGTCAAACCAACAGAGAGTCCGCCAAACATTAGAGTCATTACCAAAAGTATCGAATTAAGGCGTTTTTGAGACGTTTTGCGCTCATTTTCGAGTGTTACTACATTCTGCTTCATCGTATGCAAAAAAGTATCCTGAGACACGCTATAAGTCAATGTAGGGGATAATGCAGATTGGATTGTAGAACTATATCCTTGCGCATTAGCGATAAGCTTGTCTCCTTCCAAGATTGCTGCACGAATATTTTCTCGATAGGCTTTGTATTCTTTGGCGCATTTTTTACAAGTCCAGAACCACGCTTTAGGATTATTTTTGTGAAGTTGATAATCCCTTTGCAACTTGCAGAACCCTCCGCAACCGCTTCCCTTACCAAGACTTTTTTCTGATTGTATGATGCTTTTATCTTTTTGTCTTGCTCTTTACTGGCATCTTTGATTGCTGAGAATGCTTGCACTTTCAAAGAGCTGTCTCTTTGAATAGCTGCAACAATCTCCTGATTAAATTGAGGTAAATAGCTTTCTCCAGCGAGTTCGTTGCTGATGAAAGGATTGGAAGCAATAGATAAACCTAAGGTGGTGAGAAGAGCTGTAACAGCAAAAAGTATAACACTTTTGGGAGTGGGTGTAGCTTTTTCACCCTTTTCTACATTGGAAGCCGCTGCAAGTGAATTTTTCAATACCCAATCAACTGCCATGTAAGCAAGCCACATGAATACGGCACGAATGCAGAAAATAGTTGTGCTGCCCGAGGAAACCATGTTTCCAATAAATCCTCCTAATCGAAATGTGACAACAAGTGAACCGATAGCCAAAAGATTTAAGGTAAATCCTCTGCCTTTAACGTAAGCCCATTCTTGTTGGTAGGCATTTTCTTTGGAAGTATAATTTGATTGCATAGAGTGATACATTTGAACAGTTAAATAATAATTGTTCAAATGTATCAAAATAAACTATGATACACAATTTATTAAGTATCAAAATAAATTGTGTATCAATAATACTACATTTCTGGTACGTTCTTTCCTATTAATTCCTCCAAATACTGGCGGATAGTCATATCTTTTTTCGTAGCTGCAAATTTCACTCGCCGATGATATGAGATTCCAATTCGACAAAGTTGTGTTTTTTCATCACTCTTTGGTCCTCGTTTTTTGGCAACTGGTTTAGGAGTCGGTGCAGGCTGTGGCGTTACATTTTCACGCACCTGATGTTTCTTTACTATTTCCTGACCCGCTTTTGCTAATGCATCCGGGTCGAATGATTTCTTCTTTGCCATAATTATAAGTTAGTTTCCTTTAAAAATTCTTCAAAGAAAGCTCCAAATCGTCTTTGTCCTTCTTTGCTGTCTAACACACTTGTGTAAGTCGATGGTGGTCTGAAAACAACCAAGTCATTCAAATGTGCGTCAAAAATCGGCACACCCTTTCCCTGAAAGTACTCAACCGTGTTTGTACAGTCTTTTGTGTTGTTCCATTTGTTTACAACCAAATGATAACTAAATTCCATATCCAACTCTGTCCTCTTTTCCTTTACATCTTCGACTATCTTAATGAAGTCATTTGTTGCCACCACATCCATTTCCGCAGCGGTAGTAGGAATAATGACCGTATCACAATGCACAATCGCAGTGACAACCTCCGTATCCTTTTCACTATCGGTCAATCGTGGTACATCAATAAGAATTACATCGTATTCTTCGCTACGATGTTTTAATTCCATTGTCAAATACTTAGGATAAACATGCTCTATAGGGTAGGGGGCTTCGGCGCCGTCATTCTGCGCTTGCTCAATAAGTCTCCGATTTACGGCACTTTTTTGGCTGTCCGTATCGAGTAGACAGACCTTTAAGCCTTTTTTAGTAGCTAAGGCAGTAGCTAACAAAATACTCAGGGTAGTCTTGCCGACTCCACCTTTTCTATTTGCAATACTGATAATTTTTGCACTCATAGTTTGATAATTTTTGGCAATATAGATAAATCAATGAACGATTCAAGTGTATCATAATAAATTATTTTATTAAGTATCATAGTAAATAAATTAACTTTGTATCATAATTTACTAATAACATTAGCTATCTTTGCTCTGTAATTTATCAAAATGAAAAAAGTATGCCGAGAGGATTACGAGTACAAGAAATTGCAAAACAAAACATCTCCCTTAAATAAGTGAAAGGTGAACGTTTTATGGAAACACTTTTGAGAATGGATAGACAACACACCTAAAGGTGAACATTTTATGGGTTCTAATATCAATAGAACATGGGAAAAGTAAGTTAAAGTGAACGTTTTATGGGTATTTGATACTGAATTATCTCTTTCATTACATTAAGGTGAACGTTTTATGGGAGTTTTTAGGAAAAAGCTCTTTTATAATTAAAAAAGGTGAATACTTTATGGGAAGAAAGCAAGAATAAAACTTTGTCCTCTCCCTTTTACCCTATAAACGTTCACCTTATGCATGAATAACCGGTTAAGGTGAACGTTTTATGGGTACTTGATACTGAATCGTTTAAAAATAGAGCAGTTCTTGACTCAAAAAACCATTTTATGTTAACCTTTTGAAACCAGCTACACCAATTTAAATAGAAGTAGATAGTCATTTTTAATAAAAAAAGAAAAACAACAAAATTGATGAATTCTTTTTGTTGTTTAATATTATTTATAGTGTTTAATGTTTAGAGTGCTTTTAAATCTCTGATAATCAATTTGTTAAAACGGTAAAGGTAAACGATTGATGGGTTAAAGGTGAACGTTTTATGTACTAAAGGTAAACGATTAATGGGCTAAAGGTGAATGTTTCGTGGGCTAAAGGTGAACGTTTTATGGGAAAGGTGAAAAGTGGATTTTTGTATGTTAACCTTTTTCTTTAATATTGCACTATTAAACTAAATTCTATGCAAGATACAGACTACAGAAATAAACTTGTTGTCAAGTCTAATAGACTAATGGAAAGTAAATATCAACTATCCGTTAGAGAGCAGAAATTTATCATTTTCCTTGCTTCTCTGATTGATAGAGATACCATGCACCTAAAAGAAACAAGTATCAAAATTAAGCAAGTAGAGGCAGCTCTGAAAGGAAGGAATGATAAAAAGTGGGGGAGTGTTTATGATGTCGTGAGAGATTTGGTTCACAGCATTCATACCAAGCCCTTAGACATTAGAAAACCTGATGGCGGTTGGACGATGATTTCTTGGTTTGCAAGAGTAGATGCAGATGCTGGGCAGGGGACGATTACTTTTGAGTTTACGGAATATATCAAAGAGCAACTCATTCAGCTAAAAGAACATTTTTCACAATACCGGTTTGAGAACATTCTTGCGCTCAAGAGTAGTTATTCTATTCGGATTTATGAGTTGTTAAAAGTGAGTCAATTTAAAGGTAGTGTTACTTATGAGTTGAGTGATTTTCGACAGATGATTGGGGCGTCTTATAAAGATGAAAATCAAAAGTGGGTTCATAAGTATGAGGAGTATAAAATCTTTAAGAATCGTATTTTAAAAAATGCTCAAAAGGAATTGAAACGCGAAACGGATATCTATTTTGAAATAAAAGAACAAAGAGAGGGGAGGAGCGTGAAGTATTTGACATTTTATGTTTTTAAAAATAAAAAAACAAAGACGAGTCCGCAGAAAGAATTATTTGTCGAGCTTAATCCTAAAATTGAAGAGAAAGAATATGATTACACGATGACCGTCATCGAGGCTTTCATTAAAATTGGTTTGAAAGAAAGTGATGCCAGAAAATTGTATCGAGAAGGATTTAATACGATAGAGGAAGATGAAGTCCGGAAAGAAATCGTGAAAAAAGCCCGGACTCTTGACGAATACTTTTTTGAGAAAATAGATTACACAAATTTCATGGTAGCAAAAGGAGATGTTACAAATCCTCCTGGACTTCTGTTGACGGCAATCAAGCAGAACTATAAGAGCAAAGAAATTGAAAAGAGTCAGAAAATAAACACCATTCGTAAAAAACGAGTGGTGTTAGATAAACTCAAAAAGATAAATAAGAAAAAGCTTACAGAGATAGCGCGAGCAATAAGTGAAAAGGAAGATACTGTAGTCAAAGATTTGTATGCGGAAGATGAGAACTTTTTTGAGAAATTATTGGAAGGCGAATATCCTGAATTGTGGTTAGGATATGATAATTCGAAGACTCTTGCCGAGAATTGTTTGACGACATCAGGAACATTCAAAGCGAAAATGAAAATGAAAGTAAAGGAGAAGTTTCCAGATAAATTTGGATTGATTGACACAGATATCGAGCGATACAAAAAACTAAAGAAGGAAATTCAGTTGATGTAATTTCTAAAGAAAAAAGATAATTCAATACAATTATCGCATTTATTCAAGATTAAGGATACTATGGCAAAACAGAAAATTACAGTAGAAGGAATTAAGGTTTCCATCGATGATAAAGGTTATATCAGTCTGACAGATATAGCAAAAGGCAGTAGTACCAACAAACCTGCAGTGACCATCCAAAGTTGGTTGAGAAATCAAAGAACTATATCTTTTTTGGCTACATGGGAGAAGGTTCATAATGAAAATCTTAAAGTCAGTCAAATGACTGACTTTAGAGATATGGCTGCTGATAATCGTTCTGCAGTCACTCCAAAACTGTACATCGAGACTACTGGTGCGATAGGCATGACCTCTGCAGCGGGTCGTTATGGTGGTGTTTATGCACATTCAGATATTGCATTAGAATTTTGTTCTTGGCTCAGTCCTGAGTTCAAGGTATACCTAATCAAAGAGTTCCAAAGACTAAAGGCCGAAGAGCAAATGTTATTGGGTGACCCATTTAACATTAAACGTCATTTGACCAGTGGAAATTACTCTCTTTTAGTTGCGTCGCTATTGGCACAAACTGATGAAAGGCTTTTGACACATCCGCAGCCCTACAAAGCTCGCTTGCCTTTTGCCAGTGAAAGCGATATGCTCAATAAGATTGTCTTTGGCAATACAGCAAAAGAATGGAAGCAGCAAAATACAGATAAACCTGCTGACCGCAACCAACGAGATTATGCTAACATCGTAGACTTGGTAATTTTAAATAATTTAGAATTTCTGGATGCAATGCTTCTGAAATGGGACATGGATAAAGAGGAGAGAGAGAAAATATTGAAAGAAGCATATGAATTTCAGTATCCTATTTTAAAACGCTCAAAAACGCTCGATAAAATTCAAGATTTAGCAAACCGTAAAGTGTAATAAGTGAAAACAAAAAATTCACTTTATTTGTTAATCCTATATCTTATTGTCTTCATAACAGACATAGAGGACATCCCCCTTTTCGAATCTTTTTAAAATACTATCAAATATATCACTCAAGTATCACCCTAACCCGATACCCCGGATACAAATAAGTAACAAACCGCAAAGCCAATTTCTCCGACAAAGACCAAGACATTTTCCAAAGCTCGTACTCCGCAGCAAAGGCTTTGTCGTTCTTTCGCAGAAAACTCAGAGTCGCTTCATACTCATATTGCGAAGCATTGGTAATCTCGCGCACGATAGCTTTCTTCACCATCCCGCAGTGAACAGGAACTTTAATCACAGGTAAATCTATGTTACTTTCTTGAGTCATACTGTTCATTTTAAAGAAAAATTAAACCTACCAAAGCACCGAGTCCGATGCCCGCAGAGCCAATAATTATTTTTTCTAATTTGCTTTTTCGATTGGACTTCTTCAA
>CALDUB010000163.1 GCA_937923465.1 uncultured Saprospiraceae bacterium
CAATTTCAGGTGCATTTGTGGGTATATTATTCGATTTTCCAGAGATATTGTTCGCTTGTAAATTTGTAAAAACTTGCTCATTAGAAGTTAATTGACTTACTCCTTTTTGAGCATTATTTTGGCCGATGTTAACTATTTCACTCTTTAAAGAATTAGAATTATTTTTTGTTGAATTTATGATTTTAGTAAGTTCATTATTTACAGTTTCATTTGCGACTTCACTTTCTGAGTTTGTATTTTGTGTTGTATTTTCAAAATCAATTTCACCTATATTTTCGTCCTGCCTATTTAAATTTTCACTATCAGTTAACACATTTTTATCCCTATTCATCCAATCACCATTCTTACCCAAAGGACTAAACCAACACACACCACAACCTCCAATGAGCAACAAGGGCAGCCACCACCACCAAGCCCCTCGCTTGCGGTCTTCCTCTTCTGGCAGCGCGTTATCGAGCATTCGCTCGGCTTGTTCCCAGTATTTCGGGTCAAACTCGGGGATATTTTCCTCCGACTTTTCCCGAAAAAATTTATCAAGTTTATTATCCTTCATTCCCCTTCCTTTTTCGTTGGTAATTGTAATCTCCAGTCTGCAATATTAACTCCTGCAGTTTCTTTCTTCCACTACTCAGATGCCATTTGCTCGTACCGTCACTCATCTTTAACATCTCCCCTATTTCACGGTGATTGTAACCATCTATTGCGTAGAGGTTAAATACTTTTTGTGTAACAGGTGGTAATGTTTTAATCATTTTTAGCAGTTCATCAAAACCAAATTGCTGTTCTGCTTCATTCCAATTGACCGCATCGTCAAAAGTATCCGTCTCTGTAAAATCGGTGTATTCTATTAATTCTCTAACCTTGCGTGTACTCCTAAATTCATCAATGATTGTATTAATCATAATACGTTTCATCCATGCCGTAAACGGGATATGCATTGAGTACTTGTCTAGGTTCGACAAGATTTTCATATAGCCAGTATTCAACACCGCCGCCGCATCATCCTTGTCTTTTTTGTAACGCATACACACGCCCATCAGCACAGGGAAGCAAGCGCGGTACAGTCGAAACTGCGCCTCACGCTTGCCTGCCTGGCAATCTTGTATGAGCTGCGGTGTTATTTGCATTTGTTAAAGTTGGTGTAGTAGCACAGGCTTGCAGCCTGTTCGTCTAACGGGTTTTCAACCCGTTAGTATTCAGGTTAAAAACCCGAATAACTGACAGGCTGCAAGCCTGTGCTACGTTTTAATCACAACAAGACTCTAAGTTAAAAAATTCTGTGATTTCTTGTTCACCTATACTCACGAGACTCAAATCAAAAGGGTTGGGTATGAATCAAAAAAAGTCCAAAACTTTTCAGCTTTGGACTTTTCTCATTAAAAATCAACACGTTAGAACGAGAAGTAAAACGCACAACCCACAACTCTAACCCCGTTTAATGCGCCTCCAACCAATTTGCACCTTCATCCATACCTACTAAAATAGGCACTTTCAAACCAGGCAAAGCATTTCTCATTTTCTCCTCAATGATTGGCTTCAATTCTTCCAACTCATCCTTATGCGCATCAAATACCAATTCATCATGCACTTGCAAGACCATCTTAGTTTTGTAATCCCCTGCCATTAAAAATTTGTGAACTTCGACCATTGCCAATTTAATCATATCGGCTGCTGTACCTTGTACAGGCGTATTGACAGCGTTACGTTCTGCGTGGCTGCGGAGCATTCCGTTTTTGCTATTGATATCTCGCAATTGACGACGACGTCCCATCATTGTTGTGACAAATCCGTCTTCGCGTGCTTGCTCTACGACTTTATCCATCCACGTTTTTAGTCCACTAAATTTAGCAAAATAGTTAGAAATAAGTTCGCTCGCCTCTTTACGTGAAATATCTAATTGCTTCGACAAATTCGTCGCACCAGCACCATAAACTACCGCAAAGTTAACTGTCTTTGCGCGTCCACGTTGCTCGCGTGTCACATCTTCCAATGGCACATCAAATACACGCGCAGCTGTAGCGGTGTGAATGTCTTGTCCTTTTTGGAAAGCTTCTAACATCGCTTCATCTCCACTGATTTCTGCAATCAAGCGTAACTCAATTTGAGAATAATCGGCTGCTAGTATTACGTAATTTTCATCACGTGGAATGAATGCCTCCCGCACCTTTGCACCTTCAGGTGTCCGCACTGGAATATTCTGCAAGTTTGGATTAGAAGAACTCAAACGACCTGTCGCTGCCAATGCTTGATTGAAAGAAGAGTGAATGCGACCTGTACGCGGATTAACCATATTCGGCAGTGCGTCGATGTAAGTTGACTTCAACTTCGTCAATCCACGGAAGCGTAAAATCTTCTCAATGATTGGAGTCTTTGGTGCTAATTCTGTGAGAATTTCTTCTCCAGTTTTGTACTGACCTGATGGCGTTTTCTTCCAACGGTAAGGCACTTCCATACGCTCAAAAAGGATGACACCCACTTGCTTTGGCGAAGCAATATTAAATGGACTTCCTGCTAAAGTGTAAATGTCCTTTTCGAGTTGTTTTAACTCTGCGTCAAACTCTTTTGAATACTTATGGAGGTAATCAGAGTCCAATCTTATTCCGTTGTATTCCAATTGAACCAATGCTTTTATCATTGGTTCTTCCACTTTATCGTAGAGATTTTGGAAACCTTCTTTATCTAATTCTGGCGCTAAGTATTCTTTTAACTGCAAAGTTACATCTGCATCTTCTGAGGCATATTCAACTACCTTTTCGACGGGAATGTCTCGCATTGAAAGCTGGTTCTTTCCTTTCTTGCCAATCAAAGATGTGATAGAGACTGGCTCGTAACTCAAATAAGTCTCTGCCAAATAATCCATCCCATGTTTTAATTCTGGCTCCAAAAGATAGTGCATTATCATTGTATCAATGTACTTTCCTTTCACCTCTACGCCATACCATTTCATCATTAAAGCATCGTACTTCAAATTTTGCCCAACCTTCTCAATTTCCTCATTCTCAAAAACGTCCTTGAACTCTGCAACAATAGCCTTTGCCTCATCTTGGTCAGCAGGTACAGGCACGTAATAAGCCTCTTTTGCCTTTATAGCAAAAGACATCCCGACCATTTCTGCCTCATTTGCATCAACACCAGTTGTTTCTGTATCAAAAGTAATGCTCTTTTGTTTGGATAATAAATCAATCAACTCTTTACGCAATTCTGGCGTATCCATGAGTTTATAATCGTGCTCAACACTGTGAATATTGTGGTCAGCAACAGAGTGTGCAGCAGGTGCTGCTTTGACTTTTTTGCGAGCGGGCGCAGCAGTTGCGCCTCCTCCAAAGAGGTTCATTTGTCCGTCAGTGGAAGGCAAGGGCGCCACTTCTTCCCCCAAGATACTAGTCGCTAAAGAGCGAAATTCTAAATCCTTAAAGATTTCAGCTAAAACCTCTTTATTTGGTTTGTCCATTGTATAGCTTTCCGCATGGAACTGTATGGGTACATTCAGGTCAATCGTCGCCAATCGTTTGGACAAAAGTCCTTGTTCAGCATACTCTTCTATCTTCTCTTTTTGCTTGCCTTTCAGTTTATCTGTATTCGCTAACACACCTTCTAGACTACCAAATTGCTTCAATAATTTCACCGCAGTTTTGGCACCAACACCAGGCAGACCAGGAATATTATCTACTGCATCCCCTTGCATTCCCAATATATCAATTACTTGGTCGACATTTTCAATGTCCCACTTTTTCAAGACCTCTGGCACCCCCAATATTTCAACGCCATTCCCCATTCGTGCAGGCTTATACATAAAAATATTCTCAGACACCAACTGCGCATAATCTTTATCCGGCGTCACCATATAGACCTTAAAACCTTCCTTTTCCGCCTGCTTCGCAATCGTACCAATGGTATCATCCGCCTCATAATTATCGACTGTAATTATCGGAATATTGAAGCCGCGTACTATTTCTTTAATGTAAGGAAATGCAATGCTGATAGGTTCTGGCTGTGCCTCTCGGTTCGCCTTGTATTCTGGAAAAACTTCATTCCGAAAAGTGCCACCTTTAGGGTCAAACGCAACAGCAATATGTGTCGGTTTTTGATTCCGAATAATATCCCATAATGACCGTACAAAACCCGTAATCGCCGAGGTATCGAGCCCCTTTGAGTTAATCAAAGGACGCGAAATAAAAGCAAAATGCGCACGGTAAACTAAGGCGTGACCATCGAGGAGGAAGAGTTTCTTTTCAGTAGTATCAGACATTGACTGGAATATTTTACCGTAGGTGTCGGACACTTTAATTTCGAGAAAGCAGGAAAGTAAATCTACCCGAAAATTGAGCAGAGAATAGTGTCTGACACCTGTTTTTTTGATAAGCCTACAAACAGGTGTCAGACACTACTTCTAGTTAAAAATTACAGTAAATATTAAATTTGACCGCTTTTACGTGATTGAAGTGTCCGACACCTTTGAGTAGGTATCTTGATTATTTTCTCGCTGCGAAGGTAAGTAAAAGAAACAAATTTTTACTCTTCAATCAAATCATTCGTTAAATACAAATAATCCAAAAATTCTTGCTGTAACTTAATCTGAGAATCTACCAACTTCATTCGTCCGTTAATATACTTTTCCTGCCTTTTATTTAGTAAGAAAACAGAACTTTCTCCAAATCGAAACTTGTCATTTTCCCCCTCTAACAAAAGGCGATACCCTTCGTTGTTTTGGACTTGCAGGGCAATTTGCTCATTTAGAATACGCTGTTGTGCACGACTATTTTCGATTTTATTTTGTAATTCGTTGCTTTTATTTTGGATGTCTAAAGCAATTTCTTGCAGTTTGATTTCACCTTTTTGTACACCAGCGCGCGCGCTCCGCATCAACAAAGGCATCGAAAAATCAAAACCCCACTTATAATCTGAGGGCGAATATACAGGAGTGATACCGTTATCAGAGGTAGCCAAAAGAGGGTTGAATTTTGCTTTTAATTTTGGTTTTAACTTCTCCCGCTTTAGGCGTTGTTCGACTTGAAAATACGCTTGTTTATTGAGTTTTTCGGCAATAATTGGATTTTGCGCCAAGTCATCATTAAGAACAAGAGTTGCCGAGACATCAAAAACAGGTTGTTCTAGAGACTCTGGCAGGGTCGTCGCTCGTAGCTCTACAGGTAGATTATTGACCCATAAAAAATTCTCTACATTCTGTCTTGCTTTGGTTAGTTTACTTTCATTTTTACGCAGTAGAACATAGGCATCTTGCTCTAAAATGTAAGCTTCTAATGTGTCCATAGCCGTTTTTTCTCCATTCTCAAAAGACGTCCGCGTGCTGATAAAATAGGTACGTGCCAGCTCTATGTTTTCCTCAATGATAATTTGCTTTTCTGTAAATTTTTGCCACATTAAATAAGCATCAGAAGCAGAAAGCACAATTTCGTTAAGCATAACTTGTCGCTGATTCTCTGCCATATTTTGATAGATGCGCGCTTGTCGAAGTGCTGTTCTCCGCTCATCCGTTATCAGTCCTTGTAGTAGGTTGACTTCTACTCCCACATTCCACAAACCAAAATTATCTGTTTTGTTTTCAGGATTTAAAAAAACTCCTTCTGTGTTTTCGTAGCCTGCCACGACATCCAGTCCCAAGCGCGTCGGCACTTGTAATTTACTTGAAAAAATACGGTAATACAGTTTATCATCAAAATTTTTCTGTGCCCAATCAGAACTAATTTTTGGGTCAAAATTACCTTTTGCAGCAAGGATTTCTGCCCGTGCATCGTCCAGCTTCAACTCTGCTTGCTTTGTCAATGGATGTTGACTTAACACACTGTACAAATACTCTTTGTAAGTCAAAACTGTCGTATCAGACTGCGAAAAAGCTGTCGTCACGAAAAATAAAAAAATAATGAGAATGCTAACTATTTTATTTTTTTGCATGTACAAATATTACAAGTTCTATGTTTGTGAGTTTGTCTATTTAGGAACAATAAAAAAACAACTTATAACATTTGACAGGATTTATTGTCCCCATTTTCCTCTTGAAATCAGTCAAAGTATCGACAATTATCCTTCTTCCAAAAGAAAACTGGAAACAATAACTCTCTTTCAAACCTTTATAAGTTATTCTTTCATCGTTCCTTAGCTTTTACTTTACGGACTTTATTGGAGCTTTACGTTTGACTTCTTTTTCTTTTTCGTCCTTATCTTTATCCGTATAATAATCAGTAGGGAAGCCATTTAACTGTCGCCACAATTCATACCAAATAGGTACATCTTGTAACAAAATAAAAGCATTTACTCCCGTACCAATCCTCAATTCTTCGGGCCAAACTCGTTCAGCGTCGTCTGGACTAATTAAGATACGATACTTTCCTTTATCGCTAATAATCCTGTCAACTGCTGCTATTTTTCCATCAAAAACTCCCGTAGAAGCCTCTGGCCAACCACTAATCACAATTGCTGGCCAACCATCAAAACGCAAACGAACACCACTAACGGTATTCATTAATGGAACATCTTGAGGTCTCAAATATGCTTCAATCGCCAAATTATATTTTTCAGGCATAATGATGACGATATCCGTTCCTTCTTTAATAATTTCACCAATGCTTTTTTTGATAGCTCCATTGACATAACCAGACTGAGGTGCCACTACAGCGTACATACCTTGACGTAGATTATAGTTGCTGAGTTGATTACGCAATTTAGCAACTGAACCGACACTTTCAAATCGTGCAGTAAGGGCAGATTGTTTGTCAGATAATGATTTAGATAACTTATTTGAGTAATCTCTTTCTATGGAATTCAACTCAATAAATAAGTTAGTTAGCTCATTGCGTTGGTTGAGTAATTTGTTTTGCTGCGAGACAATCTTAGCAGAAGATTCTTGTATTTTCAGTTCTTTATCTTGTAGTTCTGTCTGCGTTTTCAAACCTTTGTCATAAAGTATCTGCGTTCGTTCCAATTGGTTTTCAGCAATTTTGAAGTTCGCCTCTAAAGCCGCCAAATTAGTACTATCAATACTAATTTTGTTACGTGCTTGTATTATCTTATTCCGCGTTTGCGCTAGCTTTAACTTCATGGATTCTTCCAAAGCTCTATATTGACTTTCCAGAGCTTTGACTTTGCCATCATAAGCCTCCACACTTTGTGATTTGGCGTCAACCTGTTCAGAGGTACGTTCGACTAAATCAGGGTCAAGGTATTCATTTTTGACCTCAGACAAGCGTATAATTGTATCGCCTGCCTGTACAAAGTCTCCTTCGCGGACATACCATTCTTCTAATCTACCTGTGATAATAGACTGGATGGCTTGCGGACGGTCTTCTGGAGAAAGTGTCGTTACATAGCCTTTTGCTTCGATGTTTTGCGTCCAAGGCAAAAATAAAAACAGAAAAATACCTAATAGCAGACCCGAAATCAGTAAAACTGAAAGTCGCTTGAAGCCACTCTTGCGCAGCATCCCAAAGGATTTGTAATCCCTTGGATTCAAGGTTTTTATGCCATTTCCTGGTGATATATTGAGCATTTTATATTGCTTATTAAATTTAATAAAATCGGAAGAATCGAACTATTTGGTAATTGATTCAGACTATTCTCCTAAACGCAAAACTTGCGTACATTTTCTCTCCCATCCTTCATAATCTGAAACAACAAAAACTGTCCAATCTCTTGCATCATCCATGATGTAATCGACAATACGTTTTCGTTCGCCAGCCTCTACAGATTGTAATGGCTCTTCTAATAGCAAGAGCTGCGGCTCTTTAACCAGAATACGCGCCAAAAGTAATTTACGAATAACAGACCCTGGTAATCGACGACCACCACTATCTATTACAGTATCCAAACCTTTAGGTTGATGTGCAAAGTATTCATTTAGATATAGGACTTTCAGTATTTCTGACATTTTCTTATCAGAAATATCTTTCCCCATGGTGAGATTTTCCCGAAATGTACCTTCAAAAAGCTGATTGGAAGGAAATGAAACACCAATATGTTTGTACAATTCTCCTCTTTCATAGTTTAGAAAAGGAATATTATTCATATAAATTGTACCCTCCTGAATGCTATGAATACCTGCTATTATCTGTAATAAAAGAGTTTTACCACTTCCTGATTTGCCTGATAATACAACCTTACTCCCCGCAGCGATATCGAAAGATAAATTTTCAATAATTTTAGTTTTCTCATCTGGAAAACCGAATTCAATATCAACTGCTCTGACAGATAACGCCTTACTATTTTCAATTAAGGCTGTCCCGACACTTTTATCTAATTGCATATCGGTTACGTAGCCTATTTTTTCTAAAGCAGTCAATACATCATAGATAGTATCGATAATACGTAAGACTTTTTCAACCGAATTGATAATGAGGATAATCACAATCTCTGCAGCTACAAACTGACCGATGTCCATTTGATTTTCAAAAACCAAAATTCCTCCTAAGACTAAGAGTCCAGCGGCTAAAATGACTTTAAAGGCAATAAAAAGGCGAAATTGTCCGATAAGTACGCCAAAGTGCTTTTCACGAGCGGTGATATAGTTTATGACACCTTCATCTGTTTTACGGAGATGTAAACCGCCATCTAGATTAAGCTTAAAACTACGGTTGACACGGGCTATTTCTTCCAGCCAGTGCGCCATATTATATTTATACTTACTCTCTTTCAGTGCCGTTTCCAGTCCTTTTGGTCCTGTTATTTTAAAAATTAGCCACATTACAACAACGAGTACAAAAGCTAAGATGATAAAATAAGAACTATAGACTGCCAATAACAGTAAACCAAAAGTTATTTGAAAAATAGCCAATGAGAAATCAATTAAGATTTTTGGCAGCCCTTTTTGAATCGTCAGGGTATCAAAAAAACGGTTGACCAACTCTGGGGCATGCGTTTTATCTAATTGTAGAAATGTAATACGCGGAATACGATAAGCGAACTCAAAGGCCGAGCGCGCAAAAAGGTCTTGTTGGATGTTTTCCACAATACGTAATTGTAGAACTTGCAGCATTCCCGTCACGGCAATACCAATGAGCACAAAGCCAACTAAAACGACCCAAGACGAGGTCATTTCACCTGTCTGAATAAAGTTAATAATAGCTTGAATACCGAGAGGTAACGTTAAATTTACGATACCAATAAATATAGCACAAGCGTATATTTGTCGCAGTTCAAGTTTGTATCGTTTTAGTATATTCCAAAAACGTCTTATCGGAGATGTTGTCATATTTCACCAGTTGATTAATTCAGAAGATAGACAATTACAAGAGGGAGTTTGTTCGTGGATTCTGAGGTTTATTTTTTTCTAAAATCAAAAGGATAATTTTAAGCTTTACAATAAGATTTAAACTTAGCTTTTATCAAACAATTCAAAAGGAATTGTTTGTTCCTGCTACATAGGGCAAAATTAAAACCCAAAGGTTTTAACTTGTTAGAATTCGCTAATGTTAATGTTTCCCAAAACTCCATTTCTTTTAAAGCCCTCTACATTATTATTTACTATCTTCATTATAGTTCTTTGACAAATCCCCCCGTTGCACGGGACAAGCGGTGAAATGTGATTGAGAAAAAATAAGAAGCTCAAAGTTAGGTTGAGATTTGAACTCTTATTTTTTCACAATCACTGCTTGTCCCGCAAACGCGGGGGGATTTGTCAAAGAACGTTCATTTTTAATCAACCAAGACTATCATCTAAAAATACGCGACCATGAAAAACATCCTTACACTCCTTATTTTAGCTTGCTTCGGCAACTTAATAGCCCAGTCAAGCGTTTCTAAAAGTCCTCCATTACTCGAAAAAAATAATATGACAACAGCAGCTCTCTCTGATATAAAATACGAATACGAAACTGTACCTGGCGACCCAATTGGTGTCAAAATCTATACGCTCAAAAACGGGATGAAGCTATATATGTCTGTTAACGCAGATGAGCCACGAGTACAAACGAACATCGCAGTACGTGCAGGTTCAAAGCATGACCCAGCGGAGACGACTGGTTTGGCGCACTACCTAGAGCATATGATGTTTAAAGGTACTAAGAATATTGGTGCCTTGGACTGGGAGAAAGAACAGGTTTTGTTGAATAAGATTTCAGACTTATACGAGGCGCACCGCATGGAGACGGACTCGGCAAAACGAAAAGCTATTTATGCCGAAATCGACCAAACGTCTAATGATGCCGCTAAGTTAGTAGCAGCTAATGAGTATGACAAAATGGTTAGCGCGCTCGGTGCGAAGGGTACAAATGCCTACACTTACGTAGAGCAGACTGTCTATATCAATGATGTACCGACAAATGAATTGGGACGTTGGATGGACTTGGAAAGTGAGCGTTTTAAAGAGGTTGTTTTGCGTCTTTTCCACACGGAATTAGAGGCGGTATATGAAGAATTCAACATCAATCAAGACCGTGATTTCCGTAAGGTGAGCGCGGTGATGAATGCAGAGCTTTTTCCGACACACCCATATGGCACACAAACCACAATAGGTAAAGGAGAGCATTTAAAAAATCCTTCTCACGTTAAGATTCAAGAGTATTTCAAGAAAAATTACGTGCCTAATAATATGGCAATTATCCTTTCTGGTGATTTTAATCCAGATGAGGCGGTCGCAATGGCAGAGAAGACTTTCGGTACTTATTTACCAAAACCGATTGAGCCTTTTACTTTTGAAAAGCAGCCAGAGTTAACGAAAGTTGTCCGTAAAGAAGTATTGGGTCAAGAAGCAGAATCTGTCCAAATGGCTTGGCGTTTTGCGGGTGCGGGCTCGGATGATGTGGCGAAAATAGGATTATTGAGTGGTATTTTGTACAACCGCCAGGCAGGTCTTATGGATTTGAATTTGATGCAACAGCAAAAAGTACTTGCAGCAAGTGCAGGTGCACAGACTTTGGAGGATTTTTCTAAATTTTCTATGACGGGCAAGCCACGTGAAGGACAAACCTTGGAAGATGTCGAGAAGTTATTGTTAGGCGAATTGGAGAAAGTGAAGAATGGAGATTTTCCTGAATGGCTTTTATCCGCAGTTATTAAAGATAAAAAATTAGGTGAAATCCGTGGCAACGAAAGCAATAATGCGCGTGCTTACTTTATGACGACTGCTTTTATCCTTGGTTTGGATTGGTCACAATACGTGAACCGTTTCAAGGATATGGAAAAACTGACAAAAGCAGATATTATTGAGTTTGCAAAAACGCGATTTAATAATAACTACGTTGTTGTTTACAAGCGTACGGGAGAAGATACCAGCCAAACGAAAGTAGATAAACCAGCAATTACACCAATTGATGTAAATCGCGAAGAGCAATCTGCTTTTACGAAAGAATTTCTAGCAAGAGAAGCAACTCGCCTAAAGCCTGAATTCTTAAACTATGAAGACAAAATCGCAAAGACAGACTTGTCGACAGGTATTCCTTTAGATTATGTAAAGAATAAAAACAATCCAACTTTCAGTATGAATTACATATTGGAAATGGGAAAAAGACACGACAACCTTATTCCATTGGCGGTGACACTCCTACCCTACTTGGGCACGGATAAATATACGCCAGAGGAACTACAGCAAGAATTCTTCAAGTTAGGATTGAGCTTTGATGTCTTTGCTGGGGACTCGCGTGCTTATGTGACATTGAGTGGTTTGGATGAGAGTTTTGAGGAAGGTGTTCAGTTGTTTGAGCACATTTTATCAAATGTAAAAGCAGACCCTGAGGCATGGGGCAAAGTCGTCGATGACATGATGGTCAAACGCGCCAACTCGATGAAAGACAAGCGTACTATTTTGCGAACTGCCATGTCTAACTATGCTAAATATGGCGAAAAGAATCCTTTCAATACACGCTTAACGGAAGACCAATTACGTGCGCAAGACCCAGAAAACTTAACGGATATTTTGCGTGGCTTAATGGATTATGAGCACCGTATTTATTACTATGGCTCACAAGAAATGCCACAGGTCGCGACTGTTTTGGAGAAAGAACATAAAGTCAAGACGGACTTGAAACCATTGAAAGAGGAAAAACTATACGCAGAAGTTGACCAAGCCGAGACGGAGGTTCTTTTCGTAGATTTTCCAATGGTACAGGCAGAAGTCATGTTGATGTCGAAAGGCTCAGAAAACTTTAACAAAGATGAATATGTAATGTCTGAGTTGTTTAATACTTACTTCGGTTACGGTTTGTCTTCTATTGTCTTTCAGGAAATTCGGGAAAGT
>CALDUB010000164.1 GCA_937923465.1 uncultured Saprospiraceae bacterium
GTTCCCCCGAAGTGTCGGGGCAGGCTGTGATACAGACCGCCGAGCAAAGCATCGGCACACGGCATGCAACGATTTTTAAAAGAAAACTATCGAAAAAATCTCTCTGTCAAATTTATCCACATAAATAGTGTCACGTACTTACTTGATGATTTTGCATTTATTTACATCAGTCTTGACTGAGGAGAAATTGCAAAATATGCCTATTGGGAAAGGAAAGATTTATAAATATAAACGTGCGCAAATTGTTATTATAATTTCGCTTATGTTAACTACAAAATATTCAACCTTCCCATCAAGACTGGTCGGTTAGCTCTACTGATAGGAATTACTTTCCGATTGATGACTAGACTACTCTCGTCGATATCCTTTATTTTACCGAGATTTACGATATAAGAGCGATGTACTTTCAAAAATCGAGTATTATTCAACTTCTTAGCGATACTCTTCAGCGTCGAGTAAATAATGTGATTTCCTGTATCTGTAACCACTTTTACATAGTCGCCCACATTTTCAAAATATAGAATCGTATCATAAGATACCCGAATATATTTTCCTTCTTCTCTGATATAAACTTCCTCTGCTGCTGCTTTATAAAAGTTATTTTGCTTTTGAATTTCTAATGCCTTTTCAACTGCTAATAGAAAACGAGAATAATCAATCGGTTTCTGTAAATAGTCCGTCACTTGATGCTGAAAAGCTTCAAAAGCGTAATCTGTTTTAGAAGTAGTAAATATAATCTGAGGTAAGACGCTCACCGCACTCAGAAATTCTATACCTGTTAATCCAGGCATTTCAATATCTAGAAAAATAAGGTCAACAGTATCTTTTTTGAGGAATTCAATTGCGGCTTCTGCATTTTCGCAAATAGCAATGACCTCCAGAGTTTCTGTTTTCTTGCAAAGCCTTTCTAGAGACTTGCGTGCCATGATTTCGTCATCGACGATGATGCATTTTAGGTTTTCCATTCTTAGGTTTTGTCTTTTAGGAATAATTCCATTTGATGCATGTCTGCTTCTAGTATTGGAATAAAATGATTGAGTTGGTCCTCCAAATCTGCTTGTATTCTCTCCATTAATTCTATATCAGAATTAGTAGAAGCAAGCCGCTCGATTTCGGCTAATTCATCTCTCAATGTAGTTAGTCCAACCATTGCAAAAGTTGGTTTTATTTTGTGAGCAGCCTTTCTTATTTCCTCCATATTACCGCCAGCGATAGCGATTTTTAGGTTTGGAAATTCCGCAACAGTATATTCTAAAAAAGTATCAAACATATCAGCCGCATAGTCCAAGTCGTCTTCATAAAAAGTCTGCAAGTAGGCGCTATCCAACTGTGGATTAAATTGAAATATACCTTTAGTCACTACCTCTACTTCGGTATCTGCGGGCTCATCATTAAAAGCAAGGAATTTTTTCATGACTGCCATTAATTGATTTGGCTGAAATGGCTTTGGCAGAAAGTCATTCATTCCTGTCTCAATTGCCTTATTTTTCTGCGATAAAATAGCTGAAGCGGTAAGTGCTACAATTGGTGTATCCTTATTCTTATTCCTTTGATTTCTAATTTTTATCGTAGTCTGATAACCGTCCATGACTGGCATAGAGATATCCATCAAAATAATACTATACGCTTTTTCTTGTGCCATAGCCCAGCCTTCTCCACCGTCAATAGCAACATCATAAGTGATACCCCATTTTCTTAATAAAGTGGTCAGATATTTACGATTCATGTAATTGTCTTCGACAACTAAGACTGTCTCATCAGCATTTGAATTAAAGTTTGGCAACTGTAATTCAGTTTTTTCAATCACTGCTTTTTTTCCTGAGTCAACGTAGGATAAGGAGAAAATGAAAGTTGTTCCAACTCCTAATTCACTCTCTACTCGAATACTTCCTCCTTGCATTTCTACCAACTGCTTACATATCGCTAAGCCAAGCCCCGTCCCTGCTGCAGATATTTTTGCAGGTTGGTCTGCCTGTTTAAAGTTTTCGAAGATTAGACCCAAGTATTCTTCTGCTATTCCTATTCCTGTATCCGATATTCTAAACTCAAGGAAGCATTCGTCTAGTGTCCTATCTAATTGTCTGACTTCTATCCCGACTTCACCTTTGTCCGTAAATTTCAGTGCATTGCCCAAAAGATTGAGAAGAATCTGATTGAGGAGGAGGTCATCTCCTATCATCATATTCTGTATTTTGGGGTCGATATTCAAACGAACATTGACGCCTTGTTCGATTTTTAACCCAAAAGTCTTCTGCATTGAATGCAACAGACCTATCAAGTCAAATTCCTTTTCATTAACAACTATCTCTCCTGCTTCTATCTTAGAAATATCTAAAATGTAAGAAATCAAGCGCAGCAAAATATCCGCAGAAGTGCGTAATGTACTCAGGTAATCTTTTTGTTCTGGATTAGGTTGTGTATCGTACAAGAGGTGTACCATACCGATAATGGCGTTGAGAGGTGTCCTAATTTCGTGACTCATTCTTGCCAAAAATTGCTTCTCGGCTTCTTGTGCATCCTCTGCTATTCGTTTAGATTTTTTGAGGTCTTCTTCTAGTTGTTTGCGAGAAGTAATATCATAATGGATACCTATGGTACCGATTATTTCTCCTGCTAGATTATAAAGAGGTGCTCCACTTATCAATACCCAGATTGGAGTTCCATCTTTCTTATGTATCATCGTCTCATAAACCCCTGCCTGTCCACGTTCTCTTTTTTTATCCTCGTCTTTCATCACCTGAGGTAAAGACCCCCTAGTGAGCATTTTTGTAGCATTCTGTCCTTCTAATTCTTGTGGCGTAAACCCTGTCATATCACAGAACCATTCATAGGCACGCACGATATTATGATTTAAGTCAACCTCCAAAAGTCCGAGCTCCATACCTTCGATAATACCCCGGTATTTTTCTTCGCTCCGGCGTAGTTCTTCTGTACGCGTTGTTACTTTTTTCTCTAAGTCTTCGTTTAATTTACGTAGTTTTTCATTCGCATAGTAAAGAGCTAAGGCCTTTGTTTCCAAAAGTTTTTCTGCTTCTTTTCGCGCCATGCGTTCTCGTGCGATTCTACGTTTTAAAATGGCTACTTCATCCATTCAGTGTTATGATTTTAATTCTTAGAAGCCGCAATTTAACTAATTTTGTCTCAATACAAACTTTACAACACTTCCATCTGCTTCAATATTATGGCGAACAATCTCTGCTTCTTCGCCAAAATATTCTAAACTTTTCTCAATCAAGCCTTCGGCAAAGTCTGCCATACTGCGTTCTGACCGATAGACCATTTCTAAGTGCCCAGGAGAAAATAGGTTGGTATCAAAAGTGGGCAATTCTGCTTCTGGATATAATTTTTGGACTTCGACATGAATATGATTTTCTATAGAAGCTAAAAATTGAAATGCCGTCTTAGTTCGGTCTAAAAACTGAGGGTAGGATTTCTCAATGACACTAAAAAAGTGAAAGCCATATTCTTTTAATAGAAACGAAATTTCCAAACCAGTGTGACTACTCAAGCCTTTTATCAAGGTTACCATTTCTGAAAAATCGTAAGTCCCAACAGCAGTATAGACTCCTTTTGAAGGTAATTCTGATTCTACAAGGATGGTATCTACTAATTCGTAGCCGAAACGCTCCTCTACCATTTCTAAAAATTCGGAAAATACTATTCCTTTCATTATTTATTCTTTTAACACGGTTTGTGAGTTGATTTATTTTGGAGTTTTTAATCTTAAACAACGGCAAAAATTAAGCCGTATCCAACATTATGAATACAGTAAGGTGTAATTTACGATTAGAGACGAAATATACAAAAATAATCCATACAAATATTATTACATATAACTTTTGACCTTTCTCTAAATAAGCAATATCTGCTTAAAAACTGCCTACATCTACCAGAAACAGTGCAAAACAGTCCAAAAATCGAAAAGCTGATTTAAACCTTGGATAATGATGTGAACTTTGAGTATTCATTCAATAAAATAGAAAAGTGAAAAGTCATAAAAATAGTACTTGGTGGGGCATATTAGTAGTGGCTATTTTGCTATTTTACTTATCTGAACTAGCGGAAAGTAGTATGTATATCGACGGTGTCTGGTATGCTGTCATTTCACAAAATCTATCACAAGGGATTGGGTCATTTTGGTTTCCAAGGTTTTCAGAAACCTTCTTTTCTGCTTTTCATGAGCATCCTCCCTTAATGTTTGGAATACAATCTTTGTTTTTTTCAATATTTGGAGATAGTTGGTTGACGGAGCGCATTTATAGTTTTACGCAATATGTAGGCATAGCGGGCTTAATAATTTTTCTATGGAGGAAAATATTTCGACTGCGACCAGATTTAAGAAAATTATGGTTTATTCCTCTGTTATTATGGCAGGTTAATTTGGCGAACTACTATTACCTCTCCGCCAATTTATTAGAAAGTCCTCTAATCATTTTCAATCTAATGACAATCGCTTTCTTATGGAAAGTTGGAGAAGGACAAAAGGTGTTTTTCAATTTATTGATAGCAGCTTTTCTTTTATTTTTGAGCTTTTTGACTAAAGGATTCGTGGGACTTTTCCCGTTGGCGTTTCTAGCTATTTATTGGTTGGTTTTCAAATCTTCTTCGTTTTTGACAATGATTTTTAGGACTGTATCCTTGCTACTTCTTTTTTGTGGATACTTTGTCGTCTTATTTTTATTGCAACCCGAAGCCCTTGAGAGTTTGACAAATTACTTGGACATACAAGTCTTTGCTAGTCTAAAAGGAGAGCGACGTCTGTACTATTTTAGAGAAAATCGTTTTTTCATCATAGGACAAATGTTTATCGTACTCCTTCCGATGTTATTGGCGACTGTCGTAAATATGCTACTCGCAAAATGGCAAACGAAGGTAAATTTACCTTTCCAAAACATCCTACAGAGCTACGAAGCAAAAATGGCTTTAGTCTTTTTACTAATAGGATTGAGTGCTTCCTTGCCGATTATCGTTTCGCCAAGACAGGCACTCCCCTACTTGTTACCTTCGATTCCTTTTTTCAGTATAAGTATTGGCATCATTTTGTCTTTTTTCTTTTATGAATGGTGGGAAAAATTTATGCTTCATCAGAAAAACTGGTTTCTTCTGCTCCGCATAGCAACAGGGATTGGACTTCTTGTTTCTATTTCTTTTTGTATTCATAAATATGGAAAATCTAATCAGCGAGATTTTGCCATTATTAATGATGCACACGAAATAGGAAATGTAATCGGTCATCAACAGACAATATCATCTACCGAGTATAACATGTACATCTCTGGTTATCTGATGAGGTTTAATCAAATCAGTATTGATACTTCTGAGACCGTTCGCCCTTATCTTATTACAGCCAAAGATGAACAAACTTCTTTTCCTTCATTTGAACGGATTCCATTGAATACTCTAAAGTATGATTTGTATCAAAGAATTTTAAAAAAATAAAATGACAATATCGGCAATAAATACTCCAGCAAACTCTCCTACTCTTTTGCGACAATCTTATCAGATTACGGCTTCTGTTTCAATGACCAACTTCATTGACTTGACAGAAGCGGAGGCCTTAGACGTACTGAGATGGCGCAATCATCCGCAGATACGTGCCTGCATGTATCAAAAAGAGCCTATTTCAAAAGAGCAACATTTAAGTTTTGTTCAGTCATTATCACAACAAGAGAAGCGCTTTTATTGGGTGCTCAAAGAAGATGGAAAGGCATTAGGCGTGATTGACATAGTCGATTATCAAGCAACGAAAAGTGAATGGGGATTTTATTTGAATCCCGACTTTTTTGGAAAAGGAAAATCTATCAATCTATTGTTTCATGGGCTTAACTTCTTATTCCAAACATTAAAATTTCAGAGTCTGTATGGCTATTGTCACTACAAAAATACCAAAGCGTTATTGTTTCACGACTTGTTCGAGATACATCATCAGGGATATCAGCAGATTGAATTAGGAGAAGGGGTTTTTGACTGGTATTCGCACAGAACCATCACTGCACAAAACTGGAATAATCAGCAGGCAACACTGCCTTTGATTGTCCAAAGAATAAAAGAAAATAAGGATAAAAACCTAGCAAAGACTCAGGAATTGCTGCAAGAACAGCTTTTAATAGAAAAAATGACAAACTGATAAAAACCAAAAAAAGCCATACTATTACCAATTATCGTGTGAAAGCTTCCATTCTCCGAAAAGCTCCCATTATTCCTATAAAAAAGCCCGTTTTTTGTACTGTAATCGGAAGGAAAGCAAATAAAATTGCAATCCTTCTTAACATTTCTCAATGTCCATAGAATTTTTAAAAGGAATACCATTTTCCGTGAAATTCTATAAAACTATCAGTACGATGAAATTTAAGTTTTTACTTTATTTAAGTATCCCATTATTAATGCTCGCCTGCAAGAAGGATAGCCCAATAACGGAAACGCTTACTCCAATAACAACGGTTCCTGATGAGGACGCAGAAAGTATTGGAGATTTGACGGTTCCAAATGGTTTCGATTATTCTGTGACAACTTCGGTTGGTTTTGACTTGACAATGATTGACTCTACAGGAGCAGCTACAGCAGATGTTTTGATTAACATTATAGGGCTTTCGGAAGGAGAAGATAACGGCACAATCTACACAGGCTTATCAAACACAGAAGGAAAATTACAGACCCAATTAGACATTCCTAATCACTTTACAAACCTCATCATTAGAACAACGAAAGGAGGAAACATTAGAAATCAAACTTTTAGCTTAGAGGAGTTCATTACGGCACAAATAAGTATCGATAGTGAAAATTTCTCAGGAAATAGTGCTGATGAGCGTGGCTTGAATTGTTACCCAGAGTTGACAGGTATTTTCTCTAGTGATAACAAGTTGGTCGGTATCGCAAGTAGTGAGCCGATTACTAGTCTTGAGTTGGTTTATGCAGACGGAACTACAGAAATCGTTAATAACACTTTGGGCGAGATTGCTTTTACAAGTTTTACAGCAGAAATCTGTGACAACGGAATTGATGATGACGGTGACGGTCTTATCGACTGTGCAGACCCACAATGTGGTAACGATGTAGAAAACTGTAATGGTACGATTCCTTGTGTTTCTGCTTTCTATCAGATTGTCGGAAAAAGTTTAAAACAATTGAACCCAACAACAGGAGAATATTCACATGCAGGTGATTTCCCAGATGCCTTTGATACTTACAACGGTAGTGGTTACAACAACGAAGACGGCTACATTTACTGTACAGGAAAAATCAATAGTACAGGAAAAATTTACTTAGTGCGCATGTACAGTAATGCAAATGTTACGAATCTAGGAGAGCTTGTTGGATTTGAAGGCAGAAGCTATACTGGGGATATGGATGATAGTGGAAACTGGACAAACTTCTATTATCAAGATAATACTTGGAATATGGCTTCGGTTGATGTTAGCGCAGCAACACCAACATTTGTTTCTACTCCTGGTATTGCAGTTGACGGATTGGGTAATGTTGGACACCACGATTGGGTTTACAATGCTGTTTGTGATAAATTTTATGCAATGGCAGCTGGTGGAGCTGAGATATTAGTAGCAGACCACAAAGCAAATCCACCAACAGTGGCTTCACTTCAAACCTATTCGGGTTTGAATTCAGGTGCTTACGGAGCCGCTTGGTCGGATATTTCTGGAGCGCTTTATTTTAGTAATAATGCAACAGGAAATATCTACAAAGTAGACATGGATGCAAATTGTAATCCAACGGATATCAATATTGTATTATCGGGCTCTTCCACTTCTAATAATGACGGTATGTCTTGCCCTTATTCTCCTACTATTGATTTTGGAGCATTGGACTCAGACGGAGACGGTATCACGGATGATGCAGAGTTGATTTCAGGTACAAATCCTGCAAATGGTTGTGACCCTAATATGGGTAGCCCAACATGTTACGACGGTGTTCACTATAGTTTTGTTGGTTTAGGTTTAGAAAACAAAGAGATTTCTTACATCAATGTTGTCAACAACTGTGATGCGCCTGAATTCACAAATCGCATCTTCAACGATAATGTAGACAATGACATAGACAATGACGGTGTACCAAATGCAAGTGACCCAGACCCACTGGACCCGAACAAAATGTTTACGCAGTATGCGCCTTCTATGAACGACTACGGGACTTATGCTTTTGAAGATTTATGGCCTGAGAAAGGAGACTATGACTTCAATGATTTTGTAGTTCAAGTGCAAGAAAATATTGTTACAAATTCTGCAAATCAGATATTTGAAATCACTTACAACTTGCGTATCATGGCTATGGGTGGTTCTTTTAACAATAACTTTGGTATCACCCTGCTAGACCCTAATAATACAGCAACGACAACTGTTTATTCTCCTGCAAACTCAACGCATGAAGTATTTCAAAGAGACGGAAAAGAAGTGTTTATTCTTAAGCACCCAAAAGCTTTGTTTTATACGAATGACTTGGTAAATGCAGAAGCAAATGCAACATACTACGAGCCTGTAGAATTGCAAGTGAAAATAGAACTAGACGGAACACTATTATATCCTGCAGACTACAGCGCAACCTTTTTTATCGAGCAACACGGTGTGGCGGGACACGAAATTCACTTACCGAATGTCATCCCAACAAACAATATGAATACGGATTTATTCGGAACGATTCATGATGATACTACACCAGGTTCAAACAAGTATTTTTTATCTCCTGACAATCTTCCTTGGGGACTTTATGTACCAACAGAATGGCAATATCCATTAGAAGGCGAGGAGATTATTGATGCTTATCTTGATTTCGATGACTATGCTCAGAGCAATCCTTCTTTGCCTTGGTATAATGGTTCAAACCGAAATATGGATAAAATTTATACAAAGCACTAATCTATTAGACTTTAGACGAAAGATATTAGACGTTAGAAGCTGTTTGAATTTAACATCTAATGTCTTTCGTTCTAAATCTTAAAAAACTATTTCCCAATGAATAAATTAATTCTCGGTACTGTACAATTTGGACTCAACTACGGTATTAATAACGAAAAAGGCAAGCCTCAAAAAGCGAAGGTATTTGAAATTTTAAATCATGCTTATCGGAATGAGATTTCTTTATTAGATACTGCGGATGCTTATGGAAATGCGGTAGACCTTATCGGAGATTTTCATCGGGAAACAGGGCAACTATTTGACATTATCACAAAATTTAAGATTGATAAAGATGAAGAAATCAATCTAACTGAAAAAATCGGCAGCTCACTTAAACGATTAGGAGTAGATTCATTTTGGGGGTATTTATACCATTCTTTTGATGACTACAAAAATCATCCAGAAGCACGTAAGCAACTAATCACAGCACGTGAAAATGGTAAAGTCAAACACATTGGCGTATCTATTTACAATAACAACGACCTACTTTTAGCAGCGGAGGATAAACACATTGATATCATCCAACTTCCTTATAATCTACTCGACAATGACAAACAACGTGGAGATTTAATTGCAATAGCAAAAGCTAATAACAAAATTATTCACACACGTTCAGCTTTTCTACAAGGCTTGTTTTTTAAAGACACTAATACTTTTCCAGAAAAATTATCTCCTCTAGTTTCAGAGGTTGAAAACATCAAAGAACTAACAAAACACCACAATCTTGATATAGCAACATTGGCTCTAAAATATGCGACTACAAATCACAATATTGACAATGTACTTATCGGCGTAGATAGCCCAGAACAATTAGCGACTAATATTCAGGCTGTTTCATCAAAAAAGCTTTCTGCAGAGCTTATTCGTAAAATTGACGCTATTGCAGTATCTGATATTGCGTTACTAAACCCTTCTAATTGGTCATGAAAATAATAGCAATAACTCAAGCAAGAGCAGGTTCTACACGATTGCCTGGTAAAATACTAAAGTCGATAGGTCAGCAGACGCTGTTAGAAATTCACATGGAAAGAATTTCAAAATCTGAAACCATCTCTCAATTAATCGTGGCAACAACCGTACAACCAGATGATAAATTGATTTTTGATATGGTATCGGACATGGGCATCAGAGCATTTCGTGGTTCTGAAAATGATGTTCTTGACCGTTTTTACCAAGCGGTCAAAGGTGAAGACGCGGACTACATTGTTCGTTTGACATCTGATTGTCCTCTGATTGACGCAAAATTAATAGACAAAGTCGTTCGGTACACTATCGAAAATGACTTGGACTATTGTACAAATACATTGTTGACAAAATACCCTGACGGACAGGATGTAGAGGTCTTCAAATTTACCGCTCTAGAAGCGGCGTGGCAAAAAGGTAAATTAAAATCCGAACGAGAACACGTAACGCCTTATATCAGAAATAATTCTACATTTTGTGGAGGCAATTTATTTAAGTCTTCCAATTTTGAAGAAGGATATGATTATGGTGATTTAAGAATGACAGTGGATGAGCCTCAGGATTTTACGGTTATCCAAAACTTAATAAACTCATTAGGGACACAGCGAGATTGGCAAGATTATGCGGTGTATATGAATACGCATCCCGAAATTTCTAACATCAATGCCTGCATTATTCGTAATGAAGGACTACTAAAATCTATCAAAAATGACTAATACAATCACTTCAACTATAGGCACAGGTCAAGCTCTTTATCAAAAAGCCAAAGACCTTATTCCTGGCGGCACAATGCTTTTATCAAAGCGTCCAGAAATGTTTTTGCCCGAGAAATGGCCTTCTTATTACAGCAAAACAAAAGGCTGTAAAATCTGGGATTTGGACGATAAAGAATACCTCGATATGTGCATCATGGGCATCGGGACTAACATCTTGGGCTATGGCAATGAGCGTGTAGATGAAGCGGTAAAAGAAGTCGTGACAAAAGGAAATATGTCTACTCTTAATTGTCCAGAGGAAGTTGCTTTGGCAGAGAGATTAGTACAGATGCACCCTTGGGCAGATATGGTGCGCTTCGCAAGAACGGGTGGAGAGGCAAATGCCGTAGCTATTCGTATTGCACGCGCAGCAGCGGGTAGAGATAAGGTAGCTATTTGTGGTTACCACGGTTGGCACGATTGGTATCTTTCGACAAACTTGTCAGATAAAGAAGGTTTGGACGGTCATTTATTACCTGGTTTAAATCCAGCGGGTGTTCCTAAAAATTTAGCCAACACAACTTTGCCTTTCAATTACAATAAGATTGAAGAGTTAGAAAAAATCGTGGCAGAAAATCCAGATTTAGGAGTTATCAAAATGGAAGTATCTCGTAATCATGGTCCATTGCCAGGTTACCTAGAGGCTGTCAGAAAAATTGCTACGGATAATAATATAATACTGATTTTTGATGAATGTACTTCTGGTTTCAGACAAACATTTGGAGGATTACACAAAATGTATGGCGTAGAGCCAGACATGGCAATGTTTGGGAAAGCATTGGGTAATGGCTACGCTATCACTGCTATCGTTGGAAAAAAGGAAGTAATGCAAGCTGCGCAGAAGACATTCATCAGCAGTACTTTTTGGACAGAAAGAATCGGACCGACGGCAGCATTGGCAACTTTGGATGTCATGGAAGAAGAAAAATCTTGGGAGACGATTACGATGACGGGCTCAAAAATCACACGCGCATGGAAAAATTTGGGTGAGAAATATGAATTGCCTCTGCATACTGCCGGTCTGCCGTCTTTAACTTCATTCAGTATCAAAAGTGATAATTGGTTGGCATACAAAACCTACATCACACAAGAAATGCTCAAAAAAGGCATTCTTGCTTCGAATGCTGTTTACGTCAGCGTCGCACACACACAAGAACACATTGACCGTTATTTTGCAGAATTAGAGCCTCTTTTCAAAGATATTAAGTCTTTCGAAGAAGGCAGGAATGTTTACGATTTGCTAGAAGGTCCTGTGTCTCACGGTGGCTTTAAGCGATTGAATTAATTCAAAAAACGAGTATAATTTTAACAAAAATGACTAAAACGCACTGTTTCTTTCTTTTCATTCTACTCTCTTTCGTGAGCCAAATGAAAGCACAAGAAGACTCTTTAAAAATGAATAGTCTAAATGTTCCCGATGGTTTTGCTTACGAAACAACAGAGGATATAGACATCAATATTACATTAGAGGGATTAGATAATTCTTTTCATTTGTACAAATTGAAAGGCATTGATAAAGAAGGGAACAGTGCTACTTTAATGCAGAATTTTTTTCCAAAATCTGGAAATCTACAAACTACCTTGCGACTCCCCTTACACTATGAATGTATTTTATTAGAAGTGCATGTAAACAAGGTGGAACACTATTTCCAATGGTTTCGAAAACACTATATTAAGGAAACCATTCTTTTAAATGATTTGAAAGTAATTAAAACCATTCATTAACTTTAAAACTCTGTCGTAAGAGTACGAGATTTAAGGGAGTACTTTTCGGAGTATTCCCTTTAAATCTTTATTTTTTGCATTCCTTAGTTCTACTTTAGGACTCTTGGGTTTCCCGTTCTGACTTGCTTTTTTCACCTCTTCTTTTCTGCGTTTGCTTGCGTGAGTAAAAGGGCTTGCCTACAAAAGAAGCAAAAGAGCATTCCCGATTAAAATACGGGACAGGCTAAAAACGCACATTTTAGACTTTTTACCTTTCGCTGATAAATTTTGCCTACTTCAAAAAGTATCGAAGGCGACTTTTCAACCCTTCGGGATTGAAAAGACAGGCAAAAAGTCTAAAATTGCTTATTTTTTGACATCCATGACACTTAATAAAGCACAAAATAGAAGTATCCACTTTTGATGAATACATTATCGATGTGACTTCAACTTAGTTTTATAGATATTCAAACCTTAATTCTAGAGTCTTAATGTAGAA
>CALDUB010000165.1 GCA_937923465.1 uncultured Saprospiraceae bacterium
GCATTGATAACTAAGTCCGACTTACGAAAAGTCTCGATGTTTTGTGCTGCGATTTCACGCCAAGGGGCATCGGATTCAAATCCTCCATATTCATCGTTATAATATTGATTTGGTAAATCGTCAAAAGCGACTGAGCTGTCATATTTCAATACAGTAAAACCGCCTATCTGTATAGTTTGTGCTTGTGCGCCTACGTGAAAACCCATAGATAATGAGTTGGCAGAATAAACTCCTCCCGTTGCTTCAACGGGTACAAAAAATTGTCTCCATTGAGAAGTAATTTGTAGTGTTGAATAAAATTCTTTGAAGTAATCAGAATCTCTTTCTACAAAAACATTGGCTTGACCAGATGCTGGCGGAATGCCTTCTACCTTCAACCAAAATACTAATAATAATTTTTCGCTCGCGCCAATAGTTGTTGGATTTGGCAATTTCCAACCTCTGTCCCACGGGTTGCTACCTGGTGTCGAGACAATGACACGTGAATATTTTGCAAAGTCTTGGTCTGTTGCATCTTCGGTTGTCTTAGAGACGCCCCAATTTTGGACATTTCCTAAGACCGATGTCTCGGTATTTCCGACTAAAAATTCACCTTCGGGAAGACTATATTCTGTTTGTAAAAAGTTGTTAAGATTTGTGTGATAGGCGTCTTGCGCATTCAGCAGCAGAAAAGAAAAGAAAAAAAGAAGGGTGAGAAAATTTTTCATTAAACTGTGTGTTTTTATTTTTTTGGTTGAAAATTTAATCATCCCCTACGCTTTGGTACGTAGGGGATAATTAAAAAAAATCTACTCCTTAATAATAGAAATCGCATTCGCATTTTGACCATTCACATTTACTTGCAAGAAGTAAATTCCGTTTGTCAATTCGCTAACACTCATACGTGCAAAGTTATTGCCACTCGCTTGGTTATCCAAGTTTTGTGTAGCAACTAAACGACCTGTTACATCATATAAACGTAAAGATACGTCGCTCTTTTCTGTCAAATCAAAGCTGATACCTAATTCCGTTGTTGCAGGATTTGGATAAACATGCAATGCATCCAATGCTTCCACATCATCCACATTTGTTGTTAAATCTTGAAATGCAAACCAGTCAATAGTTACATCGCCAGCAAATGCAGCAACGCCAGGATTAACGAATAATCCCATCTTAGCAATACGCTCACCGTCAACTGGACAAGGTCCTGTTTCACATGCTGTACCTCCATAACCACCATCAGTGTAGTTCCCGTCAAAATTGTACTCATAAACAGCATAGTCTGTCGTCAGTGTATTACTTAGACCAGCTAATGAAGTAGTAAAGCCCATATTGTCTGTCAAATCTGCACGCAAAACCGTTTGGTCAACACTAGATTTTGCTCTCATGTAAAGAACATTACCACTGCCCATTGCATTCGCAATGATAGGCGTTCCAGCAACGCTGTACATGTTATAATCAATCAATGCATATTCTCCACCTGTTCCGTCACCAGTGATTGTCCACTCTCCACCACTGAAAGTAGAAGAATAACCGTCAGGATTGGCAACGAAAGGCTCTGCGCCGTCCGTTTGGTCTTGGTAGTTCAATACGCCTAATGGTCCTGAACTATCATCCAATTCTTGTCCAACAGAAATATAATCAATGATGACTTCACCAGCATACATACCTTCCGCAGGATTTGGGTAAAGCAATACAGTCGTAATTTGAGTAGCATCTAAAGGACAAGGTCCTGTTTCACATGCTGTACCTCCGTATCCTGCATCTACATATCCGCCTGAGAAATCAAATTCAAAAACTGAATATTCTTCTTCTACAACTCTTGTCAAAGAAGGTTGAGTGGATACAAAACCATCGATATCGACCAAATCAACGCGCAAAGGAACCGTTCCTCCATTGGTTTTGGCTTTGATAAATACCTTATCTTGTGCAGGAGTCAAATCTAAAGAAATACCTTCTCCTGTAACTTTGTCGTGAAAAGAATAGGATGCGGCAGCAAATGCACCAGCACTTCCGTCTCCTGTAAGAGTCCATTCTGTTCCTGTTTCTGTACTCGAAAATCCTCCTGGGTCTTCTACAAATTCAATTGTCTCATTGTCAAAATGGTCGTTGTAAACCAATGCTGCTTCAGGACCAGCAGGCTCTAAAGAATTACCGACAGAGAAGTAATCAATGTCCAGACTACCCACATATTGACCAGTACCTGGCTCGATAAAGAATACCATAGAAGCGATACGCGTTCCGTCAACAGGACAAGGTGCCGTACTCTCTGTACAAGGTGTACCACCATAACCCAAATCATTGTAAGAACCCGCAAAGTTGAATTCAAAAACAGTCCATTCTTCATCGACAATCTTCGTGATAGAACCAGCGGTTGTAATAAATCCATCTAAGTCTTGCAAGTCACAACGAACAGAAGTTCCCGCTACGCTTGAACGCATTTTGATGTATAATTTATCTGTTCCTGTAACGTCAACATCTGTATTTTCATAAGTAGGCGGTGTGCGAAATTCATATGCAAAAGCATCCCAAGCTCCTGTAGAACCGTCACCGGTAATTGTAATCATACTTTCGCTTTGTTCGAAAGTATATCCAATTCCTTGGTCAACGAAAGACGTTAAAGAACTGTCGTTATCCATATGGTCTTGAAAAACATCAGAAACGATTTCTCCGTCAGGCTCTACGCCAAAAGAAATGTAATCAATAACGATAGAACCAGCAAAACCACCAGAAACAGCGTTGGTAAAGAAAGTTAAACTTGCTGCCATCGTTCCGTCCACATCACATGGTCCTGTCATACAAGATGTACCACCATAACCACCATCTACATATGCGCCTGTGTAGTCAAATTCGAAAATAGTATATTCCGTAGTCAAAATTTTAGCTTGTGCATTTTGCGTCGTTACGAAACCCGCCGCATCTGCTAAGTCCATACGCAACTCTGTACCAATAATACTAGCTTTTGCACGAACATAAATTTTGTTATTTTCTGTCGCATCTACGATGACAGCACTGTTATCATCAACATTATGTAAAGAGTAACTAAATGCAGAATAAGCACCTCCCGTTCCGTCTACAGAAATAGTTAATTCGCCGTCGGCTTCGGCATAAGAATAAGAGCCGTCGCCACTTAATGCCGTTACGTCTCCATTATCAAATTCATCTAAATAGATTTGAGCAGTTGCGATTTGCGCAAAACAAAATAATGCTACAAATGTGAGTAAAATGTTCTTCATTTTTATTCAATTTTATTGTTTTGTGATTATTTAAAAGTTAGTCTTCAGAAAAGAACTATGGGTTCTTTCGTTCCTAACTTCTAAACAGTTAATTTATTTCAAATAGACTCAAACAATGGCGTAAGTTGCATATGAATATACGCAAACAGTAGTCTAAAACTTGGTATTAGACTTGTTTACAAATAATAAACACGCATAAGTACGTAACTCTATTTATCTGGACATTTTGACAGGATGTTTTTCCGCTATTTTCCTCTTAAAAATAGTTCCGTGATGCAAACCATGCAACGATTTTTAAAAGAAAACTATCATAAAAATCTCTCTGTCAAATTTATCCACATAAATAGGGTCACGTACTTATGAAAATATCTTTACAGTATTTCTTCAAAGCGAAGATTATCCACGTTTACTTCGAGTACTTCACCTGTTGCTCCTTCGTCGATAAGGTGTAATTTTATAGATTTTATTTTAGCAGGGTCTACTAAAAATCCGTCTAAGTCTTCAAAGCGCGTCAATGGAATAATAACTTCTTGCCAGCCTGTCCAATCAATCGCAATGGTATGCGCAAAATCATTGAATGAGCCGTCTCTCTCCGTTAAAACTACTGTCAAATAAGTATTGTTATTTCCATTATTATTAATATCCATTTTGACAAGTGTAAAACCTAAATCGGTTGTAATTCCGAAGTTTTCAAAAGTCTCTACATCTTGAAAATTGCTTTGTGTGCCACCAATCCAATTGATACTTAAATTATCCGTTCCAGTTAGTTTCAGGAAGTTATTATCAATGGGGTCAGGATTGCTATTTTGTACGCCGTCGGCAATAGTCGTTTGGTCAACGAAACCATCTTTGAGCCACATATCAGTATTGGAACGCACTCCATTTCCGTCAAAGTCATTGACTAGAATAGTATTTGTTCGGAAAAAATCAATCGGAGAAACCGCGCGCCCTCCATTGGCTTTTAAGATAATTTCACCTTTTTCGATGCCGTCTGGCACGATAACACGAAGGCTATCTTCTGACATAAAAACAATCTCTGCTTGAATGCTGTCAAAAAATAAAACCTCTAATGGTTCGAAAAAATTCTTTCCTCTAATCGTAATCGTCTCCCCAACATTCGCACTAAGTGGACTGAAGTTAAAAACCTCTGGCGCCTCTTCACTAATCGTAAAATCAAAGGATGTCGAGCCACCTGCTGTGGTAATTTCTACGATATGTGGTCCTAGAGGAATGCTCTCTGCAATGCGATATAGTAGTGCATTATCAGAATTATAAGCCGTATTAAAATTAACAACTTCACCACTGAATGTCATCGTTTCAATGTTCGCTAGATTGATACCTTCAATAGTAATTAAAGTCTCTGCGGAACCAAACGCAGGGTCAACGGTCGTGACCATCGGAGGTTCAGGTGCTTTATTGCAGGCGGCAAATAGGAATACAATTCCTAATAGTGCTAGTGTGTTATTTATATATTTCATTTTGTCTATTTTGTGTACACCCTTAAGTAAGAAGGTTTTAGTAGCCAGGATTCTGAGTTAAACTTGTATTAATTTTTAATTCAGAACTTGGCAAAGGAAATAATAAATGATGTGCAGCAATGTTCTTACCGTGCAATGTCATCACTTCAAAAGCACGTCCTGTACGCAATAAATCAAACCAACGGTGTCCTTCAAATGCAAATTCCACGCGTCTTTCATTCAACATGACTTCTTTGTCAATAGTCGTCAAAGGCTCTAATCCTGCGCGTTCACGTACCTCATTAAATGCTGCTAAAGCATCCACATTGGAGCTAACACCACCTTCTATTTCCATGATTGCTTCGGCATAGGTCAATAAAACATCGGAATAACGGGCGAGATGTGAATTTTGAGGAGTACTCATAAAACAGATATTTGAACCGCTACCAACTACGTATTTTTTGATATTGATATTCGTCGCAGATGCCCCGTCAGAAGGGTAAGTATAGCCTCCATCTCCTGGATTGATTTCTGGATAAAAGTTTCCTGGAGACATAAGTGTGTGGTGCTTTCTCAAGTCGCCTTCTTCAAACGCATCATTTATAGTCGTACCTGGATTGGAGAGTACACCACTTGTCGGTACATGAGACCCCCAACCGTCACGGTCTTTGGTTATTCCTTCACCCCAAGGTGCATAAAAAGCTTGCTGTGCATTTCCTGTCCCAAATGGACCACAACCAGAAAATTGAGCTTGAAAAATAGACTCTACATTATTGTCACTTGAACCTAAAAGGAAGTTATCGCCAAAGTCATCCACTAAGCGATAAACACCCATATCAATCACTGATTTTGCCGTATTTCTAGCTTCTACATATTCTCTAAGTGTCAAGTGTACTTTTGACAAATATGTCAAAGCTGCGCCTTTAGTTGCACGCCCTGCGCCCAATCCTGCCCACGATGTCGGTAAATATTCTCCTGCGAAAGTGAAGTCTTCCTTAATTAAATCGTACACCTCAGAAACAGGTGAACGCGGATAATTCAAATCTTGGTCGTAAGCTGGCGGCGCGGTAATCAAGGGCACGTCTCCAAATATTCTCACCAAATCGAAATAAGCAAAAGCACGTAAAAATTTTGCCTCCGCTAATAATGGATTTTTTTGAGCATCTGATAAGTCCATTTTTGGAACTTCATCCAAAACTACATTCGCAAAAGTAATCATGCGATAACGGTACAACCACGCAGCATACACGGGGGGCGCATCCGCATTTACGGTAAAATTATCGATTGGCGTAAAGTCTGGGTCAGTACCTCCAGGTTGACTATTGTCACTTGGTATCTCCGTAATCATCCACCCTTTCCCTATCCATTCTGCATCTTGTTGCAAAGGCGAATAAGCAGCAATAACTGCACTTTCAGCGTCTTCGTAAGTCTTATAAAAATTATCTGTCGTAATCTGGTCAAGTGGTTCTCTGTCTAAAAAATCTTTACAAGAACTAAGACCTATGACTATTATTAGTGCGGAGAATATTAATTTATAATTCATTGTTGTTTCTTTTGTGTATGACATAATTGAACGCAGAGTGCGTAGAGGCGCAGAGTTTTTTCCCTTCTAAAATGTTGCATTTACTCCTACTGTTACTGAGCGCGAAATTGGGTAACGTCCATTTTCTACGCCATTAATTAATGGGTTTTGGTTATAAGAACCAATCTCTGGGTCATAGCCTGAGTAGTTTGTCCAAGTCTTTAAGTTTTGAGTACTGACGTAGGCACGGAGGTTTTGCATCTTGAGACGTTTACTCATTGTTCTGGAAAAACTATAACCTAATGTGATATTCTTCAAACGAACAAAAGAACCATCTTCAATGAAACGGTCTGAGATACGGCGGTTGTCATTTGGGTCAGTACCGATGGCACGCGGAACAGTTTCACTTGGATTTAAATTAGTAAAACGGTCAACTGCTGCGATTGTCTGGTTTGAGCTATTGACTAAACCTTCTGTGTCGCGGCGAATGAGGTTTAATATTTCATTTCCGTAAACACTCTGTACGAAAATATTCAAATCAAAACCTTTGTAATCAAAAGTATTACTGATATTTAAAGTGAAATCAGGGTGTGGACTTCCGATGAAATCTTGGTCTTCGTCATTAATCACGCCGTCCTTATTTAAGTCCATAAACTTAATATCCCCTGCACGTGTATTGTCAGATTGAAAAGCATGTTCTGCTACTTCTGCTTGATTTTGGAAGATGCCGTCCGTACGGTAACCGTAAAATTGACTGATAGCCATTCCTTCTTCGGTACGGGTTACTGGTAGGCGTTGGATGATGCCCGTCAAATTACCATTTGAACCTAAGCTGACAACTTCGTTCCGATTAATGGAGAAATTTAGGCTTGTCTTCCATGCAAATTTTCCTGTAAAATTTTGAGTGTTGATTGTCGTCTCTAGTCCACTATTCCGTACTTCACCGATGTTGACGAAAGGTGGATTTAAACCACCTGCCGATGCAGGAACCAAAGCGGGCAACAACATACCTTGCGCTTCTTTCACATAATAATCCATGATAAGTTCAACGCGATTTTTGAATAAACCTAAATCAAAACCAACATTAGATTGTAAAGAAGTCTCCCAACGCACATCAGGGTTTGCGATATTGTCTGGCGCAAAAGATGTTATCAATTGGTCGCCTAATACCGTTGTGATAGAACGTAAATTTCCACTGTAAGAATACAGTCCGATTTCTTGATTTCCTGTCGTTCCGTAGCCTATTCTAAATTTCAAATTATCGATAGCTTCTATGTCTTCCAAAAAGCGTTCGTTAGAAGCGCGCCAAGCAAATGCTCCAGACACGAATGTTCCAAAACGATTATTTGCACCAAAACGTGAAGAACCATCCGTTCTCACTGTTGCTGTCACCAAATAGCGGTCATCAAAATTATAGTTCATTCTACCAAAATAAGACATCAATGCCCAGTGTCCAGCACCACCACCATTGTCTTGTAAACCTGCGTCTCCAAGATTGATTTCGCGCAGGTCGTTATTGGGTAAATTATCGCGGCTCGCATAGAGAAATTCATACTTGCCTGATTGTGCTTCGTAGCCCGCTAAGACGCTTACATTATTCTTTAAGCCAATCTTTTTATCAAAGGTCAAAAGGTGTTTATTAATCCAAAAAGTATTATTATTTAAACTACGCGCAACTTTTGATTTCCCGAAAAAATTGCCGCGTTGAAAACTTGGATAGAATGTATTGTGATTAGAATACACCAAATCTGCCCCAAACTCTGTACGATATTTTAAGAAAGGAAAAATGTCTACTTCTCCATAGATGTTCGTTAAAACGCGCATTTTTCGATTGCGGTCATCCGTCTCTAAAGCACGCGCTACAGGATTATCAAACGACAAAGTAATTTCTTCTTGTGGTCCAGCAAAAGAACCGTCGGCATTACGAACAGGTGCATTCGGCACCATTAAGAGTCCAGTGTAAACAACTCCATTGCTATTGTCATTAAAGACGATGCGTTCATTAGTACGAGCAACTAAAAGACTGTTACCGATGCGAACACGGTCAGAAAATTTGTGGTCTAAATTTACTTTAGCAGACATTCTACTAAAGTTGGAACCAATCACAATTCCTTCTTTTTGGTGATAACCTCCTGATAATGCAAAACTGGTTTTTTCTGAACCACCTGACATCGTCATTTGATAATTTTGCATCGTAGCCTGACGAAAAATAGCATCTTGCCAATCTGTTCCTTCTCCTAAAAGTTCTGGATTTTCAAACTCTTCAACATCAATAAAAGCGGCTACATCACCCAAATATTCGGCGTATTCTCGGAGGTTTAGTACGTCAATCTTTTTTGCTAATTCTTGTACTCCAAAGTAAGTTTCAAAGCTTAGAGCAGAGCGTCCGTTTTTACCACGCTTAGTAGTAATCAATACAACGCCATTCGCACCACGAGAGCCATAAATCGCCGTAGCAGATGCATCTTTTAATATTTCGATGCTCTCAATATCGTTTGGATTGATAGTATTTAAAGCATTGGTATTTTGTCCACCACCGTCTAGTTCACTAAAATTTGCTGAAGTTCCTTGATTGTCATTAACGACGGGGACGCCATCTATAACATACAAAGGCTCCGCAGAAAGAGTCGAACCAATACCACGGATACGAATAGAAACAGCCCCACCTGGGGCACCAGAATTTTGTGTCACTAAAACACCCGCTGCTCGCCCTTGCAGCGCTTGGTCTAAACCTGTAGAAGGCAATGCTTTTAAGTCTTCAGAAGAAACAGATGATAGAGACCCCGTCAAATCAGAACGTTTTTGTGTACCATAGCCGACTACGACAACTTCCTCTAATTGTGCAGCATTGTTTTCTAAAATAATATCGTACCGACCACCGTCTACTATTTTGACTTCTTTGGTTAAATAACCAGTGTATGAAAATGCTAAAACGCTTCCTTTCTCTACCGAAATCGAGTAAGAACCATCAAAATCTGAAACTGTTCCGTTGCCTTTGCCCATTTCAAAGACATTTACACCGATAAGTGTTTCTCCTGTTTCATCATCCGTAATGACACCTAAAACATTTACTTTTTCGACTTTAATTGATTGTGGTTCTATTTTTCCAATACTCCCATCCGTCCTTACTTTTTCAGCTACAACGATAAAGGTATCATTACCAATCTTTTTATATTTCAAACTAAAATCAGTCAATAATACTTGTAAGTCATTTTCGATAGACTTATTTTTGGGTTGAAATATTTCGACTGTCTTACCAGAGACTTGCTCGCTGTCATAAATCATATTGACGCCATACAATTCTGCTAATTTGTCCAAAGCCTCATTTAGAGGTACGTTCTTTTCGGTACCTTGAGTTTGATGAATAAAGCCATTTGCTTGTGCAGGTAAGACGCAGCACAACGCGCAAAAGAGAAAGCAAATCCGAAGAGATAAATTTAAAAGGTTTGGTAATTTTCGTTTCATACTATTTTGTTTTCTATCTATCAAAATTTATTCTAAAGAAGGCATTAATAAGTTCGCTACTCTATAATGACTGTCGTTGAATCTTGCTTGGTTATTTTCAAATCATAAATCGCTGCCAAAGCCTCTAACAAAACCTGTGGGTCATCATTGGCGATAGAGGCTGTAATTTGTCTTTTTGAAATGGCTTCATTTTTCACTATGACCTGCAAACCAAAGTCGTGTTTTAGTCGATTAACAACGCGGCTGATTGGCATATTTTTAAAGACCATTTTATGATGTCTCCAAGCTGTGAATGGCACAAGGTCAATCGTTTTTAAATCAACAATGTTATCATCGCCTACGTAAGCCATTTGACCTGGCTCTAAAAATAGAGTTGGATTGTCTTTAACATCTAGACTAATTGCTCCTTCTGTCAGGACAACTTCTAACTGTCCTTCTCGCTCTTGCACATTAAATTTGGTTCCTAAGACCGTAATCAATCCTTTCTCCGTTTGTACGGAAAATTTATCATCAGTCGCAGTGTGCTTGACTTGAAAAAAAGCTTCGCCTGTCAATTTTACTTGACGCGGCGTGCTTTCTTGCCAATTCGTCGGGACGCTGAGTTGTGAATTGGCATTTAGTGTTACATGTGTCCCGTCAGGAAGCTGGTGTGTAAGGGTTTGCCCGTATTCTGTTTTATAATTTTTCCACGCTATCGCCTCTGTACTATCTTGACTTTGAAATAATAAAAAAGTAGATAAGAGAAGCATTGCTACTGCGGCAGCATAAGTCAAAATGCGGCGACGTGGCTGCATTTTAACAACTGACGTCGGGCGCGTTTGCTTGGTACCTTCTTTAAATCTTGTAAACTCAGTTGCCACTTCTTCTTCTGGTAAGTGAAGCGCGAATTGTAAAACAGTCTTTTTAGCTTCTTTAAAAACGGCAATGTCGTTAGGATTATCAGCCTGCCAGTTTGACCAATACTGCTTGCTTGCTGCTGTTGGTCGTAGGCAGTGATTCTGAAAACTTTCAGATGCAATTAACTCTGCGAGCTTTGCGTCGAGATTATTATTCATTCAATTACTTTGCGGTCGAATTGACCTGTTGTCGATAGTCGATTGTATGGTGATTATAGAGTAGAGGAAGGAAGGGAAATTCTTTACTATGCTTTTTTGATTTTTTTAATATTTTTTTTACAAATTAGGATAAAATCCTACATTATAAAACTCACGACTAAAGTCATGAACTAAATAGCGCCGTCCCGTTAGGACTCTGAAGGTTTATACTTACGAGTCCCAACGGGACAATTCTGACTAGCTTGGTACTTTAGTGCCAAGCTTTATATTCAATAATCTAAGCTATCATTTTCTTTCGTAGCTTCTTAACAGCAGCAAAAATCTGATTATAGATAGTCTGCTTGCTTTTACCTGTTTCTTCTGCTATTTTTTGATAGCTCATTTCTTTGTAAAAGCGGAGTTTGAGCATTTCGAATTGTTGGGGGGAGAGAGACTTCAATGCATCTTGTAATTGTTCCTTCTCGGCGACATCATCTTGCGCTGCGATTAGTAAATTTTCGTAAGAAGGTACAGGAATTTCATGTACAGTATTGTCAAGAGGTTGGTGATTTTTTTTGCGTTGCTGCTTTATTTTATAAATAATCTTTCGCTGTAAAGAAGTTTGAAAGTAGGCGTTGACATTTTGAATGTCAGGTAGCTGTGCCCGCTTATTCCATATTTCTAAAAATAATTCTTGAATAGCGTCTTTGGTGAGTTCTTTATCGCCGCTAATACGATAGCCTGTGAGAAATAAATTTTGGTACAAGGATAAATAGAGAGACTCGAATGCTGACTCGCCAGCATCCGTGATATCCTTCCATTGTTGGTTATTATTTAGATTCTCGTGCTTATTCCTCATTTACCGAATGTAAAATTTCATCTAAGATAAAACATTGTTTTGGGGTTTGGTATAAATAGCTTGAAATAATTGTAGACATTTTGCTTTATAATTTGTGTATCGGATACTGTTAATTCTAGGTCAAATACATTTACTTTTTGCTAAAATGTCAAATCCATACTTCCAAAGCACTATAAAAAGTCGTAATTTCACTTTTTATTTCTACCAAAAAGATAAATTTTCATGACATATCCTACACCAAGAAGTTGCTTCATTCTCCTCTGCATTTTGATTACTTCGTCAGTAACTTCTATCTCTGCGCAGCAAATTCGCATTAACGAAGCCGTTTCTTCTAATCGGTCTTTCTTAGATGAAGACGGAGATTCACCTGATTGGTTTGAACTGCATAATGTAACATCAAATTCCATTTCTTTAGAAGATTGGACGGTGACGGATGATATCAACGAAATTAACAAATGGACGTTTCCAGAGGTGACTTTAGATGCCGACGCTTATTTGCGGATTTGGGCATCAGACAAGAATCGTACAGAATTGACGACAGTACGTACTTTGATTAATCAAGGAGATACTTATCGTTATTTAGTGCCGACTGAGGCGGTCGACTCTGACTGGAAAAGTCTTTCTTTTGATGACTCGGACTGGGAAGAAGGTGCTTCTGGTTTTGGCTATGCGGACGGTGACGATGAGACGATTTTACCAGAAGGAACTCTATCTGTTTTTTTGCGAAAGAAGTTTAATATTGCAGACCCCGTTGCTATCGAAGAACTTATCTTAGGAATGGACTTTGACGACGGTTTTGTAGCATACCTCAATGGATTAGAAGTTGCTCGGGTCAATATTAATGGACAACCACCTGCTTTTAATGCAGGAACACCAACCGACCATGAAGCGGAAATTTATCAAGGTTTTGGAGCGAATAAATTTATTTTGACAAATGGAGAATTACTGGCTGGCGAAAATATTCTTTGCGTGCAGGTCCATAATATTAGTGAAAACTCATCTGACTTTACAGCGATTCCTTTTTTGTCTGCCCGTTACAATACGGCAACGGCTGAAGGCATTCCTCCTCCCGCAGTTTTGAATTTTACCGATGATGCTTTTCATACTAATTTCAAAATCTCTTCTGGAGGGGAAACACTTTACTTATTTGATAGTAATGGAAACTTGGCAGATAGTCTTGCCATTCCTTCAGGTATAGATACTTATTCTTGGGGTCTTGCTTTGGGTAGCGAGGACTTATTTATCTTTGAAGAGTTAACGCCAGGGGCTGAAAATCCGTCAACTGGCTTTTCAGGAATTAACGATACGGATGTTGTTTTTTCTCATCCTGGTGGCTCAGTAAGTGCCCTTTCTTTGAATTTAAGCACCGATACTCCTGATGCTACTATCCGATATACTTTAGATGCTACAATTCCTGATGAGAGTTCTCCTGCCTATTTATTACCTCTTAATATCAGTCAAAACCGTGTTGTTCGTGCACGTGTTTTTAGAGAAAATTACATTCCTTCTCGTACACAGAGTAAAACTTATTTAGTCAATGATTATCATGACTTACCCGTCATTTCCTTAGTGACAGAACCTGATAATTTCTTTGATAATGATACTGGCATTTATGTTTTTGGGGATACTTACGATAATAATTTTCCGCATTTTGGTGCAAATTTCTGGGAAGATTGGGAGCGTCCTATTCATATAAGTTTTTATGAAGAAGACCGTAGTCTCGGAATTGAATTTGATGCGGGCGTAAAAATTTTCGGAAATTATAGTCGCGGACAAGACCAGAAATCTTTGGCGATTTTCGCGAGGAATGCCTATGGTCTCGATGAGATAAATTATCCATTTTTTTCAAAGTTAGACTATGAAAATTTTCAATCTATTGTTCTCAGAAACTCAGGTAATGATTTATTTCGTGCGAATATGCGTGATGCGACAATCACGGGTTTAATGTACGGTACTGGCTTAGAATTTCAAGCTTATCGACCGACTGCGGCTTATCTCAACGGTGAATATTGGGGCATTTATGGGATGCGCGAAAAAGTAAATGAACACTTCTTGGCGTCTAAATATAATGTAGAAGCTGAAGATGTAAGTATTCTAGAATTTGGTGGAGACATAGTCCAAGGTGACAATCAAAGTTATATGGATGTCATTGATTTTGTAACGAATAATTCTTTGGGGTCAAATCAGAATTATCAGTTTGTGGCAGACAGAATTGATATTGAAAATTACATAATTTACTATGTAACTCAAATCTATTTTGCCAATCAAGATTGGCCTGGAAATAATATTAAATTTTGGAGAACGCCAGATACCAAATGGCGTTGGATTTTGTATGATACTGATTTTGGGTTTTCTATTTGGGACAATAATGCCCACCTTCACAATACACTTGCTTTTGCAATGTCTCCGAATGGTCCAGGTTGGCCGAATCCCCCCTACTCTACTCTTTTGTTTAGAAAATTAACCGAAAATATTTCTTTCAGAAATGAGTTAGTGAATCGTTTTGCAGATGAAATGAATACACGCTTTTTGCCTGCCAAGGTGCTCACTCATATTGACTCTACCGCAGCTAAAATTGCTTCAGAAATTCCAGACCACTTTAATCGATACAACGAGCCAATTGCTTTTTGGGGAGACCAAGTCAACGTCATGCGTAATTTTGGAAACCAACGTCCAACACGTGTAAAGACGCATATTAAGTCCGTTTTCAATTTACCAGATTACCATGAATTAACGATTGATAATGAGGACCCGACAGAAGGTTATGTTTTGATTAATGACCGTCTAAATATTGAAGATACTGAATGGAAAGGCGATTATTTTGAAGATGTACCAATTAAAGTTAGAGCGATAGCGAGACCTGGACACGTTTTTTCTCATTGGGCAGGCGTTTTGTCCTCAACGGAGGAAGAACTTCAATTTGACTTGAAAAATAATATTCTTCTCATTCCTGTTTTTAATGAAATCATCTATGATGAAGGTGTTGTCATTAATGAAATTAACTACAGCTCATCAGAAACTCTTAATACGGAAGACTGGATTGAGTTGCATAATCCAACTGATTCACTGATAGATATTTCGGGTTTTATTTTAAAAGATAATAGTGATGACAATCAATTTATCTTTCCTGAAAATACGGTGCTCGATACGAGTGAATATTTAATTTTGACAAAAGACAAGACTCTTTTTCAAACTATTTACCCAGATGTTGAAAATGTATTAGGTGATTTTGATTTTGGACTTTCTAGCATGGGCGATGCCGTCAGACTATTTACGCCTGCATTAGATTTAAGAGACGAAGTCTATTATTTACCCGAAGCACCTTGGTCAGAAATGGCAAACGGACAAGGCAGTACTTTGGAACTTATCAGTCCAGAACTGGATAATATTTTAGCAGAAAACTGGGACTCCGTAAACGAATTTGGAAGTCCTGGCGCCACGAATATGAAACCAATACCACCCGCGCCGCCTGTTCCTCCATTTAACGGAGAAGTCATTGAGGATTTTAAATATTTTCCAAATCCTTTTTCTGATAAAGTTAATATTACCTTTACGCTTACAAAAGAGACTTCAGTAAAAGCTGTTCTTTATGATGACAAAGGGGCGTTTATTCGGACGATTTTTGACGAGACTTTAGAACCAGATTGGTATGAGTTTGGAGATGACTTGAGGTATTTGAGTAGAGGTGTTTATCTTCTAGAATTTACAGAAGGTGCCTCTGAACCTGTGGTGATGAAGTGGGTTAAGATGTAATTTTTCAGGCTTTAACTTTTAGTTAAGTAGCTTTTGAGACTTTCATCCGTTTACTGTATACTGTATCCCGAAACTCCTGTTTCGGAAATACTTTTTAGTCGAAACAGGAGTTTCGAGATACTACAAAACAAAATAATGAAAAAATTACTGACGATATTAGCTGCATTCTTATTTTTAGCAACAGCTGTGCAAGCGCAAAATAAAAAGACCAACTCTTGGAAAACGCTTTCTAAAATTACTTTTAAAAAGCAATACGATGAGTTTTTAGGCTTCAAGGTTGATGTGCCTGTCTTTAGTAATGATGTGCAAAAATTGGACGGAAAGGAAATTA
>CALDUB010000166.1 GCA_937923465.1 uncultured Saprospiraceae bacterium
GGTTTGCACTCCTACGCATGGGGAACTCACGATGGTAAGCACATCTTTATCGGAGGTCGCAGAGATGGTATTCACGCTCGTCAACCTTTTGCTGCCTTTCCTGCATCACAAAACAATACAGACATATTTGTAGTAGATATAGAAAGTGAAACTGTTTGGTCACAATCTATAACTGGTCTATCAACAGACTTAGCGGAACAATTACAAGCTACCAATTTTGAATACTATCAAGACGAAGATAAGTTAATCATCATCGGAGGCTATGGGTACAGTACCTCTAATTCTGACCATATTACCTATCCTTATCTTACACAAATCGACTTGGGAATGTTGACAGAGCAAATTATTTCTGGAAGCATAAATGATACAGCTTTTCGTCAAATTGAAACCGAAGACTTCGCAGTTACAGGTGGCAATTTAGGTAAAATCGGAGACACCTATTATTTAGTAGGAGGACACCGATTTGACGGTAGATACAACCCACACGACGGACCGACTTTTATTCAGGAATACACCGATGCGATAAAAAAATTCACTTTAGCGGATGACAATGAAACACTTATAATCAACGATTATTCTGAAATATCAGACCCCTTACACTTGCATCGCAGAGATTATAATTTACTTCCTCAATTGTTTCCTGACGGGACTTTCGGATATACTCTTTTTTCGGGCGTTTTTCAGATAGCTGAAGACCTTCCTTTTCTTTATCCTGTTGATATTACAGAAAGCGGACACACTCCTATCACGAATTTTAACCAATATCTCAGCAACTATCATTCTGCTAAGATTGCCATGCATGATACGAATACGAATACTGCGCACAATATTTTCTTTGGAGGCATCAGTAGGTATTATTATGACGGAGATATAATGGTACAAGATGATGATGTCCCTTTTGTAAAAACAATAAGTCGAGTTAGTAGAGCTGCCGACGGTACGCTCGAAGAAGTGAAATTTGCTACGGAAATGCCTACTTATCTTGGTGCGGGTTCTGAGTTTTTGCCCATTTCACAGTTGCCTGAAGTTGCACCCGAAATTTATGATTTCAATGCCCTTTCGGGAGATTCTACTCTTGTCGGTTATATCTTTGGAGGGATTCAGAGTGAGACTCTAAATCCTTTTATTACCAATAATTCTAACACAACACAAGCACATGGTGGTTTATTCAAAGTTTATCTAAAACCTATTGCTACTGTTTCTACATTAGACGAAGCCTTACCAGGTTATCATTCATTCTCCATTATGAGTATGCCTAATCCTGTAGAGGGGCAAACTTTTCAACTAAAGGCTACAACGCCAGAGGGAGGTGTATTGGACTTAATAATTACAGATGTAACGGGTCAGAAAATTTACAATCTTCGTGTTGCCGGTTTAGTTGAAGGCGAAAATACTTTAGAGGTGGAATTATTAAAAGCATCTCTACCGAACGAAGTTTTTTTTATTTTAGGAACAATGAATGGCAAATTAGCCGCTCGTACAAAAGTTATATTAAACAATTAAAAACATGAAATATTTACTCTCTCTCTTTTGTGTATTTGTTCTTTTTTCTTGTCAATCAAGTGCTCAAAACAGCAAGCACAAAGATGTAGATGTCGCGGCATCTACTGTCTTAATGCAAGATAAAGACATTGTCATTTTGGATGTTCGTACTCCCAAAGAAATTGCTCAAGGTAAAATAGAAGGTGCGGTCGAAATCAATTGGTTTGACGGTGACTCTGCGGAAAAAATCAAGACTTTAGATAAAAATAAAACCTATTTAGTCTATTGCAAAAGTGGAGGTCGCTCTGGTAAATGTGTCAATATGATGTCCGATGCAGGTTTTGAAAGTCTATATAATTTAGAGGGAGGCTATACTGCTTGGGTGAAGGCCAATAAATGATATTTAACCATTGAATAAGGAAGCGGTGTTAGAATAATTTATATTTCTAACACCGCTTCTTTATTTATCTGTTTATATCACAAGTCTGTTCTAAATCGAAGTGCGGAGAGGAGCAACTAAACCTCTAATATTTTTATCAATACAAGATTTAGGGAATTGGTAGGAAGAAAGAGATATATTGGACTCAATAATCACAGATATAACTGGTCAGAAATTCTATAACTTGAGTATATCTAAAGGTGAAAATACTTTAAAATCGAATTAGCTAAACCTTCTCTGTTGAACGAAATCTTTTTCTTTTTAGCAACTATGAAATATAGATTAGCTACTCACACAAAGGTAATCTTCAATAATTTCAACAGGATACAAGATAAAGATTATAAGAAAATTGGGAAATCTAAAGTAATTGTATGTATATTTGTTAGTAAGTATTCACTTACTAACTTAAAAATTAGTAAAACAGCAAATTTAAACTAAATTATTTTGACAGAAATACTAACAGATAGACAATTTGAAATAATAGAAGCCGCAGGAAAAATACTGACCAGAGCTGGAGTGAGTGGATTGACCATTAAAAACCTTGCTAAGGAAATGCACTTTTCAGAGGCGGCTATTTATAGGCATTTTGGCAGTAAGGAAAAAATTATCATTGCCATGTTGGAATATTTGGCGACGAATATGGACGAACGATATACGACGACATTGAACCGTAATCTAAACCCGGAAGAGCGCTTTATTAAAATCTTTCAAAATCTATTTGCCTTTTTTAATAGCAATCCTCACTTTGTCGTTGCTGTTTTTTCTGACGGACTGATGGAGAAAAGTGAAAATATTAACGCTACTATTCTTAAAATAATGGCTGTAAAAAAGAAGCACTTGATGCCTATTTTAGCAAAAGGACAAGAGGATGGTATTTTTACAAATGCTATTCCGGTTGAAGACCTGATGCACATTGTAATGGGAACCATGAGGCTACAGATGTTTAAATGGAGAGTGGCTAATTTTCAGTTTGATATCATTAAGAAAGGAGATGCAATAATTCAGTCAGTATTAAAAATTATAAAACTATAAGATTATGAAAGCATTCAAAATAACAGCTTTGTTCTTCATTACACTATTGGTGATGAGCTGTAATTATTCTGAAAGTCATAAACATAGCGAGGTCAGCATTGAGCTGGATAACGGACAAAAATGGGCAGTCAATGCGGATATGAAACCTTTTATCCTTGAAGCAGAAAACATTTTAAAGCAATACGATAATAGCGACTACGAAGAGCTCGCTAAACAATTGGAGGACAAAAACAGAGGACTTATCAAAAGCTGCACAATGAGTGGCAAAAGTCACGATGAGTTGCATAAATGGCTACATCCTCACATGCAATTGATAGAGAAATTGGAGAATGCAGAAAACAAGGAGGAAGCTGATAAAGTCATTGCTGACTTAGAAAAGTCATTTAGAACCTATCATGCTAATTTTCAATAAAAATTATCATATCATGACGAAGAAATCAGAAGCTGGTTGTTTAATTTCTAATTCTACAAAACTAAAGTGATTTTGAAAGCCGAAATTATAGTTTAAAAAATTTGTCTAATGAAGTTAGTGAACACTTACAAACAAGTAATTTTATGGTTGCCCTTTCTGGTGATTGGGCAGCTAAGTTTCGCGCAGAGTCTAACTCTATCGCAATGTATTGACACCGCTCAAAAGCAAAATAAAAATTTGCAGATAGCAAGAAACAATATGGATGCAAGCGCGATAAAACAGAAGGAAGCCAAAGCGAATTTGCTGCCGAGGCTAACAGCGAATGGGGACTATAAGTATTTCACCAACATCCCCTATCAGCTACTGCCCCAATCTACTTTCAATCCCGCTGCACCTGAGGGACAGTTTAACGAAGCGCAATTTGGTGTACCGCATAATATCACCGCCAATCTTCAACTCGTTATCCCTCTGTATAATCCTCAAATTTATGGCGGCATTGAAGCTTCTAAAGTAGCATCGGAACTGACCGATTTGCAATACCAAAAGAGTGAAGAACAAATCTTTTTTGAAATAGCAAATCTGTATTACAATGCTCAAATTTTGCAAACTCAGATTACATTCTTGGATAGCAATCTTGTAAATGCGAACAGACTACTCGGTAATTTAAAACTATTGCAAGAGCAATTACTTACCACGGGAACAGATGTGGGAAAAATAGAGCTACAAATGTCTCAATTGTCTATTCAAAAAAATACCGCAGAAAGTAAGCAGAAACAAGTCTTACAAGCCTTGAAATTTACTTTAGGTATTCCGTTGGAACAGCCATTTGACATAAATTATACCATAGCCGCTACAGAAGAGACGGTGTATGATTATAAGTTGTCATTAGACTCAAAATTAATTCAAGCACAGAATAAATTACTCCAGACAGAACTGAAAACTTTGAACAAATCAAGGTATCTGCCGACCGTTAATCTCATTGGGAGTTATGGGACGACGGGTTTTGGCTACGATGAAAAACCTAATGAATTTCTCAATTTTTATCCGCTTGGTTTTGCGGGTTTACAAGTTTCCTATCCGATTTTTAACGGTACGACAACTTTAAGAAAGGTCAATCAAAAACAAATTGAATTGACTAATAATGAGTTGAAAATCAATCTAATTCAAGACCAAAATACAATGCAAATAGCCAATGCCGAATTGGAGCGTTTGACGATGTCTGAATCCATTGAAACCTCAAAACAGCAAATTCAATTGGCTCAAAAAATATATAACAACACTATTTTACAACAAAAACAAGGCGTTGCTTCACTCACCGAGGTACTCTTAGCCGATAATGCTTTGCGAGAAGCACAGCAGATAAATGTGTCTGCTATTATCGATTATTTGAAAGCTGATTTGGAACTGAAAAAGCTTACAGGAAATTTAAGATAACAAAAGGAGATACGATTATGAACTGGAAAAAAATCATAGCCATTATTGCCGGTATTGCACTCGTTGCAGCATTTGTATTCAAGCTAAAATCAAACAAAGACATCGCTACCGAAAAGATTTATCACTACGATAAAGAACAGCCTATCAATGTCTCGATACAAAATATCAAGTTGGAAGATATTAGTCAAGAAAGTTCTTATGTCGGAAATTTTGGGGCGAATAGAGAAACCAAACTCAGTGCAGAAACACAAGGTAAAATCAATCATATCTCTGTGAATGAAGGCGATTTTGTGCGTAAAGGGCAAAAACTCATACAATTAGACAATGCATTATTGCTCCGTAAATTAAATGTCCTCGAAGTACAAAGTCAAAACGCTGAAGTTGAATATAATGTACAACTCAATGCCAATCAAATTCAGATAGACGGCTTAAGAAAAGATGTCAATCGATATTCCATTTTACAAAAGTCAGATGCCATTCAAGGCGTGCAATTAGAGAAGGCTGAAATGCAATTAAAAACTGCGGAAAATCAGCGCACCGCAATCATTCAACAATCAGGGATAAAATCACTCGATGCTCAAAGAGAAAGTATAGAAGAGCAGATTAATAAAACGACAATTAAGGCTCCTTTCAGCGGGATTGTTACCATGAAATTTACAGAGATAGGCGGATTTGCTGCACCGGGTATGCCTCTTTTGCAGATTACAGATTTAGACAAAATAAAGTTTACCATTAATGTGTCAGAAAATGAACTCAGCCAATTTGAAATAGGAAAATCCTATGAGGTAGTTGCAGATATTTATCCAAATCAATCGCTCACAGGAAGGACCACTTTGATTGGCAGTAAAGCCAATATGGGAGGTAGTTATCCTGTCCAGTTTACGCTCAAAAATATGGAGGGTGCGAAGATAAAAGCAGGTATGTTTGGTAAGCTTGCTGTTTCTAACAAATCTATAGAAAAGGGATTTAGCATTCCTGCTTCTGCGATAATAGGGAGTGCCGCAGAGCCGCAAGTTTACTTGATAAAAGACGGTAAAGCAAAATTGCAAACGATAAGTATTTCTAAAAAAATACAGAACAAAGCCATTGTTTCAACAGGAATAAAAGAAGGCGATATCCTGATTATCAACGGCTTAATCAATCTCTTCGACGGAGCAAACGTTTCATTCAATTAAAGAGACTCATATATGAACATTACAAAAATATCAATCAATCGCCCTTCGCTAATCATCGTTTTGTTTAGTGTTTTTATCCTTTTGGGTTTTATCGGTTACAAAAATTTGAGCTATGAACTGATGCCCGATTTTAATCAACCTGTAATCGTAATCAAAACAGGCTATCCGGGCGCAGAACCCAACGAGGTGGAAACCTCCGTATCAAGAAAAATCGAAGATGCGCTCTCCAATTTAGAAGGCGTTGATTATTTAGTTTCCAAGTCTCTTCCCAATGCTTCTGTCATTATCGCCAACCTAAAATATGGGACAGACTTAGATAAAACGATGCAGGATGCCCAACGATATATTGACAATATCAAGAAGGACTTGCCACAAGATATATTGAGTCCGGAAATGAGTAAAGTCTCGCCAAATGACTTGCCTATTATGTCTATCAGCGTCACGAGCGACTTATCAGCGACGGAATTTTATCAAAAAATGAAAGATGATTATCTGCCCCAAATCCAACAAATAAAGGGCGTAGCAGAAATCACTTTGTTAGGCGGACAAGAAAGAGAAATACAAGTAAAAGTTGACCAAGAAAAACTAAAACTCTACAAAATATCACTTTCTCAAGTGGTAGAAGCCATTAACCATTCGGGATTAGATTTGCCGGCAGGTAAAGTACAAACCAACAAAGAATACAATACCGTCAGACTCACTGGAAAATTTGCTACTCTGGATGATATAAAAAACGTCCAAGTCGGGATGCCTATTCCGAACAGTCCTGTTTATGTACAGAATGTCGCAACCGTGATGGAGGGTGTCAAAGAGACCACTTCTTACAGTCGATACAACGGAAAAGCAGGCATCGGACTCCTCCTAAAAAAGCAAGGAGATGCCAATGCAGTTGATGTTTCTCGTTTGATTAGAGAACAATTCAAAAATATTGAACAGCAAAACGCCAATAGTAATGTACAATTTATCATAGCCGATGACAGCACAGATAATACCATAGCTGCTGTGGATTCGGTCGTATTTGATTTGATTTTAGCCGTCTTATTGGTTTCATTAGTGATGCTTTTATTTCTCAGGAGTTTTAGAAATTCATTAATTGTATTGGTTGCGATTCCCACTTCCTTGGTGACTGCCTTTGCGGTGATGTGGCTTTTGGGTTATACGCTTAATTTGATGACTCTGCTTGCCATGTCTTTGATTGTCGGGATATTGGTAGATGATGCTACGGTCGTTTTAGAAAATATCCAGAGGCATTTGGATATGGGAAAGGATAAAAAAGTGGCTTCAATGGACGGTAGAATGGAAATAGGATTTTCGGCACTATCCATTACTTTGGTTGATATTGTAGTCTTTTTACCTATCCTTTTTTTACAAGTTTTTGTTGCCGATATGCTCAAGCAGTTTTCCGTGGTGGTCATTACTTCCACGCTTACCAGTTTATTGGTCGGTTTTACCCTTACTCCTTGGATGGCTTCTCGTATAGGCAAAAAAGAAGATTTACAACCCACCAATTTCTTTAATCGTTTTTTGCTTTGGTTTGAAAAACAACTCGACCATTTCACCAATTGGTACGGCAGAAGGTTGGAATGGGTTTTAAGTCATAAAATTATCTTTACTGGTATTGTCTTGCTCCTTTTTGCAATGACTTTAGGTATCATGAATCAAGGCATAATAGGTAAAGAATTAATCTCAACCGGCGACCAAGGGAAGTTTAAATTGGCTTTAGAATATGACAAAATAACTGCCATTCAACAGAATAACTTAATCTCGACAGAAATAGAAACTTACCTATTGTCACAGCCCGAAGTATCTACGGTTTTTAGTAATGTAGGTGGTCCGAGTACAGGTATCGGTAGTCTGGGAGTCGGGTCTGCCAACAAAACAGAGTTTACCATACAACTGAAATCGAAAGAGGAATTAAACAAGCTACCTACAGAAGAATATATGAAAGGGCTGCGGGAGGATTTGAAGACAAAATTTCCAAATATTAACTATTCAATGGCTGCATTGGGGCTTATTCCACGTTCTGCACCCATTGAAATAACCTTAAGTGGCAGCAACTTGGAGACCGTCATGAAAAACGGAAATGATTTAAAAACTATCATCGAAAAAATCCCAGGAGCTGATAATGTAAGACTCTCAGTAGAAGCAGGTAGTCCCGAATATCAAGTCATTCCCGATAAAAACAGAATGCAACGATTGGGCTTGAATACTGCCTATGTCGGCATGAATTTAAGGACAGCTTTTACAGGAAATGATGATGCGACCTTGACAGAAAACGGCACAGAATATCCAATGAGAATATGGCTTGATGAGTTTGACAGACAAAATTACGAGGATGTAAAAAATCTGACGATAATCAATCCTATGGGAATCGCTATTGATGTTGCTCAATTTGCCACAGTAGAACAAAATAACTCTCCCTCCTTATTAGAAAGAAAAGACCGTCAGCCCGCCGTTACACTTACAGCAGATGCTCTGGGAAGGCCGTCGGGAACTGTAGCGGATGAAGTAGTGGCTTATCTCGCCGATAATCCATTGCCCGATGAAATAGAGATGACTTGGGGTAGTGATATAAAGAGGCAAAATGACAGTTTTGGTGCGTTGGGTTCAGTTTTGCTCATTTCCTTTTTATTAATATACCTCATCATGGTTGCGCTTTATGACAGCTTTGTTTATCCGTTTGTCGTGCTTTTTTCTATTCCTGTTGCGGCTATCGGAGCATTCCTTGCGCTCAATCTTTCCATGAGTAATTTGAGTTTATTTGCACTCTTAGGTCTGATTATGTTAATGGGATTAGTTGTAAAAAATGCCATTCTAATCGTGGATTTCACCAATCAACTAAAGGCAGAAGGCAAGCATTTTAAAGATGCCTTACTTATTGCAGGAAAAGAAAGACTGCGTCCTATTTTGATGACGACTTTATCTATGGTTATTGGTATGTTGCCGATTGCTTTGGCTACGGGAACAGCGGCGGAATGGAAAAATGGCTTGGCTTGGGTGATTATTGGCGGACTTCTGTCTTCGTTGATTTTGACTGTTTTTTTGGTGCCGATGGTTTACTATTTGGTGGATACAGCGAAAGAAAAATTAAGTCGTGGTTAGCGGATTTCTTTGATAAGTTTAGTAGAAATAAGTAAATTTTCATACTTTGATTGCGTTTTAGTGTATTAAAATTATAATCAAATTTTATAAGTTATTCCCTTGTAAACCAAATAAATAATTATGTAAATCTACTGATACGCTAAACTTAATTTTTGAGTTGTATTATTCTTTTACGAGTTGTGGTGTAATTTCTTTTTTAATGAATAGGCGAAAAGTTATTCATGCCAAGTCAATAAGTAGGTGACACTATTTATTATTGGTTTGACTGATTACTTAGTAATAATAAAAAACGACAACATGGAAGACATGATTTTTTACGATAGATTGCAATTTGCATTTACTATCACCTTCCACTATATATTTCCACAATTAACGATGGGCTTATCATTGATAATTGTGTATTTTAAGTGGAAATTTCTACGTTCTCAAGCTGAGAAGTATAATGATGCGGCTAAGTTTTTTATGAAAATATTTGCTGTTAATTTTACGATGGGCGTCATTACTGGTATTCCTATGGAGTTTCAGTTTGGAACCAATTGGGCAAAGTTTTCAGAGCTTACAGGTGGTATTATTGGTCAGACGCTCGCCATGGAAGGATTATTTTCTTTCTTTTTAGAATCTTCTTTTTTAGCTCTGTTTATTTTTGGTGAAAAATTAATGAGCCAAAGGTTACACTTCCTAACAGCTTTGTTGGTCTTTATTGGTTCGTGGGCGAGTGGTTATTTTATTCTTGCAACCAATGCATGGATGCAGCATCCCGTTGGTTACGAGATTTTAGATAATGGAAAATATGTTCTGACTAATTTTTCCGAGTTATTTAGCAACCCTTGGTTACTTCCCGCATTTCTACACAATCAAATGGCTTCTTTAGTTACTTCGTCCTTTGTAGTAGCAAGTATAGGAGCATTTTATCTTTTAGGAAAATCAAATATTGAATACGGAAAGCTATTTTTAAAAACAGGAGTAATCTTTGGGTTTATTTCCAGTCTTTTAGTCGCTTTCCCTACTGGAGACTGGAATGCGAAAAACGTCGCAAAATATCAACCTGCTTCTTTTGCAGCTATGGAAGGTATTTTTGAAACAGAACATGCGGGTGCAGAAATCATCTTGATTGGACAACCCAATATGTTAGAGAAAAAATTGGATAACAAAATTGCTGTTCCTAATATTTTGAGTTTTTTGACTTATCAAGATTGGAACAGGCAGATTTATGGAATGGATAAATTCAAAGAAGAAGAATTACCTGACAATGTACCGGGGCTTTACTATTCCTATCATATTATGGTTGGTCTGGGAACTATTTTTATCGGAGTGATGAGCTTGGCTATTTTATTTTTATGGAGAAAAAAACTGTATGAATTTAATCCTCTTCTTTGGGGTATTATGCTTTTAGCACCCTTTACTTACGTTGCAAATATTACGGGCTGGTACGTTGCGGAATTGGGGAGACAACCTTACTTAGTTTACGGTTTATTGAAAACGAGTGAAGGAATATCCCCTACCGTTTCCTCGGGAAATACCTTATTTACCTTATTAGGGTTTATAGGATTATATTTCTTGTTGGGAGTCTTATTTCTCATTTTAGTCGGAAAAATTATCTATAAAGGTCCACAACCAGAACCTCAAACACACTAAGTCATGGAAATATTTTGGTATAGTGCTATTTCAGTCGTTTTAGCAATGTTTTTTATTTTAGACGGATATGATTTTGGAGCAGGGATAATTCATTTATTTTTTGCTAAATCAGAAGAAGATAAGGTCGTCATCGCCAAATCAGCAGGTCTGTTTTGGGACTCTAATGAAGTTTGGTTAGTTGCAGGAGGAGGTTTGCTTTTCATGGCATTTCCTACCTTTTATGCTTCGGTTTTTAGCGGTTTTTACTTACCCTTAATTCTCGTTTTGTGGTTGATAATATTTAGAGCTATTGGCTTAGAATTTAGGGGACACTTTAATTACCAAATGTGGAAAGACATCTGGGATACTGCCTTTGGTGTCTCCAGTTTATTGTTAGCTCTATTTTTTGGAATGGCATTGGGCAACGTAATTAGAGGCGTAAATTTAGGTGGCGTAAAAGATGGTGTTTCACTTTACGAAGGACATTATTTTTTTCTACCCTTGTGGGATAGCAGTTTCAGTCCTCTAAGTGATACGCCTGGAATTATCGATTGGTTTACCCTAATTATTGGAGTAATTGCAGTTATAGTCTTAGCTATTCATGGTGCGAATTGGGTGATTTTAAAAACGAATTCATCTATTAATCATCGCCTTAAATCGATTATTTTTAATCTAAATATTGCGTTATCAGTTTTAACTATCTTTTCTTTAGCTGTTTGGCAATATATCAATCCTGCTGCTTTAGATAATTTTAAAGACCTACCGTATTTAGCTATTTTTCCGCTACTTTACTTTGGAGGAATTATAGGTTTATTTTTCATCAAAAAAATTAAAAAAGATATTCATGCTTTCTATCTTTCTACTTTGTTAATTCTTGGAGGGATAACTTCTTCATTGGCTTCTTTATTTCCAGTCATTTTACCTTCTACTAATTCAGTGAATGAATCATTGACGATATACAACACCGCTGCGTCAGAATATGGTTTATCAGTTGCTTTTAACTGGGGAATCGTCGGTTTAATACTATTAGTCATTTACTTTATTGTTCAAAAAAGGCTGATGGCAGGAAAAATAGATGACATGGATTATGGACATTAGAATAGACATCATATGACAGATACTCTAATCTCTTTGATTAGCATCATGATTGGAATAATCGGAGCTAACTTAACGGGCTTTTTTGTTAAAAAATACTCTTTTGGATTTACCGGAAATACTATTGCAGGAGTTTTCGGCAGTATTTTATGTATAAAGTCTTTTGGTAGACTCGGCTTTGACCCTATTTCAATTATGCAATCGGGAAGTACAAATTTGCTTTTATTTTTCTTAAATTGCATTGTATCGTTTGCGGGAGGAGCATTAGCGATAGTCTTTCTGAAAAAAGTCAAAGAGGCGATGGACACAAAAAAATCAAGACAAATGAACTTAACGAATATCTTTAAAGTCACAAGTTTTTTGGAAGGCACATCTTACATTCTATTGTTATTTGTGGGCGTTCCTCTCAAATATTTTGCGGGTAATGACGTTTTGGTAAAATCATTAGGAATGCCTCACGGAATGCTGTTTCTTGCTTACATTGTTTTAGCATTAGCAATCCGAAGTAGAATGAAATGGGATATGAAAACTACTTTTATTGTACTCATTGCTTCTCTTCTTCCGTTTGGTACTTTTTATGTCAACAAGAAGTATTTGAAAGAGGCATAGCTTAAATTTTTTTGAGATTTTCGTCAAGCCATTTTAAGAAAATAGTGCCACAAAATAAGAAGCCGGTATCGACATAGGTCGATACCAGCTTTCTGATTAAGAGCTCTTTTTTCAACTCTTATAATAATACTATTTGCCCTTTACAGCATTGTAGTTGGACACACGAATTTTGACAATTTAATACTGTCATTCTCTTTTATCGCTTTAAATCCACCCAGTACATTAACTAAATTTCTATAACCGCGAGATTGAAGAATAGAAATGAAAATTAAAGAACGATAGCCGGAGTTACAGCCTACATATATCTTCTTGTCTTTAGCAATTTTAGACATGCTATCATTGATGTAATCCAATGGCGCATTAACGGAACCAACAACATGCTCGCTATTGAATTCGCTTGCTTTCCGAACGTCAACGTAGTTATTTTTTTCGTCTAATTTTTCCAACTGACTCGCATCAACTGACTCAATCGTATCGATTTCTCGTCCGTCTTTTTTCCAAGCTTCTACCCCGCCTTCTAAATATCCAATCGCATTATCATATCCCACTCTCGCCAATCGAGTCACGACCTCTTCCTCTTTTCCTTTGTCCGCGATGAATAAAATTTCTTGTTTCAAATCAGGAATCATAGCTCCCACCCAACTTGCGAAGCTACCATCCAAACCGATAAAAATGGAATTGGGAACAAAGCCTTTTATAAAATCATCTTTACTACGCGTATCAAGAATAACGACATCTTTTTCATTGGCGACAGTATCAAACACCTTTGGACTTAACGCTTTTACTCCTTTCTCCAAAACACTATCTAAGCTTTCGTAACCTTGGATATTCATCAATACATTTTGCGGGAAATAGCCCGGAGGAGGTGTCAAGCCCGTAAGAACTTCTTTGATAAATTCCTCTCTCGTCATATCAGGACGAAGCGCGTAGTTAGTCTTTTTCTGATTGCCCAAGGTATCTGTAGTTTCGCTACTCATATTTTTACCACAAGCACTACCCGCGCCGTGATTTGGGTAAACAATAAGGTGGTCACTGAGCGGCATAATTTTATTGCGAAGAGAATCAAAGAGGTGTCCAGCTAATTTTTCTTCTGTCAAATCTGCAATTACCTTTTGTGCCAAATCAGGTCTTCCCACATCACCAATAAACAAGGTGTCTCCAGTAATTATTCCATGCTCTTTTCCTTCTTCGTCAATGATTAACAAACACATACTTTCCATTGTATGTCCTGGTGTATGAAGTAGTCGAAGGGTAACATCGCCTACTTTAAATTCTTGTCCATCTACTACAGGTAGTTTTTCAAATCCCGTTTCCATTGCTGTTGGACCAAAAACGATTTTAGCGCCTGTTTTTTTAGCCATATCAATGTGACCCGAAATAAAGTCAGCATGAAAGTGTGTTATAAAAACGTATTTGATTTCAGCATTATCTTTTTTCGCTCGGTCAATATAAGGCTGTACTTCTCGCAAAGGGTCAACGATTGCTGCTACGCCATTGCTCTCAATATAGTAAGCTGCCTCTGCCAAACATCCGGTATAAATTTGTTCTACTGTCATCTTGTTTCTTTTTTAGTTAAACATTTGATTAAAATTATGATACAAAGGTATAGCTAACTAATATTGAGATTTGTGAATTACATCACATAAAAAGGTGACTTTTGTCAGTCTGCTTAGGAAGGTAATAGATGACTGCATTTGATAGTACCATAGCTGATGAGACTTACTAATTGATGCTTTACATATAAGGAATAGCAAAAACTAAGCAGTTAGGGAGTTTGTAACTTACATATGTGTATAAGCTGGCTCGAACGTTATCAAACCATTCCTTATTTTAATAAACTACTTTACCTTCTTTCACCCATTTACCCCATGCTTTGTTAAATCCGTGTACCTCAGGAGTAGGTGTTTCTTCTTTATTGACAACTTCATTACCATCATTCACCCATTTAAAAATACTACCCAATAGGTTACTGATATCCGTAAATTCAGCTTCTTGTAACTTCTCTCCTATTCGCTCACTACGATAACCAACAGAACAATAAACAACTACTTTCGCACCCTTATCCAGTTCTTTGACGCGCTCCAAATCAAAGTCATCATAACCAATCCATATAGCACCAGGAATATGGCTGATATCGTATTCATTTTTTTCACGAGCATCAAGTAAGATGACCGACTCTTTATTATTTTTTAGTTCTTCTACGCTTATGTCATTGACATCTCCTTTAGCCATTCGACTTGCCATTTTGTCAAACTTTTTGTCCTTAGATTGACCCATAGCTTCTGGTATCGAAATGCATTGTGTAAACACGAGAAGGAGAAGTAAATAAGTATATTTTAAAAATTGCATATTTTTCATGTTTTGTGATTTGCGTCACTGTTAAGTACTTATTTTAAAACGAAATTTGTACCATAATATTACAAAGCAAGAACAATTACATGAAACAATGTTCATACTTTTGTGTATTATCTTAACAAGGACATTTTTTCGATAGCTTTAATGAAAGAATACTCGATTCATAAATAATGTCTTCGCATAGAAAACATAAATCATCCAATAAAAGAAAAGTAATGGAAGAACAAACTTATTCAATGCCGCGCATCGGCGATATCGCTCCCGATTTTACGGCAAAGACGACACATGGAGAATTAAAATTCTCTGAATATATCAAGGGGGATTGGGCTATCATGTTCTCACACCCTGCTGACTTTACGCCAGTATGCACGACCGAAATGTCTGGTTTTGCGGTTGACAAAGATTGGTTTGCTCAGAAAAATACTAAACTGATAGGTTTAAGTATTGACAGTGTACACTCACACTTGGCATGGGTCAATAATGTCAGAGTAAATACTGGCGTGTATATGGACTTTCCTATTATTGCGGATTTGGATATGAACGTTGCTCATTTATATGGAATGCTACACCCAGGTGCAAGTTCTACGGCTGCGGTCAGAGCGGTATTTATCATTGACCCTGATATGAAGGTTCGTTTGATAATGTACTATCCTCTAAATGTAGGGAGAAACATGGACGAGATAAAACGCTCTTTGGTCGCGTTACAAACTGCGGATGCCAATAATTGCGCAATGCCATTGAATTGGAAAGAAGGAGACAAAGTTATCGTACCTCCTCCTGCAAATTTACAAGAAATGGAAGAACGTATTGCAGATACCTCTTTAGAGAAAATTGATTTTTATCTCGCAAAAAGAGAGCTGACAAGTTCTTAGGTTTATCGTTTTGTTTGGAGAAGATGCCCGATAGCTTTCGGGTGTCTTCTTTTATTTAATAGTTAGGGAACTGGTACAAAATAAGCGGCAATTACGCCATATTTTCTGATATTCTCAATTGCTTTTTGATTTATCTTGTTCATAAAGTCCATTGTAGCTTTTTCTTTTAAAAGTTACCGAACCATTGCATTAACAGAATAATCCATAATCTCATGATGAGCACTTTTATTACAAAAAACAACTACTTACTCGCTACACTTTTCATCCTATTAACTTTAATTAATTTCGGATGTCAAAAAGAAGATGAAACTCCTCTTTTTGCTGAAACCGAAGTAAATCAAGAGAATTCAGAAGTTATTCTCAGGTGGAATTCATTATTTCTTGAACTGGAAAAGGACGCAATAGGTATGCGACCGAACGCTACGGCAAGAGCCTTAGCTTATATTCACTTAGCAGGATATGAAGCTCTGCAAGTCGGGATGCCAAACTATATCAGCAATCAAACGCACTACCCAGAGCTGATAATTTCTGAAGAATTAAGACCTGATAACATAGACTGGACGATTGCTTTAAACGCCGCTTACGCAAGAGTGTATAAACACTTTTTATACGGTATAAACGATGAAGGACAACAACAAATAACTGCTCTTTATAATGAAATACTAACAGACCTTGATAACCGTAACACTGATTTAAGGCAACAATCTATATTTTGGGGCAATTATGTTGCTGAACAAATAATTGTTTTCAGTCTGACAGATACATCTGCCGAAGACCAAATAACAGAGCCGCAACCATTGTCCTATGAGCCACCTATCGGAACGGGCTACTGGACATATTCCCATGAATTAGAAAGAGCCCTGTTCCCCTATTGGGGTACTGTAAGGACATTTGCAATTACTCCGGCAGAAACAAGCACTGTTCCCCCGCTTGAATACAGTGAAAATCCCGACAGTCCTTTTCATAATCAGATGACAGAAGTATATCTCGCTAACAACCGAGCGAAAGAGGAAGACAGCGATGAGCTTTGGATTGCTGAGTTTTGGTGCGATGATGTGGAAGGTTTAATGATTAGTCCACCTGCAAGACAATTGTCAATCGCCAATCAGTTAATTGTACAGCATAATCTAAATATGGAAGAAGCCTTGGTACTTCTTTTAAAAACAGGGTTTGCTCTCAATGACGCTGCCGCAGCAACTTGGAAATATAAATATGAATATATGCTTATGCGCCCCAGTGTCTATATCAATGAAATTATTGACCCCGCGTACCAGACTAATTTATTCAGATTAGTCGATTGGCCCAACCCCACTTTTCCTGCTTATCCTTCGGGACATTCCTGTTTTGCCGCTTCAGCGGCAGGTGTTTTTATTGATATCTTTGGAAATAATACAGTGTTTACTGACCGAACTCATGAAGGCCGAGAAGAGTTTCGAGGTATGCCCAGAACTTTCAGCAGTTTTGAACAAATGGCAGAAGAAAACAGCTTATCAAGAATTTTACTGGGAGTACATGCTAAAATGGATTGCGACGAAGGGCTGAGATTAGGTTATGAAATTGCTGCAGCAGTTAACGCTCTCAATATTTCCAATTAGCCTACATCGTTAATTAGATAAAAAGCACGGTAAAATTTAAGGGATTTATCATAATCGATAGTCTCCGTGGTAAACTTTAGCACTAAATTTTGTTTCCCGTCGGGAGAAAATATCTTTTTGATTTTATTTAAATACAGTTTTAAGCAAAACGTACACCTAAGTTTAATTAAATCAAAAACGTCAACTACACAGCAATTCTCACTTTGGCTTAAAGTTTTGCGAGAAGTAGAACTAAGAAACTTAAGAAATGAATATTGTTAGCATTTTTTGTACTGTAATCTTACTAAAACTTAAGTTTCGTAGAATTATTTCATAAAATTTTAAGAGCAATTTTTCCATAGTGAGAATTGCTGTCAACTACAACATGAGAAGTCAAAATGTGCTGATTATCAATTATTTATCTAAAAATGGACTACATCAAGTTAATTTTTCTTCAATTTCCTTGATTAAAAGTTACCGAACCATTGTTATTTAAAAAAAGATGAAAAAAGAAGAATTAAAACTCACGGATGCTTTGGCAATAGACAGAACTTACCTTGCCAATCAAAGAACCTTACTTTCCTACCTGCGCACCGGACTGTATTTGGTCATTGCAGCTTTGGCTATCTTTCAACTTAAAGATGAAAACGAAATTACGATTGCTGCTTGGTATATGATAGGAGTAGGTGCTCTTGTAGCTTTAATCGGTATTGTAAATTACTTTTTGATGCGTCGCAAAATAAAAAAATCTTACAGTGAGTCAGAAGCATAAAGTTGTTTACTAAAACGCTATTTACTCTTTGTCTAAATAAAAAAGAGTATTTTTTTCGTGTCATTATATGAAATAACTCTCATACATTTGTATGTAAGTATAAAGATTAATCAAAGTGGGGCTAAAAGTCAATATTGATGTGTTTAGATATAACAAAGACATGCTGACATTCAGATGTAGGTATCTCCAAATAATATCGACTATCGCCCGTACTTCATATTATGTAAAAGAATTAAAATGAATAATTTACTGACTGATAAGGAAAATGATGTAATGGAACGGGAATTTGAAGAATTCCAAGAACATCAAAAACACGACGATAAATTTAAGTCTAATTTTATCTCTCATTATATTTTCTCCACTGACCATAAAATGATTGCGCGGCAATATCTTTTTACGGGAATTTTCTGGGCTTTTGCCGCAGGAATTATGTCTTTAATTTTTCGTCTGCAACTTGGGTTTCCCGCAGAAGATTATGCGTGGCTAAAGCCAATATTAGGTCAGTGGATAACAATTAATGATAGTGGCATGGGGAGTATCGCCCCTGATTTTTACTATGCTATGGTTACTATGCATGGTACTATTATGGTCTTTTTTGTATTAACTGCAGGTTTGAGCGGTACGTTTAGCAATTTGTTGATTCCTCTACAAATTGGCGCTCGAGATATGGCTTCTCCCTTTCTCAACATGCTCTCTTATTGGATGTTCTTTTTAGCAAGCGCTGTTATGTTCTTGTCCCTATTTGTAAATACGGGTGCATTTGCAGGAGGTTGGGTGCATTATCCTCCTTTGAGTGCTTTACCTGAAGCTTCTTCTGGTTCAGGAGCAGGTATGACAATGTGGATTTTCAGTATGGTATTGTTTGTCGTCTCCGTATTATTAGGAGGTATAAATTATATATCGACAGTCTTAAACTTACGAACAAAAGGAATGAGTCTCTGGCGCATGCCTTTAACTATCTGGTCATTTTTTGTTACAGCTATAATCGGCTTATTGTCCTTCCCTGTTCTTTTTGCAGGATTGTTATTACTTACTGCCGACCGTGAATTAGGGACAAGTTTTTTCTTGAGTGACATATTTATCGGAGGACAGGCTTTAGACCATATCGGAGGTAGTCCTATTTTATACCAACACTTGTTTTGGTTTTTAGGACACCCCGAAGTTTACATTGTTATACTTCCTGCAATGGGTATAGTTTCAGAGGTGCTTTCAGTCAATTCTCGTAAACCAATTTTTGGATACAAAGCCATGGTTTATTCTATCATGGCAATTGGCTTTCTTTCATTTTTGGTGTGGGCACACCACATGTTTATGTCTGGTATAAATCCTTTTATTGCTAATTTCTTTGTTATTTTCACCTTGATTATAGCAATCCCTTCAGCAGTTAAAGTCTTTAACTGGTTAGGCACTCTGTTCGCGGGTAGTATTCGATTTAATCCTCAGTCTCTCTTTGCCATAGGCTTTGTGAGTATGTTTATATCAGGTGGATTAACAGGTATACACCTTGGTAATTCGTCCATAGATGTTCAATTGCACGACACGTATTTTGTTGTAGCTCACTTTCACATAGTGATGGGCGTTGCCGCTTTTTTCGGTATGTTTGCTGGAGTCTATCATTGGTTTCCGACAATGTTTGGCAGACACATGAATTCACTTTTGGGAAAACTACATTTCTGGGGAACGATGATAGGCTCTTATTTGATATTTTGGCCGATGCATTACTTAGGTATGGCAGGTATTCCTCGTAGATACTATAGTTTTGATTCTTTTCAGGCATTCAGTCACTTTTCAGAAATGAATAAATTCATAACTGTAGTTGCTATAATTACTTTCTTCTTTCAAATTATCTTCATAATCAACTTCTTTTACAGCATATGGAAAGGAAGAAGGATGACAAAAGAAAATCCGTACAATGCCAATACCTTAGAGTGGACTACACCAATAGATATAGGTCATGGAAATTGGCCTGGAAAACTACCTGAGGTTCATCGTTGGGCTTATGATTATAGTAGACCGGGTAGTGGTGTAGATAGTGATTTTATTCCTCAAAATGTTCCCGAAACTGCTAAGGAGTTAGAAGAACGAATTCAAAAAGAAAAGGAGGAAAGTCATGGATAAGGATATTTTGAAGAAAATAGAGCGAGAAGTACAAGATGACCTCTGCTTATTAATAGACATTGGTCCTAAATACTTCTTAACGTCTCAGTTATTGGAACTTAGAGGACGTTGCCGTCAAAATATAAAGCACACTCAAACTTTACGTAAGGTGAGTTTAAATATCGGTGTTGCTGCTTGTTCTTTCATTGTAGTCCCGTTCCTGACTGGTGTTGCAGGATTCTCAAGTGCTGCTGTCCTCTTTTTAAGATGGTTGCCGATGCTTTTCTTTATTTTTATAGCTTTCAGCATTTGGAGTAATCTCAAGTTTAAACGACCTGATTATTGGGATAAACATCTTCAAACGATTAATACAGAGTTACTAAACAGAAAAAACAAGACAGATTCCGCTATTTATAATTGATGATAATTCCCGCATTGTTGTATAGCAATGTGGGCTTTTTCTACTAATTAGTATATTCTAACAGAAATAAGGATATTTTGATAAAAAAGAAAAAATATGGATGAATTAATTGCAGCACGTTTACAAATGGCCTTCTCTCTTGGTTGGCATATTATCTTTGCTTGTGTCGGTATGGCAATGCCTTTTTTTATGGCTGCCGCAGAATGGAAATGGCTCAAAACCAAAGACCCTGTCTATATGGATTTGGCAAAAGCCTGGTCAAAGGGTGTAGCTATTTTCTTTGCTGTCGGGGCAGTATCAGGCACACTGTTATCCTTTGAATTAGGTTTACTATGGCCGACATTCATGGAACATGCTGGTCCCATTTTCGGAATGCCTTTTTCTTTAGAAGGTACCGCTTTTTTTGTTGAAGCTATTGCATTGGGTGTTTTCCTTTATGGTTGGGACAGAGTCTCCCCTACTGTTCACTGGTGGTCAGGTGTCATAGTCGGTATCTCAGGCGTCATGTCAGGTATCTTTGTGGTTGCCGCCAATGCTTGGATGAACAGTCCGGCAGGTTTTGATTTTGTTAACGGAGAATATCTAAACATTGACCCGGTGGCTGCGATGTTCAATGATGCTTGGTTTACACAAGCCTTGCACATGACTTTTGCTGCATTTGCAAGTACCGGATTTGCAGTAGCGGGTGTTCATGCCTTAATGATTTTACGAGGAAACAAAAATAGATTTCATAGAGAGGCTTCCAAAATTGCTTTAACATTTGGAGCTATTGCAGCCTTCGCAATGCCTATAACTGGTGATTTAGCTGCTAAAAGTGTTGCGATACGACAACCCGCAAAATTAGCCGCTATGGAAGCTCATTATCATACTGAGAAAGGAGCATCATTAGTCATAGGAGGTATTCCTAATGATGAAACGCAAACAGTTGACTATGCCATCAAAATACCCTATGCTTTGAGCTTTTTAGCACACGGTGATTTTAATGCAGAGGTTATCGGACTTGACCAAATACCAGACGACGAAAAACCACCTGTTGCTGTCACGCATTTTGCTTTCCAGATTATGGTTGGTTTGGGTAGTTTAATGATGCTCATTGGTTTTCTTTATGCCTTTTTCTCTTGGAGAAAATCAGAAATGATGAACAAAAAGTGGTGGTTAATGCTCTTAGCTGCGAGTACTCCTATCGGATTTATTGCCTTAGAAGCTGGTTGGACAGTCACTGAAGTTGGTCGTCAACCTTGGATTATTTATGGCATCATGAAAACGAAAGATGCACTTACGCCTATGCCAGGTGTTCAATATTCTTTCTACATGGTAGTAGCTGTTTACGTCTTTTTAACCTTTGTTGTAGCTTGGTTAATGGCACGTCAAATTCGAGTTATTAACGAAAAATATAATTAAGATATGTACACAGAATTAATTGCTATAGTATTAGGAATTAGCCTCATTTTATATACCATTTTGGGTGGTGCTGATTTTGGAGCCGGTATTATTGAGTTGTTTATTGGCGACCGAAGTATAAAGACGATAAATAAAGCGATTGCGCCTGTTTGGGAGGCTAATCATATGTGGTTAATCATAGCTATTGTCATCATGTTTAATGGTTTTCCGAAAGCCTATAGCACTCTTTCGACTGCTTTACATATTCCGATAATGCTGGTCTTGCTGGGGATTATCATGCGAGGAGCTGCTTTTACTTTTCGGCACTACGATGCCTATAAAGACGGCTCTCATAAAGTCTATTCTATTATTTTTAGATTTTCAAGCATATTTACTGTCTTGTTCTTAGGAATAACCTTAGGTGCTCTTTTCGGAGGAACGATTCCTCCTGATATCGGAGACTCGTTTACGGCATATTATATTCATCCTTGGTTCAATCTGTTTTGTTTGTCCGTTGGGATATTCTTGACGATTTTATCAACTTATATCGCTGCTATTTTTCTATTAGGAGAAGTAGAAACAGAAGAGGGATATAATATTCTTGCCGTTTTCACACGGCGTTTATTTATCGCTTCTTTACTTTCTGGTATCGGAATCTTTTTGATTTCTTATTTCAAAGAACTCAACTTTCATAGTAGATTCCTTAATCATCCGTTATCCATTGTTATGGGAATTGCAGCTACTGTAGCAGTACCTTTCATTTTTAGGATGATTAAGCAAAAAAGTACTTGGCGGTTGCGTCTTTTGGCAGGTGCGCAAATATTATTCATTATCAGCGGTTGGTTAGTTATTCAATGGCCCGATTTAATCATTTTTTCTGATGACACGAGCCTGTCTATTTATAATACAGCCGCTCCTCTTGCTACGATGAAGGTACTCTTATATGCCCTGCTTTTTGGTATCTGTACTATTTTTCCCGCCTTGTTTTATTTGTTTAAAGTCTTTAAGAGCGAGAAGAATGTATTGTCAAAATAAGCACCAATACTAATTTAATCTTTTATATGTTTGTATGTTCATATATTTTTTCTAACTTGTGAGCACAAAATAAAATTTAAACCAATAGCGAAATGACAAAACATCAAGACATTTTAATCATTGGAGCAGGTACAGCAGGTATTATGGTCGCTGCTAAAATGAAAAAAGAGAATAAAAAACTCAATATTACTATCATCGACCCTGCAAGCACACACTACTACCAGCCTGCTTGGACTTTAGTAGGTGCTAATACTTATGATTACGAGAGTACAGGAAGACCAATGAGTTCTTTAATCCCCAAGGGAGTTAACTGGGCAAAAGAGTATGCAGCAAAATTTAATCCTGATAAAAATTCAGTAACGACTAAGGAAGGCAATGTTTATACCTATGACTATTTAGTAGTTTGTCCAGGTTTGACAATTGACCCTACTATGGTAGAAGGTTTAGCTGAATGTTTAGGAAAAGGGGTTGTGTGCAGTAACTACACTGACCCGGAACATACTTGGCAAGTACTCAAGAATTTTAAAGGAGGAACAGCTTTGTTTACACAGCCAACAACCCCTATCAAATGTGGTGGTGCTCCTCAGAAGATTATGTATTTGGCAGAAAATCATTTCAAAAACTCAGGAGTAAAAAGCAAAACTAAAATTGCTTTCGCAACAGCAGGTACGGTTATTTTTGGGGTTAAGCCAATTGCTAAGACTCTAATGGAAGTAGTAGATAGAAAAGACATCATGCTCAACTTTGGCTATAAGTTAGTTGCAGTTGACGGTGATAAAAGAATTGCTTGGTACGAAATGGCAGACCACGAAAAATATCATAACAAAAAGGATATTGAGGTCATTCGTGAAGGAAACCGTGTCGGTATCAAGTTTGATATGTTGCACTTAGCACCACCACAGCGGTCACCAAAATTCATTAGTGAATCGCCTTTAGCTACAGATGCAGGTTGGTTGTCAGTTGACAAAAATACCATGCAACACACGAAGTATAAAAATGTATTTGGTGTTGGTGATGTTTGCCAACTTCCAACTGCAAAAACAGGTGCGGCTATCCGAAAGCAAGTACCAGTTGTTGTTGATAATATTCAAAAATTAATGTCTGCAAGTGCTGCTATTGGTAGCAAAAAATATGACGGATATTCTTCTTGTCCTTTAGTGACGGATTACGGTAAAATGGTCTTGGCAGAGTTTGATTACGAGAAAAACTTTACGCCAGACCCGAAATTAAAACAAATGTTAGTCTTTGACTCAAGTAAAGAGCACTGGAGATTATGGATGTTGAAAAAATATATTCTCCCTTATCTATATTGGAATAAAATGCTGAAAGGGACAGACGTTTAAGAAAATCTTTCGTTTTGTTTTAATTGAAAGGATAGTTAATCTAATTACAGATTGACTATCCTTTTTTGATTAACTAAGGAATTGTTTGTATAACCTTAACAGAAAGTAAAATGAAGGAATTTTGGAATAAAAGATACGCTGAAAAAGAAATGGCTTATGGTGAAGAACCGAATGTATATTTTGCATCAGAACTCGCAAAGATTAAGCCCGGCAATATTTTAATGCCCGCAGAAGGAGAAGGTAGAAATGCCGTTCATGCCGCCAAATTACAATGGAACGTTTCGGCATTTGACCTCAGTAAAGAAGGAAAATCAAAAGCTGACATGCTTGCCAGCAAAAATAATGTTACTATTGACTATAAAGTCGGAGGTTTTGAAGAAGTTGAATATCCTAAAGAACATTTTGACTGTATTGGTTTGATTTATGCTCATGTTCCTGCACATAAAAAATCCGAATTTCATAAAATGCTTGATACTTATTTGAAAAAAGACGGGATTGTGATTTTTGAGGCTTTTAGCAAGCGGCATCTTGAATTTAATAGACAAAATCCAAAATCTGGAGGTCCTAAAAACATAGACATGCTTTTCTCGGTAGAGGAAATAAAACAGGATTTTAGTAATTATGATATCATTACCCTCGCCGAAGAAGAAGTTACTCTAAATGAAGGCTTATATCACAATGGAAAGAGTGCCGTCATCAGGTTTGTAGGACAAAAGAGGTAAACTTTCAGAACTGTCGAAAATCAATAATTAAAAGATTTTAAAAATGAATATTTCCCATGACTGGGCAAAAATAAGTCTCGCCATCAGCAGTCTGAGCTATCAAGCAAAGCATCAATACAAGTGTGCTTTTTATCAAGACCGATTATTACAATACATCCGTATTGCTGATACGGATACGCTTATTGATGCTCAAGGAAAATTAAAAAACAAAAGAAATAGGGAGGTAAAACGAATAGTTTATGCGCTACTGGGACTTAATCAGAGTAGAAGAGTTCATGTGATTAGAAAGACTCTTTTAGACCTCTCCCCTGCTTTTCCGAAAGAGGTAGCGGATTTAGAAAGTCAATTAGAATGTTTACTTTCTACAAAAAACAAACACCGCCGGCAATTTATTAAGCTCTATAAGTATCTCAAAAGAATAGACGGCGCTATTGATGACGGACGTTATGATTTAGTCCTTAAATTGGCTAATAGATGCTTAAAGGAATACTATTCCTACTTCTTAAACTTGAAATTTCCCAGTTG
>CALDUB010000167.1 GCA_937923465.1 uncultured Saprospiraceae bacterium
CAAAAAACTGTTTGACCGGAGGGAGTTTTTTTTGAGTAGGGTTTTTGGTTCTTTTGAGCCAATGTCAAAAGAACAAGTAAGAGCGGCAAGTATTCTATGCAATCTCGAATTGAAAGCTACTGGCTTCGCCAGGTTAGGGATAACAAGTACTAAAAATATCGGTTCTCTGACAAATCACTGCTTGTCCCGCAACGCAGGGGGATTTGTCAAAGAACGAAAATATCAAAAAAAGAGGCTTCCCGTTGTACGGAAAGCCTCGTCAGATTACTTCTCTAAACTATCATCAATATTGTCGAAGTGCATTTTAGCACTCTATATTTTGGTTTCTGAGATTGTTGGAGTGTAGTATAAACAATCGGTGAAAAAGAGTTTTTTAGATCTAGGCGAAGTGTTTAAAACAGTCGGATAATTTCTTTTTCCTATCAAGTACTAAATCTCTTAAAATTTATAACCCAAACCAACAGTCGCTAAAGAAACACCATATCCAATTTCACCAAAAACGTTGAAGTTTTTTGCGAAGTAGTAAGAACCTCCAATGTAACCACCAATAGTGAAATTACTTTTAGGACCTTCAGGGTTAAATGGCGTTGGATTGATGAGTGCGTCACTTGACTGGTGTATCATTGGTTCTGCAAGTGTAGTCGTCGTCACAAATGGTTTGTTGTAAGACAACATCATACCACCATATACATCTACATTTTTGATTCTAATCATGTGAGCAGAAGCACGCAATCCTAACAACAAAAAGTCATTCTGAGATTGGTAAGAAGAACCGTCACGGTAAGTTTCTACTGCACCCAATGTTGAAGAATAACCTGCATAAGCATCCAGACTAAATATTGGATTAACGCGGTAGCTCAAACTTGCTTGAACTGGTTGCGTCAAGATTTTGCTGTCTTGGTTTGTAAAAGTTGGAAGGATACCAACACCTACTTTAAACTCAACATCGCCTTTGCGAAATTTAGTTGCAGGACGCTCTTTTTTAGCATCTTCTTTTGAGCTTGTCTGTGCTGTGACAACAGATGTTGCAAAAAATAAAACAGGCAACAAAATGAGTAATTTCTTCAATGTAGTAAGTTGTATATTTAAGTAAGTCATGCGGATTGTACTTTTGTCGAGTTTTTTAGTTTAATAGGGGTATCATAGTTTCTGTATGATGATGCAAATGTATGTCGAAATATTATTTGCTGCAATGTTTTTAGCAAAATTTAATTCTGAATTGATATTGGTTTGGCTTTGTTTGAAAAATTTTAATTTGTTGAATTTAGTTTTACTTGTTTTTTATTAAAGTAAAAGCACTTTTGAAAAATTCAATTTTGTTGTCATGACAAATAACCTGATTATAATTTTTTTCATTTATTTTAAAAAAAAATCCTCCCTTTTTTCGGGTAAAAAAAGCAATAAAGAATGGAGAAAAGCGAGATTCTCCCGTTTTAGTTTTAACTTGCCATACAAACTCAAATTCATTTATGCAGCCTCCTAAGTACTACCTTCTTTTTATTGTTTTGATTTTTGCGAATTGTACTCCAAAAACGGTACAAAAGATTCCTAATTCCGATGGGATTCAGATAGAAAATCCAGTCGTTCTTTTACCTGAAACGGAAGAAGAGCCTTATCAAATTCTACCCGAAATTACTCTTCAACCTAAAAATCAAGTAATAGCTTCTCTCAAGACGACGCCTTGCTACGGCAAATGCCCTGTTTATGAGATAAAATTTTTAGCATCACAGTATGTTACTTGGCGCGGTCACGCAAATACAAGTCGTATTGGTTTTTATGAAGCTCGCATGGATGGCAAAATGCTAGAAGAGATAACGAAACGAGCTGAGTCTTTAGGATTGTTCGATTTGGAAGAGATGTATCCAGAGCAAGGGGAATTTTTAGAAGATTATCCAGCAGTCGTCACACATATATATAGTGGAGAGAGAGAGAAGCGCATTGTTAATATTTATGACGCACCAGATGCGGTTCGTATTTTTGAAGAGTATCTTATTGAGTCCACTAAGAAATTGACTTGGAATGAGATAGATGAGGTGGATTAGACTCTAACTATGAACAACAAACCTCGTCTCAGTAAAGTACTGAGACGAGGTTAATCGTTAGACTGTTCATAGTTTAAAGCTTAACCCTGTAAAGATTTAAAATGAGCCGCATAAGCTGCCATATATTTAGAAATATACTTCCCAATAATATCAAACTCCAGATTAATAGAGTCGCCTGCTTTTAGCTTATGAAAATTGGTATGCTCATAAGTATAAGGAATAATCGCGACCTTAAAAGTCTCACCAACGGGTTCAACTACGGTCAAACTCACTCCATTTATACAAACAGAACCTTTATCGACTAGTAAAAGTTGAGGCGTTGGTTGATATTTAAAAGTATAGTACCAACTTCCGTCGCGTTCTTCCACATTAGCACAGGTTCCCGTAATATCAACATGCCCTTGTACGATGTGACCGTCTAAGCGACTACTATTTTGCATCGCGCGCTCTATATTAAGCGTTGCATTCTCTTTCCAATGTCCTAAATCTGTACACAACAAAGTTTCCTCAATAGCCGTGACGGTATGCGTCTTTTCATCACAAGCCGTGACGGTCAAACACACGCCATTATGCGATACACTCTGGTCGATTTTTAAATCTTTTGAAATATCAGAAGCAATCGTGAAATGAACATTTGTTCCTTCTTTTTCGATTTTCGTAATGTGACCGAGGGTCTCTATAATGCCTGTAAACATGTCTTTAAAGGTTGTAAAAGTTGTAAAGTTGTAAGGGTTGTAACGTTTTTGTGCAACCTGTACTTTTGATGCGATTAGAACAGGAGAAAAGCTTTTAAAGTTGTAGAGTTGTAGCGTTTTATAGTTGTAAAGTTTTATAGTTGCTGTTTTAAGGGCAGCGTACAAGTAAGAGCAGCAACTTTATAACCCTACAACTATAAAACTTTACAACCCTCTACCGCAGTAAGTCCAAAGCCGCCCCAAAATCAGGAATTCCATATCCTAACTCATTATTCGGTTTTGCGGCACGGTCTGCGCTTAGTTTGATAGCTTGGATGATTTCTGCATTAGTGCGATTAGGAACAGCCTGCCAGAGGGAAGCAATGGCGCCAGCAATAAGAGGAGAGGAGAAAGAAGTACCTCTTGTCTTTTTGACCTTTGTACCATAAATGGAAGCAACGGCGATATTTTTACCGAGGGCGCTAACGTCTGGTTTTATGCGACCGTCGGGAGTTGGACCGAAGGATGAAAACTTAGTTTTATAGCCCGCTTCGTCAGTTGCGCCGACTGCTAAGACATTTTTACCGTCAGCAGGTACATCTAAATACTTCCAAGGTGTATTGCCTTCATTTCCGACACTGTTGACGACAATCATACCTTTGGTAAAGGCGATTTCTGCGGCTTGCGTCGCAATAGAGGTTTCTCCGTCGAGGCTTTCATAAGAGTAATTCATAGAAGCATCAGAGAAGGTCGTGTAACCCAAAGAAGAATTAATGATATTTGCGCCAAGGCTATCCGCATATTCTAAAGCCGAAATCCAATTGCATTCTTCTGCCCGATATTCGCCGCCATTATCCTCGGTTTTTAGACAAACATAAGAGGCATCTGGCGCACTACCAACCAATACATTAGGAATGTCAGCAGCCATAACTGACAAAACTTGAGAACCGTGAGAAGAAGTTTCAAATACGTAATTGTCTCCTTCTACAAAATCTTTATGCGCATAAAAGCGTTTTTCCGTTCTCGCTTTATCAAAGAAAGGCATAATATCCGCATTACTAAATCCACCATCTAAGACCGCAATGAGCATTCCTTTTCCGCGATAATTTTGATTGTGTAAACTATTAACATTAATACTCGTATTTTGAAATGCAGCAAACCCATACTTGTCTTCTGTCTTTTCACCTGGTGGACTTTCGTCGCGAGATTTTCCTGACCGTCTTAGCATGAGTCGTGGTCCGCTATTTTTACCGACATAAGTGACCGACTTGACAAATTTCAACCTTTTTATTCGCTCCATAATATCTTCTTCCGCCAATACTAAAGCCATATTTAGCCATTTAGAAGTATGAATGATATCAAGCGTGAAACTCTGCAAACCTTGGATGTAATCAGGATTTACAGGAAAATCTGAGGAAGAAATCGGAATGTTGTGTCTCTCTCTGCGCTCAATGGCGCGTGCGGAAAGAAACTCTGTTGGATTGTGAATAGAGTAGGGGCTATTGTTTTTATCTGTAAATTCTATAAGGTACTTTTTGGCAATAGAAGCACTCTCTTGAGCGAGAACGCTAGACGTACTCGAAAAGATAAAAATGAAAACTAGGAAGATTAGATTAGTGTTTCGGTTCACAGTGGTGTTAATAATATGACAGATTGCTCATCATGAGGGGAGAAGAGAAGAGGGCTTCTACTTTACAAATGTACAAATGTTAAGGAGAGAATGCAAATAAATAACGTTACTTACTTAGGATAAATTAGAAGAAGAACTTACTTCCGACAACCAAGCTTACTTTTTAATGTTTTAAAATGTATGGATAAATACATCGATTTAGATAGCTGTTTCCGAGATGTGTGGAATAAATTATACCGAGGCATAGCAGAACGTGGAAACCCTTTTCGCTTGGTCACTGTTGCCACTACAAATGGTAAAAGGGCAGACTGTCGCCTTGTTGTTTTGCGAGATATGGACACCGAAAATGGAATGTTGACTTGCTGGACAGATATTCGGTCTTCTAAAGTATCGGATTTAAAACTTTTTTCCAATATGACTTGGTGTTTTTGGTCAAAGAATCAAAGTTTACAAATCAGAGTATCAGGGAAAACAAAAGTGCATCATTTAAGCGATGAAACGCGCCAAATCTGGGATACAATTACTCCTGGAAATAGGAAAGATTATTGTTCGACAAATGGACCTGGAAATAATCTGAACAAAGAAAAGTCACATCCTGATTGGTGGGGAGAAGAGGAAAGTATGACAGCGGAGATGACAGATTATGGATTTGATAATTTTGCGGTAATCACTACTCAAATTCAAGAAATAGACATGCTACATCTGCACAAGGAAGGGCACCAACGGGCGTCTTTTGTGCTAAAAATGGGGGAGTGGGAAAAAAATTGGACAGTACCCTGAGAGAGTTGAAAATTTTTAAAGTTGAAGAGTTGTAAAGTTCCACGGAACTCTACAACTCTTCAACCCTGTAACTCTTATAGTTTTACAACTTTCAAAAGTCCTTTCTTGGTCTCGCTAGTTGCTTCTAAAACATAAATTCCTGCTGTTGCTTTTGAAGTATCAAAAGATAGATTAGCAGTACCTTGTGTCGTTTGTGAAGTAATAATCTTACCGTTCAAAGAACGTAATGTTACTGTAACTTCCTCGTTATCAAATGCTTGTAAGTCTACATTTAAAAGATTTTGAATTGGATTAGGGAAAGCATTTAATGCAACCGTACCATTTAAATCTTCAGTAGCTGTGAAGTTATCAATCGTAACATCAGCTGATGATTGACGTCCCCAGATGTCTGCCATTCTATAAGTAAATGTCATCTGAGCAGAGCCTTCATCAAAAGTAGCCTCTACACGATTGTCATCTGTCATCGTAGCCGTTCCTCCAACGACATTACTAACTTCAATGATTTCTAAATCATCATTTTCAGGGTCTGTATCATTTTCTAACACATCATAACTTGTGGTTACAAATGCACCCTGATAGATGTCATCTACTGCGTCTGGATTTAGGTTATAAACCAAATCCAGAGCATTTCCAGAGATGTCTGTATCGAACTCAATCGCTATTTCACCTGCAGTATCATATGCTGTAACTTTTCCAAAACTGTTGTAATCAGTCTCTTGTACCCACAAGTATTGATTAACGCCGTCAGCGATTCCTGCTACATAATCAGGTAAGAAACCAAAGTTTAAAGGGAATAATGTACCTGAGTCAACAAAATTACCACTACCCGCAAAATTACCGATGATAACGCTGCCGACACCAATAGGACTTGGGGCAACTGTCAAAGGATTAAAAGCAGCGTCCACTGCGCCTGTAGCGAAAGAGCCGTCTGTAGGATTGATGCGCGAAATACCACCAAATGCATAGAGAATATTGAAATTTGCATCAAACTCAACGAAGTTACTTGTCGTGTAAATATTTGTACCGTCGTTAATGATGCCATTCATGCCTTTAGAAAGGGTGTCTAAAGTTATGATTTCTTCAAAAGCTGGCAAGTCGCCCGCCATGTTGTAAACAGCCACGCGTCCTGTATCGCTTTCTGTGTAGCACAAGTACAGTTTGTCGTCCATTAGAGTTTGGTCGTTAACGCCCTGTGTTACTTCTGTTCCTGAGAAAACTACTGGTTGAGATAGGTCATTTTTGTTGTAGAACTCAACATTTGCACCCATTCCACCAAAGTTTTTACCGACCATTAAAAGGTCTTCGTAAACGAATAATGTGAACGCCCCAGGAATATTTGGTAAGCTGTCTACCACATCATAAGTGATTAAGTCTACTTTGTAGATAATGTCTTCGCCAGCAGGACTTCCAAATCCACGCCCGACATGTGCATAAGCAAAACGTCCGTCCACGACGACATCATTGCTAAAGTCTCCTAGCCATTCTCCGATGACGTTAGTTTCCTGTTCGCCAGTTTCGAAGGCATATAGTTTGACGAGATTACCGTCTGCGAAAAATGAACCGCCAGTAGTTGTGATGACGCGTTCTAAGTTTAATTGGGCTTGTAAATTACTGATTATCAGTAAGAAAGCAATCGTTTGTAACAGTCTTTTCATCTTTAATTAAATAATTTTATTTTAGAAACAGAGTGATTTTCGCCCAAAGATAAGATTTATTTGAGTATATTATCTTTATAGATTTGTAGGATTGCTCACCTTTTGGTTTAGAACTCAATTCACCCTACTTTTGGATTTGTATTATCTATCGCAAAAAGAGTTCCATGAAATAGATGGTTCTCTATTGTCTTATGTGATTTGAATAATTATTCTGTAGATTGCACAGAATTAGAGTTGTGGGATATTATGTTTTTACTAATTTTACGTAGAAAATACGTAAAACAAAATATCGGCAGAAGATAAACGAACTATGGAAAAACAATACAGCGTTGGGCAGAAAGCAGCGGCATGGAGTGTACATATATTTACTTCTACAGGAATAGTAGCTGGCTTTATGGCGATTTTAGCCATACAAGAAGATGACTTTAGAATGGCTGCCCTGTGGTTGGTTGTTGCTTTGATAATTGACGGTATCGACGGTACATTTGCGCGCATGGCCAAGGTGCAGGAAGTACTACCATATATGGACGGCAAAACGATTGACTACGTTATCGATTTTGCGACTTATGCGATTATTCCTGCCTATTTCTTTCATGAGTCTGACTTGGTGGCAGAAGGGTTAAGGTTGCCTTTAAGTGCGTTAATACTCTTAGTATCAGCTGTTTATTATGGGAAAGATGGAATGGTTACTTCTGATTATTACTTTTTAGGATTTCCTGTTTTGTGGAATATGGTCGTGGTCGTCCACTTCTTTTTATTAGACTTTTCACAGACTGTAAATGCTATTTTTATTGTCCTTTACGCGATACTACATTTTCTTCCTATAAAGTTTGTGTATCCCAGTCGTGCGCCGCGCTGGCAAGGATATACCATTGCAAATACCGTTTTATTTATCGGTTCTCTTGCTGCTGCCATATGGTTTTATCCAGAAAAAATTGCTTGGCTCAATTGGGCGGGATATGTGTCAGTTGCTTATTTTGCGGGAGCGGCGGTTTATGATACTTGGGTGATTGAGGACTAATTTTCAACTATGAACCATGAACGATTTAACTATGAACCCCGTCTCAGTAGATTAGTACTGAGACGGGGTTCATAGTTAAACGGTTCATAATTCATAGTTAAAGAAAAAACTATTTCTTCACAAACTTTCCAATAGAGCCTTCTGTCGCCAAAAAGTAAATACCACTACTCAAATATCTAACAGACAAGTAGTTATCTCCTTCGTTAAGTGTACCTTGTTTCATTATCTGTCCGACAGAATTATAGATTACGTAATCTCTAGTCGTTACATTCTCTGCAAATTTTACTTGCAATGTAGATTGTACAGGATTTGGAAAGAGCATCATATCTTCTGTGAAATCGACATCTTGAATACCTGTCGACAAGTCTGTTCCAAAAGCAGCCAAGCCACCACGGAAATTGCCGATAATCATATCCAATTCATTTGCGCCCGTCAAATCTGCTAAGGCAGGATGTGTCCGTTGTCCTTCGTGAATGTCACCTAATTGAGCAGTCTCTAGGTTAAATGGCGCATCTAAATTATCAATGTCAATGTTATTGTAAACAAGAATATCTTGTGAACGAGAGCCCATGTACAGGGTCCATTCTCCATTAAAATCATAGAAAAACGGTGCAGAGTGACCAAAACCTTCACCAGCTGCAGCTGCATCTACTTCGCCAAGAAAATTGATATTTGGAGCTTCGTTTTCTTCTTCGTTAAACTCGGGTACAGTAGGCGTTCCGATGTTTTTCATGAAATTTGTATTTCCATTACGTTCACCAATCACGATATCAGGTGTACCATTACGGTCTAAATCTACGATTTGAGGCGTACTATTCAAGCCCACATCTAAGTTTTTCCATTCTACCACGATGTTATCAAACTGCATTGGATTGCCTGCACCGCCTGTATTTTCTCCGTAAAATATAGTTCCGTAGTACTCTCCAACCACTAAATCCATATCGCCATCACTATCCATATCTCCAAAATTTGGCGCATAAGCCCAAGTCGGCGTTGCAGCAGCTTCTTCGGCATAGATAGAAAAATTTAACCAATCATCACTTTCTAAAGTAAACTCTGGGACGTTAGCAGTACCTGTATTCAAAAATAAGAATAGGCGCGGGTCACGCAGACCTGCATTTAGATTATAACCATAAGTACCAACGACCAAATCCATCAGTCCGTCGCCATTAACATCACCAAAGGCTGGATGTGTTCCCGACCCAAAATCTATCATATCACGCGTCATGAAGTCCTTATGCTGTAGCTCATAATTTGGAAAAGCATTCGTTCCCGTGTTCTTGTAAAACCAAGCAGACTCTTGATTGGGTGAGTTGTTTGCATTTGGAGCAGCTATCATATCTTCTATACCGTCAAAATCAACATCTTCGACAAATGATGCAATAAAATCTGGAATAAAAACGGTTGTATTAGAAGCTGGGAAAGAATTATCTTGACCAGTCATCCAAGCATTTTCAGGGGAGCCTCCATTTACTAACATGAATAAGTAAGGATTGATAATGTCTCCAATCAAAAGCTCGCGGTCGCCATCATTATCTAAATCAACTGATGTCGTCGTAGAACCTGCATGGCGTTCATCTGCGCTATTGTCCTGCAATCCTGTCGAACAACTATTAGGGTCGCTACTCAATGAAACTGTCTCAGACATTGAAGACTCATAAAATTTACCCCAACATTCGTCTTCTTTTTCAAAAATCAAACTATCCAAACCATAGCCTTCTTCGACACTTTGATTTTGATAATAAACCAAATATGCACCTGCTACATCAAATGCCAACACATCTAAATCACCGTCACCATCAATATCATTGATGTCTGGAATATCTGTGCTTGCAACATATAGGTTACTCAAATTTCCATTAGAAAGTGGAAAAGGCATTATGTTCGGTGTAAATGGAAATTGATAAGCATCAAAGGTTAGTTTATCGCCTGTGTATTTACCTTTCCATACAGACATCCCGTCAACGGATGCTGTACTTTTAGAGTGAGCAAACATATCGGCAATACCGTCTCCGTCAAAGTCGCGTAGCAAAACAAAGTTTTTAGCATCAGGAAAACTCTCAATAAATTGAGGCGCAAAAACGTAATTATTATCAACGTTGAGGAAAGGAACATGTACATTTCCTACACGGTCAAAAGTGTACAAATCCATGTTGCCGTCATTGTTTAAATCAACAACAGAAAACTGTGGATTGTCTAAGCCTCCTGCCCAAGGACTATCTAAAGTCTCTCCGTCAATCGTAACAGGAATATTGAAGCGTTCCGTAGATTGAGCCATTAAACCTAATGGGAAAAGTAAAAGGGAGAGGGTACGTATAAAGATTTTCATAAAAGGAGTGATTTTCTTTTTTGGAAAAATAGACTTATTAGTTGCAAAATTACGCTTTAATAACGCAGGAAACCGATTTTCGTTAATCGGAAAAGGGTGACAAAGTGACAAACGGTTTACTTTCATTCAATTGATTAAAGAAAACATGAGACATCCCGAATTTTTCGTGTCGCCGCGCTGCGGCTAAAATTATCAATTAAACTCCAAGTCCTACCAAGCGGCAAGGCACTCTGTGCCTATTTGAATGATTATTCCGTCTCTATTTAGGAATTGATGAAGTTC
>CALDUB010000168.1 GCA_937923465.1 uncultured Saprospiraceae bacterium
CGATTGGCTTTATCCGTCCTTATTCATTTTAGTGAAATGAAGGCTAAAAAAGCGTTAAGAACAAAATTGTGTTTGACGACGTAGGAGGAGTTTAATTTTGTTTAGCTTTTTTAGCCGTAATGTAGCGTTAAGAAATGAATCAAGACTCGATTTTTTGTTACTTTTTTATCAGGAAAAAAGTAAGGCGAAAATAGAAAATCATATCTGTTGCGTAACATCAGTTAATAAGACAGAATTGTTTCATTTCTGAAGATTCAGTTAAGGAATCTAACGTCTAATATCCAACATCTAACATCTTTCAAGACATTAACCCAACTTCAAAGCAGCCATAACTCCACCCGAAAGCGCCAGCAAACACACCATGTAAGAAGCATCAATCAACCAAAGTTTCAATGATTTTCTTTGGTATAAATAGTTGACGGTAATAGCAGGAACAGCGACAGTTAATCCTATCATCGCACCATGAAATGCCCCATGAACAAATGTTTGTTCAGCAGGTTCGTGCATGTTGATAATGAAATTTACCACATTTGATATGATTATCATCATCAATAAAGCAAGCCCGTGCGTACGCAACATATCCTTTTGAGCATCTTCCTCAGACATTCCCGTTTCTGCTCGCCACGCCTTGCCAAATAAAGCAGTGTACCACGCAAATCCTAACATAAATGCAGTGAGACCGCCAATAACTGGTTCCAAATAAGCCATAATCGTTTTGTTTTTTGTTTGTAAATAAAAGTTGACTGTAATCTTAGGTAAAAAAAACGAAAGCCTAAAATCGACAACATTTAAAACCAAAAAACTAGGTGATGAAAAGCAAATTGGCTTTTATCTTTTTATTCCTCTCGTAATTATTGACTTATTTGTTGAACCGCAGCCTCTAAGACCTCATCGCGTCCAGCCCGAAAACCTTTAATCGTTGGGCGAACTTCCACATCAGGAATAATCCCAACGCGCTGCGTCTCAGAGCCGTCTGTGTTATATACGCCATTTGAAGTAAATCGAGCTGTTAAATTTCCGGGTAAAATTAAACTGGAAGACTCTCCGTCTGCTCCTGCCGTTGTACTGCCTACGACAATGGCATTTGGGGCAACTCGAATTCCCATAGCGGTAAATTCTGAGCGGCTTATGGATGATTCATCTATTAAAATAGCAATTTTTCCTTTGTAGTAATCAGCATTTTCTTCACCAATTTTTTGCATATTAGCTACATTAAATTGCCCTGGCTGCTTAGGGTCAAATTTCACATATTCTGCAAATACGGTTCTTTTAGGCATGAAGTATTTGCCAAATTCGTGTACGGTAAATTTAGGATAACAACGCAAATCAAAAACTATCCCCGCTTTATCTTCAAATGCTTTCATTACATCTTTTATATCCTCTTTTTCCAATTCGCGGGGATTGATATACCCAATGTTCGCACCGATTTCTTGGTGAGCAGGCTTCGCTTTTGCTATTAACCAAATATCCTTAAGGAGATGCGTGTAAACCTTCTCTGTGTATTCACCTTGTGCGTTTGAAAGAGTTAATTCTACTTTGTTTTCATTCGTTCTCAATAGGATTTTACTCAACTTTTGATATTGATAAGCCAAATTAGACGCAGGCATGTACTTCGCTTTTTCCTTTATAATTTCGTCAGCTAGAATACCATTAATAGCAATGATTTCGTCCCCTTTTTTTATTGTTAGTTTGTTATCTGGTGTTTTTATAACCCGCTCAACAATGGGCTTGCCCTCGATAAATTTGATTTTAATGGGGACTATTTTTTTACCAAAAAACTCGTCTTTTTTTGAGCAATTGCCAGACATGTAAGAGTGCGAGTCTTGCAATTTTGCGATTAATTCTAAAGTCGTTAATTGATAGTCAGATGTAGTTTCGATATTTCGATATTTGGGAATGAATTCTTTTAAAACATCATCCCAATTTGTATCCGTTAAATGGCGGTGAGGAGAGAAATATTCTACCATATTCCAAAATCGAAACAAACACAAGAGTCTATACTTTTCATCAGAGACCTTCATGTTTTTATATGGCTTTTCATTGATGAATTTGGGCTGATATGACTTGTCCTTATTGGGCTCAACATAGTGTTGCTGTTCCTTTCTTTCTGCTTTTTCGACACTCAATAAAAGTGTGCTAATTTCTGCACCCAAAAAATCAACATCCTTAATCCATGAAGTATTAGGTTCGTGCTTTACTTCAACATCTTCGGCATTCATTTGTGCAAAATCACTTGTATTATCTAGTGTTTTGATGTGTTTGTAGAGTGCATTCTTAAAGTTTTCTTCCTCTACAAAAGGTAGCATTTTGAATAATTCTGCATCCCAATCATATTTACCCTCGGTCACCTTTGGATGATGGTATTTAAGAAAACCCCATACTTTGCCCAAGAGGTATAGGTTTTCGACTTTTGTATCCTCAGTATTTGTATTTGAGGACATGTCTGTTGAAGCATTTGCTGTCAGAAATAGGAATAAACAGAAAAGGCTAGAGAGTTGGAATTTCATAATTATTGAGTTTTAAGTAATTTATACTTTGAACGGAATTCAATATGGATAATTACCCCCTAACCCCCAGAGTGGGGGAACATATTTCAAAGGTACTTTGTGATAAATATGAATACTTTGGTTGAAAATATGAAAGTTCAAATTATTGGTATATTTATCTAAACGAATGTTCCCCCAAATGGGGGTTAGGGGGTTGAATAACGTTTGTCCAAAGTTTAGTAAATAATATTAAGCCTGTTAAACGGCAGCGAAACAAAGTAATTTTATTAGCTGTATTCTTTAACAAGATTAAACATACTTCTCCAGCAATTGAATTGCTCCCTTATCGCCATTCATTACCGCAATACTCATCGCTGTAGTTGTTCCTGCATGTTCTTTTGCTGTAGCATCTGCACCATTTTCTAATAAGTATTCAGCAATCTCCAACCTCTCAAAACGAATACACTCCATAAGAGGCGCAGTCATATATTCGGGATGTTGATAGTTTGGGTCAACGCCCATTCTGATGTGATATTTGACCAGTTCGAGGTCGTTGAGTTGTATTGCTCGGAAGAAATCTTTCCAGTTGCCGCCCATGGTTTTGTTGTTTGATAAAACAGTTAGTAACGCGAAAAAAATAAATTCAAAATCTGGACAGGATTTTTTGCCCTCATTTTGCACTTTGAAAATTCTTATTTAGCGAGGCTATACGCGGTTTTCAAAGCCCAAACTGAAAACAAAATCTCTCTACCCAGATTCTGAATCTATTTATCTCACGTTACTTAGTATTTTATTTTCTAAGTTAATTTTTGTCTCAAAACTCTTTCTAATTCACTCAAAAAACGTTTATTCGTATTCAATTCTCAACGAAGTTAAAATAATTTCCCCATATTGAAATAAAAAATCATGGCAAAAATAGTAAAACCACTCGGCACAATAGACCGACATCTAGACAAAAAGGAAATCCTCGAATTAGCTCAAACGGATGCAGAGGCTATCATAGCTGCTGGCAATTACGACCTCCTGCAAGTGTATGTCGAAATGAAACGCTATGAAACCTATCTCAACGGTATTTTAGAAAATCTAAAAGAACCTGCCTATGCGCAAGCAGCCGAAAAAGGCGAGAAAAGCTTTGATTATAATGAAGCGAAAGTGACTGTTTCGCGCTATACGAAATATGATTACTCTATCGACTCAGGTTGGGCAAATTTGGATGATAAAGTGAAGAATATGACGGATTTGAGAAAGAAACGTGAAGCTTATTTAAAGCAATGTAATGAAGCGAATACAATTGTTGATGATGAGACGGGGGAGGTAATTGAAGGTTTTGAACTGCCGAAAGAGGTTAAGAACGGGTTGACGATTAAACTGTGAGTCAACAAAACATTTTAATATGAGTTAAAAGCGTTGTAAATTCACCCACCTTTTAATTTTAAAGCAGAAAGATAATATTTTCTACCAAATTTAACCACTATAATGAAGTTTTTAAATCTCGTTTTACTCTTCGTATTCAGCATATCCACCCTCAGCGCCCAAGACAAATGGGACGTGAACAATCCACCCGAAATTGATTATAAAAAAGCAAAAATCCAAGTCAAAGAAGGGACTTGGTTGAATGTAGATGAGCACGCAGGCAAAATTGTATTTGACCTACTCGGCGACATCTACACCATGCCGCTAACTGGTGGAAAAGCAACAGCTATCCGCACAGGCATCGCATGGGAAGTGCAACCGCGTTTCTCTCCTGACGGCAAAAAAATACTTTTCACTTCAGACGGTGGCGGCGGCGACAATATTTGGTCGATGAACGCAGACGGCTCGGATGCCGAACAACTCACAAAAGAAGATTTTCGCCTACTTAATAATGGCGTTTGGACACCAGACGGCAATTACTTTGTAGCCCGCAAACACTTCACTTCTGGACGCTCATTAGGTGCAGGGGAGATGTGGTTGTATCATAAAACTGGTGGCGCTGGTACTCAATTAACTAAGCGCAAAAACGACCAACAAGATGTCAACGAACCTTGTGTATCGCCTGACGGTCGCTATCTTTATTTCAGTGAAGATGATTATCCTGGAGGCTACTTTCAATACAACAAAGACCCGAATGACCAAATCTATGCTATCAAACGCTATGACCGCGAAACGGGTGAAACGATAAAAATAACAGGAGGTCCTGGTGGGGCTATGCGTCCACAAATTTCTCCTGACGGCAAGCAATTAGCTTTCGTTCACCGCATCCGTACAAAGACTGTTTTGATGCGTCATGACCTAGAGACGGGAGAGGAGTTTGTCATTTTTGACGGCTTGAGTAAAGACCAGTCAGAGGCTTGGGCGATATTTGGAACTTACCCCGGATTTGATTGGTTGAGCGATAATCGCCACCTTATCATCTGGGGCGAAGGACAAATTAACAAGGTGAATATGTTCGATAAAAAGTCGAGTGTTATTCCATTTGAGGTGAATGGAGAAATGGATATCGCAGAGACTTTAAAATTTGAAAATCCAGTTTATGAGAAAGAGATTGGTATCAAAGTTATTCGTCATGCAGTGACTTCTCCTGATGAAAAAACGCTTATTTTCAATGCGATTGGACATCTTTGGTCAAAGAAATTACCTAATGGTAAACCGCAAAGATTGACCGATAGTAAGGACTTTGAATTCGAGCCAGCATTTGCTACTGACGGAAAATCAATCGTTTATGTCACATGGAATGATGAGGAAAAAGGCGCGGTTAAAGTTATGGATTTGACAACAAAAGTAAGTCGAAAAATTACCCCACAAAAAGGAATTTACCGTACACCAAGTTTTTCTCCTGACGGTAAAAGCATCGTATTCCGAAAAGACGGCGGTAACAGCCACCAAGGCTATACTTTTACAAAACAGCCAGGCATTTACGTCACTCAAAACACACAACTCTCTAACCCAAAACCCGAGTTAGTAAGCCCAAAAGGCGAGTTTCCCGTTTTCTCTAAAGACGGTAAACGTGTCTTCTATCAAACGGGTGGTTTCCTTTTCGGAAGTCTAACGAAAGCATACCACAGCGTCAAAGTAAATGGCAGCGATGACCGCAAAATTGCAGATGCAAAATACGCACAACGTTTTTCTGTAAGCCCTGACAATGAGTGGATTGCATGGTCTGAGTTGTACAAAGTCTTTATAGCGCCAATGCCACAGACAGGACAGCCGATTGGTTTGAGTGCAAAGACAAAAGCAGTTCCTGTTGCACAAGTTGCCAAAGATGCAGGTATCAATTTACATTGGTCATCTGACAGCAAAAAACTGCACTGGACATTAGGAGAAGAGTATTTTACGAATGAATTAACGGAGCGTTTTACATTCTTAGAAAATGCGGTAGACAGCATTCCTCCAATGGATTCTGTTGGTATTAAAATCGGTCTTAAAGTCGCAACGGATAAACCAGGCGGCATGATTGCGTTTACGAATGCGCGCATTATCACGATGGAAGGAGACAAAGTCATCGAGAATGGTACGATTATCATCCAAGACAATGAAATCATGGAAATTGGCGCATCTGCGGATATCCGTGTGCCAGGTAAAGCAAAAGTCATTGACGCAAAAGGCAAAACAATTATGCCCGGTATCATTGATGTACATGGTCACTTAGGTAATTTCCGTTACGGATTGAGTCCTCAGCAACAATGGGAATACTTCGCAAATCTTGCCTATGGTGTCACGACTGCGCACGACCCAAGTAGTAATTCAGAAATGATATTTAGTCACTCTGAGATGATAAAAACGGGAGATATGGTCGGACCACGTTTGTACTCGACAGGTAATATCTTGTACGGTGCAGACGGTGATTTTAAAGCAGTTATTAATAGTTTAGACGATGCGCGTTCTGCTTTGCGTCGTACGAAAGCTTATGGTGCTTTTTCTGTCAAAAGTTACAATCAACCGCGACGCGACCAACGCCAGCAAGTTATTCAAGCTGCCAAAGAACTTAAGATGTTAGTTGTACCAGAAGGTGGCTCGACGATGAATCACAATCTTACGCAGGTAGTGGACGGTCACACAGGTGTGGAGCACAATATTCCTGTTGCGCCTCTATATGATGACATTATTCAAATGTGGTCTGCGACTAAAACGCATAATACACCCACTTTAATCGTCAACTATGGTGGTGTGAATGGTGAGTATTATTTCTATGAGAAAGATAAGGTTTGGGAAAAATCACGCCTTTTGAATTTCATGCCACGCGAGATGCTGGACAGTCGTTCTCGTCACCGCACAGCTATTCCTGAGGAAGAGTATCAGAATGGTCATATCTTGGTTTCACAGTCTTGTAAAGCGCTCCAAGATGCGGGTGTCAACATCAATCTTGGTGCGCACGGACAACTGCAAGGTTTGGGTGCTCACTGGGAGCTTTGGATGCTACAACAAGGTGGAATGACTAACTTAGAGGCTATTCGTTCGGCTACGATGAATGGTGCGATTTACTTGGGTATGGACAAGGAGATTGGTTCATTAGAGAAAGGAAAATTGGCTGACCTTATTGTCATCGATGGTAATCCTTTGACCGAAATTCGTGATACTGAAAACGTTATTTACACTATGGTGAATGGGCGTTTGTATGATGCGGAGAATATGAATGAAGTAGGGAATTATGATTCAAAACGCGCACCTTTTTACTTTGAAGGAGAGGGGAGTGGGAATGGATATCCTTATTATCAGGCTACGGGTTCTCATGTGCGGGGGCAGTGTGGGTGTGGGCTTTAAAATGGGAAATATTTGTCCAAATATTATACTCACCAGATGACTCAAAGTCGCATGTCGTCAACATAGGAAGCATTTTGTTATGACTTTCAAAGAAGACATGATTGATAATCAGATGATGCGGATTTGGCGGATTAGGGCGGATTTTATTGAACCTAAAATAATGAATCCGCCCGAATCCGCATCATCTGCCAAATCCGCTTTTCTATCATACATTCTTTGCAGCTACAAAACATTGTGCTTTGACTCCATGCGGACACGTAAGTTGACTACATTCGACTCACGTGTCCGTAAGGAAAGTCATCTGGTGAATATCTCAAAATACCAACAAAATGGAAATCACAAAAAACTTTCTAAAAGTAGACTTTTGGATACAAACGATTCTAGGCATCATAATCCTCTTAACGGTGTGGTTTCTCATTGGTTTTCTAATCCTAGCCGTCTTTGGTGCATGGCAAGTTCTTAGCTCGATTATTCTCATAATTTACGTTCAAGACCGCCGCAGAATATGGTATTTGCTTTCGACATTAGCACTTGGTTTGGCGTTTTATTTATTGGGAGACAGCTATGAAACAAGTGAGATAGTTGATGGACTAACTGTTACGGCTGTGCCTGCTTTGGGGATTTGGTATTATGTGATGACCTATCAGGATTACAAGAAATATTGTTCGACAGAAGAAAGTTCTTCTTCATAAAATTAGTAGATATTGCGGTATCGGTCACTTTAGTAAAATCAAAGATTCAAATTGAAGAATTTAACTGAACTTCAAAGGAAACTAGTGCCCGATACCTTTGCTAGCCTTAAAAACAGGTATCGGGCACTGATTTTTGTTTATTCTTTCGTTAAATCTTGATTTTTCAACTTTTTTTAATTAAAGTGACCGATACCGACCTGAAGTAGTTACAAAACTCAAAAACATGTATCAAATCGCCTTTCTTTCTCTCATCCTCTGCCTGTTTTCTTGCACAGAAATACCCAAAATGAATCCAATTAGCGAAGTCCAAATAGAAGCAATTTTCGAAGATTCGATAAGTATTCGCGCCATTGAAATTGTAGAAAATACTTTACGATTTGCAGGAAGCAAAGGTACTTTTGGAGAGATAAGTATGGAGACGCACAAAGTGCAAACAAGTATTCAAATGCAGGATTCCATTGCACCCGAATTTAGAGCGATTGCCTCGAATAAAACAGGTTTCTTTATGCTCTCTGTCGCCAGCCCTGCCTTACTTTATAGAACAGATACACAAGGGGAAACGGACTTGGTTTACAAAGAAGAAGGTGAAGGTGTTTTTTATGATGCGATGCGTTTTTTTGATGAAACACACGGGATTGCAGTGGGGGATAATGTCAATGGTTGCTTTAGCATCATCATGACTTCTGACAGTGGCGCTCATTGGACGAAAATAACTTGCGAGGAATTACCCGAGGAAATAGAAGGTGAAGGCGCATTCGCTGCGAGTAATACAAATATTGAAGTGAAAGGAAACTCGATTTGGATTGCGACGACGAAACGCATTTTATACTCTCCTGATTTGGGGAAGACTTGGACGACACAAGATTATAAAGTATCGACGATAGGAGAAGCAGCAGGCGTTTATTCTATTGATTTTTATGATGCAAATCAAGGTATTGCTTTTGGTGGAGATTATACACAACCAGATAAAAATACAAATCATATTTCTACCACTCAAAATGCTGGGAAAACTTGGGAAATAGTTGCTACAGACAGCTTGCCTAGCTATCGCAGTTGTGTCCAGTATTTACCAAACAATAATGGACAAAAGCTAGTTGCT
>CALDUB010000169.1 GCA_937923465.1 uncultured Saprospiraceae bacterium
AAACTATCTTTACATTACACTTTACGTGCCGCTGATGCAGGTACAGAAGATATAGGTGCAACCGTTAACAACTACTTTTATCAAGCTAATATAGGCGCGATTAAACGCGGAGATTGGCTTGGTATCGGAGTGGCAGTAGTACTTTAAATATTTTAAAATAAATTTTCGACTGTAACAATTGTTACAAGATTTCTATGAAATACAGGATAACTTTGTTTTATGAAAAAGTCTAAAATTCCTTTGTTGCTTTTAACGTGCTTCATCTGCATCTGCATTGTTTATGCAATTGCTAAGGGAATTCAGGCTATTGTTTAATTAAAATTTAAGTTATCATGATGAAAAATATGGGAAACCTTGATAAAGGTATTAGAATCGTACTGGCAATTATTTTTGCAACGCTTTATTTTACTGGTACACTTCCAGGCACAATTGGTCTCGTACTCCTTATCTTAAGTGGTATATTTGTACTGACAAGTATTGTAGGAATTTGCCCAATATATTCTATTTTAGGTATTTCAACATGCCCTTTACATAACAAAGAATAATTAATTATAAGTGAGAAGGCTATCTTAGTCTTCTCGCATTTCTTAGACACGATTATCAATAATTAGTTTTGCTACCAGTAATATTGAGTCAGTCTAAATATACTTTAGGGAACAAGTAAAAAATAATCTACCCATTTGGCTTGCTCTTTTTCCGTTATACTTCGTTAAAAATACTCGCTATAGCTAAGGCTATACCTGCGTTTTTTGCCTTGTCTAACGAAAAAATAGCTACGCCAAATTTGGGTAGATTATTTATTACCTATTCCCTTAATCAAAATAATATGCAAATTTTTTCCAAAATTTCAATTTTACTTTCTTTCTCTTTCCTCATTTTTTCTTGTTCAGAACAAAAAGTAGATACAACGGAGCAAAGCCTTGAGGCAGAATCAAAAAGCCGCTTAGGTTCTATTGACTTTAAAGTCTCATGAGCAAAAGAAGCACTACCCTATTTTGAAAAAGGAATGCTGCTATTATATAGTTTTGAATATGAAGATGCGCGTGCTGAGTTCTTAGAAGCTCAAAAAGTAGATAGCATTTTTGCAATGGCATATTGGGGAGAAGCCATGACTTATAATCATTCGCTGTGGCAGCGCCAAGAAAGAGAAAAAGCACGAGATGCACTTAACCGATTAGCCGACAATAAAGAAGCACGTGCTCTACTTATTCAAACCGAATTAGAAATGGATTTCTTTAATGCCGCAGAGGTATTATTTGGGGACGGAACGAAGTATGACCGAGATATAGCTTATAAGAACTACATGAAAGGGCTGACGGGAAAGTACCCGAAAAACAATGAAATCGCAGCCTTATATGCAGTATCTCTCTTAGGTTCTTCTCGTAACGGAAGAGATGAAGAATTATACGGTAAAAGTGCGCAAATCGCACAAAGTATTCTAAAAGAAAACCCGCAACACCCTGGTGCTTTACATTATTTGATACATTCCTTTGATGACCCTGAGCATGCGCACCTTGCTAAATCTGCTGCTGATAATTATGCAAAAGTAGCTCCCGATGCAGCCCACGCATTACACATGCCTTCTCACATTTATGCTGCATTAGGCAATTGGAATGCCGTTGTTAATTCTAATATTGCATCTTGGAATGCAGGTGTGAAACGTATGGAACGTAAAGAATTAGACAACGATGCACGTAGTTATCACGCGCTCAATTGGTTGCAATACGGGCTTTTACAACGCGGAGAAACAGATAAAGCAGCACAACTACTCCGTGACATGGAAAAGTACACTACCGAAAAAACGACTAAATCAGCTCGTTCTTATTTGATAGCTATGCAAGGAGCGCAAATGGTAGAAACAAACGATTGGAGTGGCGAATTTGCAAATATTGAAACAGATGCAGAAGACTTACCTGTCACAAAAAAGGCTGGTCTTAATTATTTAAAAGGTATGAAAGCATACGACAACAAAGACGAAAAAGCATTAGCTGCGACGATTAAGGAAATGAAGAAAAATCGTGTAAATGCACAGTACATGATTGGCGAAAAAGGATTTGCGATGTGTAGTGCGGGTGGCTTTGCCAATAAACCACCCAATCAATTAGATATTGATATGGTGCATATCATGGAATTAGAATTAGTGGCTTGCGCGGCAATTCTTAACAAAGATAATACGGCAGCAAAAGCGGCTTTCGAGAAAGCAACTGCTTTGGATGAAACGCTTAATTATTCTTTTGGACCTCCTACTATTTTAAAACCTGTACATGAAGCCTATGGAGAATGGTTATTGGAAACAGGACAAATGAAAGAAGCTGTAACTATTTTTGAAAAATCATTGAAAAGACATCCGCGTCGTTTATTGTCTTTGCAGGGGTTGAAGACGGCGGCGGAAGCTATAGATGATAAGAATTTACTGGAACGTGCAGAAGGGGAATTGGCTGTTAGTTTGGCTGTGCAAGAGCGGGAAGAGGTTTTGTAATTTACCTAAGGAAGTGCTTAGACCGAATCTAATCAATCGAAATAAAAGAACTATCAAGAATGGAAGAATTTAACAGGAAAAAGCATTGGGAAAATATTTACCAAACTAAAAAATTAGAAGAGGTAAGTTGGTATCAAAAAAATCCAAAAACGTCAATAGATTTTTTGAAACAAAATGAGATTAAAAAATCTGCTAAAATAATAGATGTAGGAGGTGGAGACAGTTATTTTGTTGACCATTTGCTCAAATTAGGATACAAAAAGATAACAGTGCTTGATATTTCCGAATCAGCAATTGAAAGAGCAAAATCAAGGCTTGGTGATGCCGCCAAAGATGTACATTGGATTGTTGAAGATGCTGCAACTTTTAAAACGGATGAAAAGTTTGACTTCTGGCACGATAGAGCGGCTTTTCATTTTCTAACAGATAATAACGAAATTGAATCCTATATCAACACTATTCAAAACGGACTCAGTTCAGAGGGAATATTAGTTCTCGGAACATTCTCAGAACAAGGTCCAAAAAAATGTAGCGGAATTGAGATTAAACAATATTCAGAGTCTTCGATGACAAACCGATTGAATAAGTTTTTCAATAAATTAAGGTGTACCAAAGTTGACCATACAACACCTTCTGACTCGGTTCAAAATTTCACCTTTTGTAGTTTTCAAAAAATCAAGTCTGAGTGAGAATAAGACCTTAGAAAAGTGAGATTTTATTTCTACTTAAAAGATACCTTCTATTATTACATTGATAGAAGGTATCTTTATTAAAGGTAAAATCACTTGTTTATTTTGATATATTAACATACTTTCATATTTTTGTTCGTTAATCTATTATTACCTTCAAATAAACACATGCATGGTACTACGTAATACTTTCTATTTTGTGCTTTTTACCTTATGTATTCACCTTGTCGGATGTACCAATGAACAGATAAAAGAAGAAGGACAGTCAGAAAATGAATTAGTAGATACATTAAGAGAAATTTCACCAGATTCCATTCAATCAAAAGGATTGCTTAGTGTCAAAGAAGTACAAGCTCTTTTGCAGCAGGACACTACTGTTGTTTTGATTGAAGTAAGCAAGCCCGCAAAATACGCAGCGGGTCATCTACCTCATGCAACATCTACTTGGCGACCGGATTACGGTAGTAAAAGCGGTTATGAGTACGGCGGTATGCGTGCCTCAAAATTAGAAATGGAGGCTTTTTTAAGTCAGAGAGGAATATTACCAACGGACAATATTATTCTTTACGATACCAAAGGTAACTGTGACGCATTGCGTTTAGCTTGGCTGTTGTGGATGTATGGACACGAGAATACACAAATTATTAACGGCGGGAAAGCCGCGTGGGAAAAAGCAAATTTTCCTTTAACAAAAATTGCTCCTCCCCTCCCAAAACCAACAAATTACAAATTTTCGGGTAAAGAAGATACAAGTGCGATTGCGACTTTAGAAGAAATAAAAGAAGCTATTCAAGATACAAATATCGTCATAGTAGATACCCGCGAACCGGCTGAATTTTTGGGACAGCCTTATATCAGTAAAGGGCAGTTTTATCCTTTTAAAAAAGGGGCTTATACTTACGGTTGCATTCCTTCGGCAGTACATTTAAACTGGTCAGATGCTGTAAATTTAAAAGGCGACCACCGGTTCAAGTGCTTAAAAGACTTAAAGCATAATTTCACAGAAGCAGGAATCACTCCTGATAAAGAAATAATCGTCTATTGCCAGTCGGGAGTTCGTTCCTTACATACTTACTACGTTTTGACAGAAATATTAGGCTATCCGAACGTTAAGAATTATGACGGGTCTTGGATAGAATGGAGTTATAATTATGTCAAAAACGATAAAACGACCATACAAAGACATACCTCCGAAGAAGAATACACGAAATTACAATTAGCTTTAGAAGAAACTTTAAACAAGTAGAAAGAACATTAGAAAAGGTACCGCTTTCTTCAAAATTTAACAACAAGGATTTTCATGGAAAATTACATTGACATTTTTTTAAACGGCTACAAGGGCTACGCTTCCTATTTGTGGGGAGATATTACAAACCCTTCTTGGAATTCATACTTTTACTGGCTGTTGCTGGTTTCTGCTTTTTTCTTGGTTTTAGAGGTCGTCATTCCTTGGCGTAAAGGACAAAAAGTACTCAGAAAAGACTTTTTCTTAGATGTGTTCTACATGTTTTTCAACTTCTTCTTGTTTTCACTCATCATTTACAATGCCGCATCTGATGTTGTTGTGGACTTGTTTAATAATGGCATCAAGAGTCTGACAGGTTTTAATTTACAGGCAAGCAATCCATTACAAACACTTCCTTACTGGACGATACTTTTGGTTGGATTTTTAGTACGCGATTTTGTGCAATGGTGGATACACCGTTTGCTACATAAAAGCGACCGCTTGTGGGAATTTCACAAAGTGCATCACTCGGTAGAAGAAATGGGTTTTGCGGCACATTTACGTTACCACTGGATGGAAAATGTGGTCTATCGTACTTTAGAGTATATCCCGCTTGCCCTACTTGGCATCGGGCTTCATGATTTCTTTGTCATTCATATTTTCACTTTAGCGTGGGGGCATTTTAATCATTCGAATATTAGTGTAAAAGGTTGGGTAACCGGCGGTATCGTCGGTTCATTATTAGGGATTATCTTCGCCAATGGTTTATTAGATATTACTTTTTTAGAAACGAATTCTTTCATTGCTAAATTAGGAGTTGTTGCATTAAGCGGTGTCATTGGAGCAGTTGTTTTGGGACAAGTTATGCGCATAATATTCAATAGTCCTGAAATGCACATCTGGCATCATTCCTATCATTTACCCGAAGACCGGCATACCGGAGTTAATTTCGGATTAACATTAGCAGTTTGGGATTATATTTTCGGAACAGCTTATATTCCTCATGACGGGCGTGATATACGACTCGGCTTCCCGGGTATTGAGCAATTTCCTGATAATTTCGCGAACCAAACCGTACATGGTTTTAACGGAAGGAATAAAAAGGGATAAGTAAGTAGTCCATATGATTTCATACGGTTGGCAGGATTGCTCATACAATCTTGCCAACCGCTACTTTTCTTCTGAATAAACAAAACGAAAAAACAAATCAATGTCTGACAAGTCAAAAAAAATAGGCATCCACGAGCTGTATGCCCAAGGTAAAGAAAAAGCAGAAAAAAAACTTTGGGGAGCCTCCGCCAACAGGCGCGGTTTTTTAAAGAGAACGGCAGTTTTAGCTATGGGAACAGCTTTAGGCGCTCCTATCGTTTTCGGTAAAACTTATCCTTCAGGACTCATTCCCGCAGGATTGGCGCATAGTAAAGTACCTTTCGCTTTACCCGGCAAACATCCCGGATTGACCATACTTAATGACCGTCCGATAAATGCAGAAACACCACCTGATTTATTAGATGATAAAATTACGCCTTCAGATAAATTGTTTGTCAGAAATAACGGTATTCCTCCCGTGGATGTTGACGTAAATAAATGGACATTAACCATTGAAGGTGAAGGCGCAAGACAAACCAAGACCTATACTTTAGCAGAATTAAAGTCTAAGTTTCAACAACATACCTATCAATTAACCCTCGAATGCGGTGGTAATGGTCGCTCTGAATTTAATCCACCGGCGAAAGGCAATCAGTGGAGCTTAGGTGCGGTTGGTTGTCCGACTTGGACAGGTGTAAGATTAAAGGATGTATTAGAAGATGTGGGCATTAAGAGCAACGCAACTTATATCGGTTATTACGGAAAAGATACGCACATCAGCGGCAAACCAGATAAAGTCGTCATCTCACGTGGTGTACCAATGGACAAGGCTTTAGAAGAAGAAAGTTTGATTGCTTGGGCAATGAACGGTCAAGATATTCCTGCACTCAACGGACATCCACTACGTCTTGTGTTTGGAGGTTGGCCAGCCTCTTGCTCTGGTAAATGGCTACACAAAATCGTCATTAGAGACAAAGTCCACGACGGTCCAAAAATGACTGGACAATCCTATCGAGTACCTTGCAAACCCGTTGCGCCAGGAACTAAAGTAGCAAATGAAGATATGTGCATCATTGAAAGTATGCCTGTCAAATCATTGATTACCTTTCCAAAAACAGGTGGCACTATCAAACAAACACAAAATCTACCTATCAGAGGACACGCTTGGGCGGGTGGTCCGGCGATAAAAGAAGTTAGCTTTTCTATTGATTTTGGTGCAACTTGGCAGAAGTGTGAATTAGAAGCACCTGCTAACCGCCTTGCTTGGCAACATTTCAATGCGAAAGTTTCCTTTCCTGAAACAGGCTATTATGAAGTATGGGTAAAAGCAACGGATAGCAATGATGTCTCTCAACCGATGTTGCTTCCAGGGTGGAATCCAAGAGGTTATCTAAACAATGCCTGTCATAGAATCGCAGTAAAAGTTCAATAAATATACTATGGAAAATCAACAAGATAAAAATATAGAAGCCTTTTTAGTTGCTAATCAAAGGTATCTTTTCAAATTTGTCGTCAACTTAGTCCTCATAACTTGTATTGGAGTTTTTATGTACGGTCTCTTCGGCGATAGTATGTCCGATATGTTTGACCAACCAGAGGTTGTATCTGAGGAAGTACAAAAGAAAAATAGACAAAAAAGAAAAGCCACTGCCGCTGCTATAGCCGCAGATGATATGGATAGAGTAGAAAACGGAATACATGTCCAGACTGGTTTTGTATATGCAGAAGGCTTTGATGTGGTGCGTGGTACTTGTACTGCCTGTCATTCTGCCAAATTGGTCACGCAAAATCGAGCAACTCGTGAGGGTTGGAAAGATATGATACGTTGGATGCAGAAGACACAGGGACTTTGGGAATTAGGAAAAAATGAACCGATTATCTTAGATTATCTGGCAAAGAATTACGCACCCGATGAAGTTGTGCGCCGTCCTGGTTTAGATATAGCTGCAATTGAATGGTACATTTTAGATTTATCGGATGAGTCGATTGCTGCTAAGGAGTAAGTACGAATAAAACTATATTCAATGCTTTGTGATTTATATCACCAAACTCGACTTTAATACCTGCTAAATTTGTGTTATCAATTAACATTAAAACACCTTTCAAAATGGATTTAGCAAAAATATTTAAAGAACAAGCACCTACAATAATAGATGTACGTGAAGATTACGAGTTCAAAACAGGAAATGCAGCAAATGCAATCAATATTCCTTTAGGAGAAGTCGAACAACGATTAGAGGAATTTAAGCAGATGAAAATGCCGATTGTGGTTTATTGTCGCAGCGGAAACCGTAGCGGAAGAGCAATGAATTTTCTGAGAGCCAACGGAGTTCAAGAAGTATATAACGGTGGCAGCGTCGATGAAGTAATTGCACTTCAAGCGTAACAACTACTAAATCTTAAACGACAAAATCACCGACTATGAACTTTTCTTGGAAAGCAATGTGGAATTATAAATGCCCTCGATGTAAAGAGGGTGATATGTATAAAAAACCATTCGAATTTACTGACCCTTTGAAAATGCATAAGCGTTGCGAAAAGTGTAACCTGCATTTCGAACCAGAACCTGGCTTTTACTTCGGCGCACTTATCATTTCTTACGGCATCTCTTCTTGGATGCTACTTTTGCCGACTTTAGCTTTGGTATTGTATTATGATTGGTCAGTCAACTCGGCAATGTTGGTTACTTTACTTTTAGCAGGGTCAACTTACTTTACGATTTTGAGATTGTCTCGTTCCATATATTTGCATGTTTCTATGCGCTATGATAAGAGTTTAGAAAACTCACAAAACGCAGGCGACAAGTACGATAATACTATCTTTTAATGAAAAAAATTCTCTTTTCTCTTCTCTTTGCAATTTTAGGACTCGTCAGTTGTCAAAGTTCATCATCTGAACAAAACAATACAGCAACCAACAAGTCTAACAGCAAATCACGAGATTATCTCACAGAAGGTAAAAAAATTACGGCAACAGCTTTTGCTGCACTTTCCGGAAAACTGCAAGCTGCTATGCAAGAAGGAGGTGTTGTAAATGCTGTATCATATTGCAATCTTGCCGCTTTGCCTTTGATTGATAGTCTTTCTAAGGCAAATAATGTGAATATCAGACGCACTTCTCTTAAATATCGCAATCC
>CALDUB010000170.1 GCA_937923465.1 uncultured Saprospiraceae bacterium
CGTGTGCCGATGCTTTGCTCGGCGGTCTGCACCACAGCCTGCCCCGACACTTCGGGGGAACTATTTTTAAGAGGAAAATAACTTGTCCCGACGCTTTGCTCGGGAGCGGAAAAACATCCTGTCAAAATGTCCAGATAAATAGGGTTACGTACTTATATTAGAATAGAAACAAGTTAGAATAGCAAATCCGCGACCTATCCGTGTAAATCCGTTAAATCCGCGTTCCAATCACGTATTCTTTGCATCCTACAACTTCGTCAAAAATGCCAAAGTATCCACCCCGTCCGCATAATCACTCAAACTCGGCTGCTGCGCCTCCCCAAATTTCTTCACATTCAAATCAGAAAAATCAAGATTAGTAGCTACCAATTGCAGTTCATCCCTCCGAGCGTGTAATGCTTTTTCCACTACATTTGCATCCTCATAAAACTCATAATGCATCGTTGCAATCCGAGAAGTCAAAGCTTCATTTTCGACTAAAATAATCGAACCATTATTCACCAAAGGCACTCTATTCAATTGAAAAAGAGCGATGTTGTAATCGAAGTTATTTTTGTACTTACTGTTGTGTATCAAGTAATTAAACTCATGTAACGTCTCCATGAGCAAGTTAAAGTCATATCCTTTTGGCAAATAAAGCTTAGAAACATTGCGACATCCTAAACCAAAATAAGAAAAGATATCATGTCCCAAAGCACGTAATTCTTCCTCCGTTTCTTTTCCATCCAAGACAGCAACCGCATGACGGTTTTTGCGGATAATATTCGGATACCGTCCAAAGTAAGCCTCAAAGTAACGCGCAGAATTGTTACTCCCCGTCGCAATCACACCGTCCAACGTACTCATCCGTTCCGTCACCTCAAAATAAGCCTCAGAGGCGGGTCCAAATTCTTTCAACTTGTCCAATAAATGCGGCAAGAGAAATCTGTCCTTATCCGACAACTTTATTAATGACTTATGTCCAGCTACAAAAACAGATAAAACATCATGAAAACCCACCAAAGGGATATTTCCTGCCAATACTAAACCAATAGTCTTCGCTTCCGTCTCCATTGGAATATCGTAAGCCGAAATCCATTCATTCAACTTATCTCTATCCAAAAACTGAGAAGCAATCGCTAGGAGCGATTGCTTCTGATTTTCTTTGGTAAACCATTTATTATTATATTCCGTACGTCCAACATAAGCTTGCAAATGCTCCCCGTACTCAGAAATATACTGCCCCAATTGTGCCAAAGCCTCAATTCTTTCCGCTCTCTTCATGTGTTAAAAGTTGTATAGTTTTAGTGTTGTAGAGTTTGAACAAGCATCTCCCAAGTTTCAGAAAAATACCAGTTTCAATTAACCAAAATTTCAAATCGAAGAAAGTCTCCCCTTCAGAGCAGGGTTGATTGGTTCTATTTCTCAAAGCGTAAATGTCGGACACTTTACCTCAGCAAATAGATGTAATGTAATTTTTAGTCGATAAATTTACCAACAATGAGTGTCTGACATTTGTAACAAGCTATTGAAAATCAGCATGTTGCGTGTTACAGGTGTCAGACACTCTTCGTAGGAAATTTCAATTCTAATAAAAAAACAAATTTTCATAGCCATAAAAGTGTCCGACACCAGCAAAAAATCAGAACCAATCACCCCTGCCTTTACGGGGTTAGGGAGTCGAATAGCAGCAGAGTTTCCGCAACCTTACAACTATTCAACCCTAAAACTTTAAAACTCTTCTTATCCTTTCTTCTGCAAACGCTCAATGATTTCATCATCTGGGACACCCAAATTCTCCAATAGAACTTTTGCACTTGCTGCTAAGTCATGCTCAGGATATTTTGACAAGAATTGCTCGTAGTATTTACGTGCCTCGCCGTAGTCTTTCATGTCGTTGTCGTACGTATAACCTAACATAAAAGTCGAGTTAGCAGTTTGCTCGTTGTTTGGATATTTATCAACAACCCAAGAATATAAGTCAATTGCTTTTGGAAAAGAACGCATGTATCCCGCTGTGCGACCTGCATCGTGTAAGTATTCCGCAGATTTTGGCGATTTTGGCATTAGTAAAGCGTGAATTTCAGCAATATTAATAAAATCATTAGCAACTTTAGTATCAATACGATTCGTCTTATCACTGTATATTTTTGAACCCAAATCTTCCAACATTGCATTCATATCAACAGGATTAGCTGCGATTTTTTTCATAACCTCACCAGCTTTTTCATGGTTTGGAAATGAAGCAATATATCCTTGGTACACCGCAGATTGTCCTTGTGAATTTTTCAAATTATCCCCATAAATATCAGCTAATTTTAAAGCAGCCTCTGGCGAATATTCGCTCGAAAAGTCACTCTTTAAGATTGCTTTTAGATTTTCCAAAGCTGCACCAAAACGATTACCTTTAATTTGTAAATCAGCTAATTTCATACGATAATCAGTCGCTTTTTCGCTTGTTGGGTTAGCCAATAAAAACTCAGAATAAGCAGCAGACAAATTATTAAGAGTCTGGGGTGTAGAACCTTCAGCATAAGCTTTTTCTGCTATACTGATTGGGGTCATTACTGCTGGTTCTGATGAACAAGAGAAAAGTAACAAACTGATTAATAGTAAGTTAAATGTATTTTTCATTTGAATTCGTTTTGTGTAAGTCGATTAAATCGAGTTAATAACTGACATCAAAATCAGCTTAATTAACTAACCAACATTTCTTAAAATTTCGGCTAAGATAAACCAAGTTCTTCTACTACCCAAATCGAACTAAAAACGCGAACTATTTTATTAGCTCCAAAGCATTTTTCACATCCGTAACAGGTAATTTACACACCTTATTTTGACAGACATAAATCATCGTTTCACCCTCCTGTAATTTATCCTGTAATAATTCCATTTTGCCCTCTTTATCACCACCTAAAAGTAAAGCATTTGGCAGGTAATTTTTCAAAAGTTCATTGCGCTTCGTTTCGTAGTCTTTTCCGACAATCGCCACCTCATATGGCGGTCGTACCAAGTCTAGATATAGATTACACCAATTGGAATAAAAATTTGGTTGCGGCGAACTAATAATCTGGTCTTGAATGTTATGCATCATCTGCTTCGCCGTTTCGATATAATCTGGCTTGTAAATGTATGTCCCCAAACTAAAAAGCGCACGCGCCATGGAAGAATTAGAGCCAGGAATGACATTGTCCGCAATCTCAGATTTACGCGCAATCAATTCCGCATCTTCATCCGATGTATAGTAAAACATCTTTGACTCTTTATTTTGAAAATGAGTAATAGCATACTGCGCTAATTTGTCTGCATTATCCAGCCATTTCGTATCAAAAGTAATCTGATACAATGAAACAAACCCTTGAATCATCAATGCGTAATCATCTGAAAATGCGTTAATTACAGACTTTCCATCTTTATAATTCCTATTCAATCGCCCGTCCCTCCGCATGACTTCTTTCAGAATAAACTCTCCATTTTTGACAGCAGCATTCTTATATGCTTCGTCACCAAATGCCTCAAAAGCATTCGCATACCCTTTCATCATCAAGGCATTCCAACTCGTCAAAATCTTATCATCCAAACCTGGACGAATACGTTTTGCACGTTCCGCAAAAAGGATTTTCTTAGACCCTGCAATGATTTTCGCCAAATCCTCCTCCGTCATATTGTTTTTCTTTGCCACTCTTTGAGCAGGCATTTTTCTATGCAAAATATTCTTGTGCTCTTCCCAATTCCCACCGCTTTTCACTTCATAATAATCCGAAAAAGTAGCCGCATTTTTCACACCCAAAAGGCTATCAATCTCAGATTGGTGCCACACATAAAACTTCCCTTCCTCCCCTTCTGAATCAGCATCTAAAGAAGAATAAAACCCGCCATTTTCATCTGTTAATTCTCTGGCAACAAACTCTAAAGTCTCCTGCACACGTGCTGCGTACAATGGATTTTTAGTCATTTTAAAAGCCTCAGAATACAAACTGACCAATTGTCCATTATCATACAACATCTTCTCAAAGTGAGGCGCTTTCCACATCGCATCTGTAGAATAACGCGCAAATCCTCCACCCAAATGGTCATAAATACCACCATTTGCCATTTCTGTCAAAGTCACATTTACGGCTTCTAATGCTTGTTTATCGCCTGTGAAGTGATTGTACTTTAATAGAAATTCCCAATTTGTCGGCATCGGAAATTTTGGTGCCCCTTTTCTTCCTCCCAATTGAAAATCAACATTGCTTAAAAAGTTATCCGAAATAGTTTGCAGGTTTGGTTTGTTGAAATTCTTGTCTGCATCATTAAAAATGATAGCTTCTTGATTCTTAATTCCTTCAGTCAGAGATTGTGCATATTTCTCCATTTCAGCGGGCTCGTCCTTGTAGGACTTCACAAAATATTGTAAGACATCAATCCATTCTTTTTTAGGATAATAAGTGCCTGCAAAAACGGGACGACCATCCGATAAGGCAAAGGCATTTAGCGGCCAACCACAACTACGCTTACTCGACATGTGACAAGCAGTCATATAGACATCATCTACATCAGGACGCTCTTCTCTGTCTATTTTGATAGGAATAAAATTCTCATTCATAATGCGCGCCACCAAAGTGTCTTCAAAACTCTCGTGTTCCATCACATGACACCAATGACAGGCCGAATATCCAATGCTAATCAGTAGCATTTTATTCTCTGCCTTTGCTTTGGCTAAGGTTTCATCGTTCCATGGGTGCCAATTGACAGGATTATGCGCATGTTGAAGTAGATAAGGACTACTTTCGTTAATGAGTTCGTTGGTATATTTGTGCTCTTGGTTGGAATTGTGCCCACTTCCATCTTTCGTTTTACAAGCCGAAATGGCGAGAACAAGCACTATGAAGAAAAGTAATCTTTGCATTTTTATAAATTTTAGGCAAAGGTAGTTAGGATTTATGAATTTAGAATGACGAAACTTTGTATTTGCTTTCGTTTAATCGTCAACAAGAAGAGGTCATAAGTACTTCTCTTTTTAGAACTTCTCTAAATTTTATGGTTCTCTGACAAATCCTCCCGTTGCACGGGACAAGCGGTGAAATGTGATTGAGAAAAAATAGATTGAATGCCAATGCCTTACAAAAATCATTAAAAAATCGACTTTCTCCGAAATCTATCCTATTTTTGAGTCCACATTTTACCTCCTACAATAATCAGCTAATTGTATTAAAAGAGAAAACTATGTCTACCACCACAGCATTAGAGAACAAAGCCACTCAAAAGACAGCTTTAGAGCAATATTTTGAACCCTACCGCCGCAATATCCTCGGGTACAATCAGACCTTTGAAACGCCTTATGGAGTAAAGCCAATTTTGTACGCAGATTGGACAGCCAGCGGTCGATTGTATAAGTCAATTGAGCGTGTTATGCTCAAACAAGTCGCGCCGTTTGTTGGAAACACGCATACAGAAACAACTGTCACTGGCTGTAGTATGACGATTGCTTATCACAAGGCAAAAAATATTATCAAAGAGCACGTCAAAGCATACGATAGTGATGTTTTGATTAGTTCAAATAGCGGAATGACGGGGGTTGTCAATAAGTTTCAACGTATTCTTGGCTTAAAAATTCATGAAAAATACCGCAAGCTCATCAAACTGCCTGAAGAACTGCGCCCAATTATCTTTGTCACACACATGGAGCACCACTCCAACCAAACTTCTTGGCTAGAAACCTTATGTGATGTCGAGGTTATAAAACCGACAGCAGACGGCTTGGTGGATTTAGATTCTTTGAAAGAATTGATACACGTCTATCGCAAACGTAAGACAAAAATTGCAGCAGTCATCTCATGCAGTAATGTAACGGGTATCACGACACCTTATCATGATATTGCTGAAATAATGCACCGCAATGGAGGACTTTGTTTTGTTGATTTTGCTTGTTCTGCGCCTTATATTGACATCGAAATGCGTCCAACTAATCGAATGCGTCAATTAGATGCTATCTATTTTTCCCCTCATAAATTTTTGGGTGGACCAGGCGGTACAGGAGTTTTAATTTTTGACCCAAAACTATACAAAAATCGCGTTCCAGATAATCCAGGCGGTGGTACTGTTGATTGGACGAACCCTTGGGGCGAACACAAGTATATTGAGGCAATCGAGGCACGAGAGGACGGTGGTACGCCAGCATTTTTACAGACAATCCGCGTGGCATTAAGCGTGAAGCTTAAGGAACAAATGACTGTCGAAAAAATCATGGCGCGCGAGCATGAAATACTAGATATAATGTGGAAAGGTTTGGATGAAATTCCCAATTTAGTCGTTTTAGCTGGTCAGCACCGAGAGCGTTTGGGTGTTATTTCTTTTTATATCGAAGATTTACATTACAACTTGGGCGTAAAAATTTTGAATGACCGTTTTGGTATTCAGGTGCGTGGTGGCTGTTCTTGCGCAGGTACTTATGGACATTATCTTTTGGATGTAGATAAGTTTTTCTCGGGTGATATTACTAATCGGATTAGTATTGGGGACTTGACGCAAAAGCCAGGCTGGATACGCATGTCTATTCATCCTACGATGACAAATCAAGAGGTAAAAATGCTTTGTGTAGCCTTAAAAGCCTTGTGTGAAAATCATAAAGAATGGGCGAAGGATTATGATTATAATGCTGCTACTAATGAATTTTCTCATTGTGAGATTAAGGATAAAACGGAGGATATGGTGGATAGTTGGTTTGATGCGCCCTTGGCTTAATTATTCCTCTTCTAACTCTTCAGATAACTTTGGGCTTAGTGAGAATAGATGCCAGTATGACTTGATAGGAACGCGGATTGAACGGATGAACACGGATTAAACACGGATTCTAATGACGGCATTCTTTTGAATTATGATAGCTATTAGCATGAGTAGAAGCTCTACTAAGTTATTTCATTAAGCATCAAAAAAAGCGCCCTTGTGTTACAATTCGTGAGTAAAATTACTTTTGAATTGCGACACAAGGGCACTTTTTTTTGCTGTAATTGGTAATTTCCAGGAACCTACGCTCCTTTCTCTTCATCTCCCAATATACCTAAAATCTTAGCTCTCTTCTCCCAATTCTTGCGTGCTAGGGCTTGCATATCTGCAATGCCGTCCAACTCGTCAACTATCTCTAAACCTAGTAAAGTTTCAATCACATCTTCCATAGTCACGATACCTGACATACCGCCAAATTCATCAACAACCAAGGCGATATGCTCGCGTTTTTCCATGAGTTGATTAAACAAATCAGGCAAAGACATCAGCTCGTTGACAATCATAATGTCACGTTTAATCGAACTCAAAGGCGAAGCACCTCTCTTTTTGATGATATTATCTAACAATTCATCTTTCAAGACAAAACCATTGATAGAGTCCTTGTTTCCTTTAAAGATTGGAATACGAGAAAAGCGAATATTTTCGTGTGCATCGTAAAACTTTTCAATTGCCATATTCTCTGCCGCAGCTTGCACTACAGTTCGAGGAGTCATGATATCTTTTGCCTGTACTGTATTGAATGTCAGCAAGTTATTGATGATGCGACTTTCTCCCTTTTTAATCACACCTGTCTTTACACTGATGTCTGCCATAGTTGCAAAGTCCTGACGAGACAATACGCTACCATGACCTGGCGACTTCAATAGTTGTGTAATTTTCTGACTGACCCATACTAATGGCGTCAACAAAAACATGATAATTTTAATGGAACTAACCGTAAAACCAGTCAATGACTTCCAATAACTCGCACCAATAGTCTTAGGAATAATCTCAGACAATAGAAGAATTGCCAATGTCATCAAAACAGCGACAACAACCTCTGGTGTCACTGGAATATCTAAACCTGGAACAGTGAACAAAGGAGCACTATTTGCCCAAATTGTAGCTGCAGCCGCACCAACGCCCATCGCACCAACTGTATGTGCAATTGTATTCAGTGTCAATATAGCTGATAAAGGTCTATCAATATCTGCTTTCATTTCCTTTAAGGCCAATCCCTTTGCAGTGCCTTTTTGTGCTTCGATTTCTACGTAAGTAGGCGTTACACTTAAAAGAACCGCTTCTAGAATCGAGCATAAAAATGAAAAAGCGATAGATAAAATTGCGTAAGAAATTAATAATCCCATATTGTTTTTATAAAAAAAATATGAAGTATAAAATATAAAATATGAATAATTTAGCATTCATATTTCATATTTCCTATTTCATATTCTCTCCCATTGTTTTTTATTGAAAATTCCCACTACTTTTCCCGTTAATTCGGTATCCAATAGTGGTGTGTTTTTCGATTTTGATAAATTACTTGACGTTGTCAAAGTAAATTTTTCAGTTGGAAGGAAGGCTGTTAATTCTGCCTCCTCTCCTACCTGTATAGTTGCCGAAGGAAGTCCAAAGATTTTCCTTGGTGATAAAGACCATTTTTGTACCAATTCTTCAGCAGAGAAGCCTTTTAAGTATGTATTACTTAAAGAAAATGCCGTTTGCAAACTAATTACACCAAACTCTGCATAAGAAAACTCCAACGACTTACTTTCTGCCTCCCAAGGCGTGTGATTAGAACTAATAAAATCGATAGTTCCGCTCTTTAGACCCTTAATGAGGGCTTTCTGGTCACTTTTCTCGCGTAAAGGTGGTAAAACTTTATAATTTGGGTCAAAACTAGCCACATTTTCATCGTCAAACATTAAGTTCATTACTGCCACAGAAGCTGTCACCTTAATGCCTTTCTTCTTTGCTGCTTTGATTACTTTTACGGCTCCCTCTGTACTAATGTTTGCTATGTGTAAGCGAGAGTCTGTGTACTCTGCTAATGCAATATCTCTACGCACCATTAAATCTTCTGCCAAGGAAGGTATTCCTTTTAACCCCAATGTTGTGCTGACATACCCTTCATGGACCTGTCCTTTCCCTGCGATATCTTTGTCATGTGGGTGATTAATAACGATACCGTCAAACGCTTTCACATACTGTAAGGCACGCATTAAAAGTCCCGTAGATTGTACAGGTTTGTCACCATCAGAAAAAGCAATCGCGCCCGCCGCATTCATGTCTGACATCTCTGTGATGTTCTCTCCTTTTAAATCCGCAGAGAGAGCTCCAATAGCTTGGAAAGTAACTGGAAAATCTCTTGTACTTTGTTCTAAATAAAGCACTTCAGACTTAGATTGGATAGCTGGAGAAGTATTGGGTTGTGCCAATATTCTCGTAAAACCACCAGCTGCAGCCGCAGCCGCAGCAGACTCTAGGTCTTCGCGATGTTCAAAACCTGGGTCACAGATTTGCGTCCCAACATCTACCCAACCAGGAGACAAACAAATTCCTTTAATTTGTATGATTTCAGCTTGCCCCGCTTCAATCTTCTTTTTTATTTCAACAATCTTTCCATCCTCAATTAATACATCGGTGGTTTTACCGTTGTATTTACTATTGGGGTCAATAATTGTCGCGTTTTTAAAAAGAAACTTCATAGGTAAATTAGACGTTAGACTAAACACATTAGATATTAGATTTCTTTAAACACAAAAGTTAGTCCTTGTGTCTATCCATTTTTATTAAAGCATGGAATCAATCTATTCAGTTTTTAAAATTTTCGCAAAGGTAGAAATTTTCAACCGTTAGTTAATAGATTTTTTTTCGTAATTAATTTGTTTTAATGTTTGTTAAAAATAAAAATATGTGCGATGTTTGCATTCGGATGTTTTTTGGACAACTTTTCCCTCTAAAAAACATTACTAAGATATACACCACATGAGTATCAAAAAGTTTGAACCGATACTTTTATTATTAGGCCAAGATTTGGGGTATCTAGGGCGGGCTTCAAGAGCGTTGACTTGTCCGCTTCGAAATCCTCCTCGGAGGAGAGTAGCAAGGAGATTACTGAACTACCTCAGCTAACCTAAACATGTTTTTCATCGGGGTTCATAACTTATACCCGATACTTGTGTGGCTGTTTTTTCCTTTATTAGAGGAGCAAATGTCGTTGAACATTTGCTCCTCTTCTTTTTTCTGAATTTATTAATTTAATTCTTAAGGAAAACTTACTTTTGCAGTCGATTTTAATACAGAAGTTGTCTAATAAGCTATTAAACAACTTCAAAAACTGAAACAATGAAAAAATTTGCGTTACTCTTTTGTGTTTTTACTTTATGTATGACATCATGTAATGACGAAACTGCTACTCCTATCTCTGCAGTTGATGACCGTCCAGAAATATTGAGTTACATAGAGACAAATAATCTTGTAGCAACAGAAACTGACTTAGGTGTATTTCTAGTACAAGAAATAGAAGGTTCTGGTGATATGCCAACATCAAGTGACATTGTAGTTGTTCGATACACAGGTTCTTATTTGGACGGTGAAATCTTTGACCAAACTCAAGGTACTAGTACAGCTGAATTCAGTATGACTGGAGTTATTGTAGGCTTTAGTAACGGATTAGAAAACATGCGTGTTGGTGAAAAATCAAGAATAATTATTCCTTCTCAATATGGCTACGGTGCAAATCCTAGCAATGGAATTCGCAATAATGCTATCTTAATTTTTGATACGGAATTAGTAGAAATTCGATAATAGATTTACTCTAGACATAAGTAAACAGACACAATTACATACATAAAAGAGCCTTATTTGCAAGATTGCAGGTAAGGCTCTTTTTTATATACTCTATTTTTTGAATTAGTAAAATTTAATTTCGTTTTTCTTGCACAAAAACCTCTTTTCAGACTCTTTTACCCCTTAAATCTATAGAAAAGTATACTTTTTTTATTTTTTTTTAATTAAAAATTATTTTTTTGGTGTCTTTTAATGTTATTTTACGTCAAATAAAACGAAAACAACTATTGAGGGGAAAACTACACACAACACTCCCCCTAATTAGTCGAAGTATCGATTATTTTTTGTGTACTTTTTATCAGGCTACGAGCCAAATTTTATCATTACATACGAGTTGCACATTAATTTATCTTTCCATTCATTTTCGACTGAGAAATTACCGTTTTTATTCTAAACCCAATCATACCTAACAGGAGTATGATTAACATTTTTGTAATTAAAAAACAGCTACTATGGAAAAAAGAGGTCTAATGTGGTTTGTAGGAATTCTACTCCTACTCTGGCTACTTATTGGAAGTTACCTTCTCAGAAATCATTTTTGTGATGACAACGAAAAAGTAACAGAAGTAATAGAAGAAACGGTCGTACCTAACGAGGTATTAGGTTTTTCAGCTCAAGACGGTACATTTAAAACATCGGCAGATGGTTTCTTCCGCTTCCCCGAGTCAACGGCTATCTACGAAGGTGCTAGTGACAAATTACGCAACTCTCTTTCCGAGACTGCTGCTTACCTAAAAGACAACACTAATAAAGTGTTGACAATAACAGGATATTATACAGAAGATGAGGCTAAGCCTGATTTACTTCCTAACTATGGTTTTGCTCGTGCAAATACAATTAAAGAAGAGTTGGAAGCTTTAGGAGTTAGTGCTAGTCAATTGACAACAGACGGTGTAATCGCTAATGCTGATAATTTCCAAGAAGGATACATTACTAATGGTATATCTTTTGATTTTGTAGAAGTAGCAGAAGATGATGTGGACTCTCGTTTAGAACGCATCCGTAACAATATTGTAGGCAATGCGTTAACACTTTACTTTGACTCTGGAGACCAGACGTTAAACTTAGATGCAGACCAGAAAGAAGATTTCGCAGATATGATTTACTTCTTAGACCGTATCGAAAGTAGTAGTCTCGAAATCGGTGGTCATACAGATAGCCAAGGAGAAGATAAATACAACAAACGTCTATCACGTAAACGTGCAGAATTTGTAAGAGATTACGTTGCTCGTGGTGGTGTTTCTGTCAACAAAATGACGGCAGTAGGATTTGGTGAAGCAAAACCAGTAGAAGACAATAAGTACGAAGCTGGTCGTGAAAAGAACCGTCGTGTTGAAATCATCTTAAAGGAAGATTAACTTTCTGATTTTCAACAGTTTAAATTAATTAAAATAAACCAAAACTTGCACCCCAAAATGGGGTGTAAGGTCTAAATAATATTCATTATGCTCTGTTTTCTTTATCCGTTTATTTTTGGCTTGGGCTTAGTTGCATTGACTTGGTGGCTCGCTAATATGTACAAAAACTCTCAAATTGAGTCCCTTAATGGAGAGTTATCAAAAAGTAAGACCTCTTATGGTTCTTTGCAAACAGCACACGACAAGTATGCTTTAGATGCGAAGGCTTTTGACTCTAAGTACACTCTTTTACAAGGACGCAAGTCTGATTTGGAAAATCAACTTTCTACATTAGAAGCTAAGTATAATTCACGTAATGAGGAGTTTAATCGTTTTGATGCAGCATTGACAGAGAGAAACAACCTTCTTATTGAACGTGAAAATCAATTAAAAGAATTGACTGCGAAGTACAATACTTTGGAGGCTAGTATGTCTGAGATTGAGAACGAAAAGATTTCATACTCTGCTCAATTGCAAGACCGCTCAACTGCATTTGCTACTTTGGAAACTGAATATGCAGCTGTACGTCGCAAATTAGAAGCGAAACCTACTGAAATTGAGGTAATCAAACAAGTAGAGGTTGTACGTGAAATTCCTGTTGAAACTATCAAAGAAGTGGAGGTTATCAAGGAAGTAGAAGTTATTAAGGAAGTGGTGGTTGAAATCATCAAAGAAGTGGAGGTTATTAAAGAAGTAGAGGTTATTCGTGAAGTGCCTGTTGAAATCATCAAGGAAGTAGCAACTATTAAAGAAGTAGAAGTTATACAGGAAGTACCTGTTGAGATATTGAAAGAAGTAGAGGTTATCCGCGAAGTGCCTGTTGAAGTGATTAAGGAAGTGGAAGTCATCAAAGAGGTAGAAGTCATCAAAGAGGTCGAGGTGATTAGAGAAGTTGAAGTTATCAACGAAGTGGAGGTGATTAAAGAGGTAGAAGTCATCAAAGAGGTAGAAGTGCCTGTGGAAGTGATTAAGGAAGTGGAAGTCATCAAAGAAGTAATTGTCGAGGTGATTAAAGAGGTCGAAGTCATCAAGGAAGTTGAGATGATTAAAGAAGTACCTGTTGAAGTCATCAAAGAAGTTGAGGTCATCAAAGAGGTCGAAGTCATCAAAGAAGTTCCTTATGAAGTGATTAAGGAAGTCGAGATGATTAGAGAAGTACCTGTTGAGGTGATTAAAGAAGTAGAAGTCATCAAAGAAGTAGAAGTCATCAAGGAAGTTCCTTACGAAGTCATCAAAGAAGTGGAAGTTATCCGCGAAATTGAAGTCATCAAAGAGGTGGAAGTAGAAGTTATCAAGGAAGTAGAAGTTGTCAAAGGAATTGACTTTGACTCTTTGAAAACGATGATGCAAAACATGGACTCTATTGAATTGTCTAAATCTTTAGTCGGCGAAACGAGTAACCGTGGTGAGGCAAAAATTGTTAACCGTCGTAACATCGAAGGAACGAACAAGAAAGATAAGTTAACTAGAATCGAAGGTATCGGACCAAAAATCGAAGGCTTGTTAAATGCTCAAGGCATTTACTCTTTCGCACAATTGGCTGAAACTGAAGTTTCTGAAATCCAAGCTATCTTAGATGCTGCGGGACCACGTTACCGCATCCACAAGCCAGGAAGCTGGCCACAACAGTCAGGCTTGGCTGCGGCAGGTAAATGGGATGAGTTGAAAAAACTACAAGACGAACTGGACGGAGGAAAGTAATTTCACCTTTTCAGAAATGAATACACTAAAGGCATATCGATTAATTTCGGTATGCCTTTTTTGTTTGTCGCAGATAATCCAAAACAAAGTTCCCATTTTTTTCTTTACTGTGTGTAAATTACCTTCGGGTAATAATTTAGGTTTTCCGTCAAACCGTCCCGCTGCACAGGACGGTTTGACGGAAAACAATAATTTAAACTACGTAACGATAAAACAGTGTAACATGAGATATCTATTAACTTTTTGCCTGCTTACTCTCCTACTGTCGTGTCAGGACAATCATGAAAAAAATTCTAATCTACTTCCTGAAGAACAAAGTGGCGCAGGAATTTCATTAGATTTCTGGGCGTATACGCGTGCTTATCCTGACGGAAAAATCAAAACTAAAAGCTGGGAAAAGAGCTATCAAGAATATCATGCGACTGCTGCCCAACGAGATGAAGAAGCAGACTGGAAAGCTTTAGGTCCCATGAACATCGGCGGTAGAACACTCTGTCTCGCCTTTCATCCTGACGAAGAAAATACAATCTTTGCTGGAAGTGCCAGTGGCGGACTTTGGAAAACAACTACAGCTGGTCAAGGCTATGTTGGTTGGGAAAGGATTAATATAAATTTCCCTGTCCTTGGAGTGCCTGCGATTGCAATAGACCCTAGTAACTCAGATATTATGTACATTGGTACAGGTGAAGTTTATAATAATCAATCTACGATGCCAGGCGTTGTCAATCGCTTTACACGAGGTAGCTATGGCATCGGAATATTAAAATCCACTGACGGTGGTACGACTTGGTCTAAATCATTAGATTGGGAATATCAAGACTTGACGGGTGTGTCAGATATTGTTATCAATTCCGATGATTCAAATATCATTTACGCGGCAACATCTGAAGGTTTATACAGAACAACAGATGCGGGTGCAAATTGGAGTCTTGTTCTTGATTTGCCTATGACTTCGCACTTAGCTATCAATCCTGATAATCCTGACAATGTTTTTGTGACTGTTGGAAGTTACCAAAATGCGGTATCAGGTATTTACAAAGCAGAAGACGGCGTCAATTTTGCTCCTATCGCAAATGCCCCTGGAGGTTATACAGGTAAAGCCCGCATCAAAATCTACGAAGGAGACTCGAATATTATGTACTTGTCTGCTGCTGACTCTGACGGTACAAATAACTATGGTTTATACAAATCTACAGATGCTGGTATAACTTGGAATAATGTGAGCTCTGAAGATGTTCCAAAGTACCAAGGTTGGTATGCACATGATGTTGCGATTGACCCGACAGATGACAATACGGCTATTTGGGTTGGTGTGGATTTGTATAAAACGACGGACTCTGGTACTTCTTTAAATCAAAAATCTTATTGGTATAACTGGGATTTTGGTCTAACTCCTGTTGGTGGTTCAGAGGGTCCAGGTAACTATGTGCATGCTGATATTCATGCCGTTTATTGGCATCCAACTCAGGCAAATACTGTTTTTGCAGCTACTGACGGTGGTATTTTCGTATCGACTGACAATGGAGAAAACTGGGAAGGGCGTAATGGCAGTTATCAAACGCAGCAGTTCTATGCTAATTTTAGTAGTTCAAATGTTTCTGAAGACCGCGCAATTGGTGGCATGCAAGACAACGCAACGGCAATCTATCTAGGAGGTGACTCTTGGAGTAGAGTTATTGGTGGAGACGGTGGAAGTGCTGCTTTTCATCCGACCAATCCTCTTGTCATGTATGGTACATCACAATATTTAGGACTGCGTAAATCGTCGAATGGTGGTCTAAATTTCAATTATATCGCTCCAAATCAAGCAAATGATGAATACACAACCTTCATTGCACCTATCGAAATTTCAACAGTAAATCCTAATACTATTTATGCAGGAGCACAACACCTTCTCCGTTCCACAAATGGCGGCAATTCATGGGAGTCTACTTCTACAGATTTCCCTGACGGTCTCAATCCTATCGTCACGATTGGCATTAGCCCTCAAACGGATGATTTAATTTATATCTCAACCGTTGCCAACCCTTTTATCAGTAATCCAGAACCAAGTAAAGTATTTGCAAGTACGGACGCGGGTGAAAACTGGACACAAATGACAGGTTTACCAGATAGAATGTGTACCGATATTGCTTTACATCCTACTGATAATCAACAAGCGTTTTGTACTTTTTCAGGTTTTGGGACAGCGCACTTATATTACACGTCTGACGGCGGAGCAAACTGGGCAGCGTTTATAAATGGATTACCTGACGTACCAACTAATAGCGTTGTTTTTGACCCTGATTTTCCTCAGACCGCTTATATAGCCAATGATTTAGGTGTTTATATCATCAAAGATGCTGATGACATGGAAAATGCTATTGCAGAACCCTATCAAACAGGCTTGCCTGGTGCTATCTTGGCGGTACATTTGGATATACAAGACAGCGGAAGGAAACTGCGCGTAGCGACGCATGGTAATGGCGTGTGGGAATCTCCCCTATCTGAACCGACTGTTGCGATTAATAATGTAGATACAAAAGATGCTCCATTGAATATTTACCCAAATCCAGCTCAGAATTATTTCATCATTTCTTTTGAAAATGAGATAAATGAAGACTATCAAGTTAATATTTATTCCTTGGATGGGAAGTTGATTTCTACTCAAAAATTCAATACAAATGGTTTAACTAATATTGAGCAACGTATTGATATTCAGCGCATTGCAAAAGGAAGTTATGTGGTAGAAATTGAAACTGGTGGTAATAGACGTGTTGGAAAGGTTACGATTATTGAATAGGTAGTTGTATTTTGGACTTTAGACTTTGGACAGAAGATATTAGACCTTAGACTCAAACATATATAATATAACAGTAATCGTATTACTTTGAAAATCAAATATTTAAACAGGTTATTTTTACTGCATTTCGATTATTTTGTCTAAAATCTAACGTCCAGCATCTTTCGTCCAAAGTCCAATTGTATTAAAAACTCAAAAAAATAACGGGCACATTTTTAATGTACCCGTTATTTTTTTATCATTCCGAAAACATACTTCTTCGTCCATATTTACTACAAATAGGACAATCCTCAGGGACATGTCCGCGTGCTGGACAATATTCTCGCCCAAAGAAAATAATCTGTAAATGTAATTTATTCCAAGACTCCTTGGGGAAGAGTTTTTTCAAATCTCGCTCCGTTTGTTCCACATTCTTGGCTTTGGACAACATCCAACGGTACGCCAATCGATGTATGTGTGTATCGACGGGCATGGCTGGCACTCCAAAAGCCTGTGACATCACAACCGAAGCTGTTTTGTGCCCCACTCCAGGCAACTCCTCTAGCGCTTCAAAGCTCTGTGGCACTTCTCCGTCATATTTATCGACAAGCATTTGAGACAAGACAGAAATAGCTTTAGACTTGCGTGGTGAAAGCCCGCATGGACGAATAATAGCTTTGATGTCATCAATATCTTGCTTAGCCATATCAAATGGATTATCTGCTAATTCAAACAAGGCAGGCGTCACTTGATTTACACGGATATCTGTGCATTGCGCCGATAAAAGAACCGCTACCAATAATGTATAAGGGTCACTATGGTCAAGTGGTATAGGAGTTGTTGGATATAACTCGTCTAATATTTTATGTATGTGTTTAGCTTTCTCTTCTCTTTTCATTTTACCTTTTTTATGTTTTGCTCAAAGGTAAGTAAAAAGAAAAGAATTAAGATTTATGTGCTTAAAATTACAAGAGCTTTACGATACAGCTTTCTCCAAAAGTAAAGTCTCTACGACCTCCGTTTCAAAACTAGCTAAAGGCAACCGAATGAAAAAATCCGTTCCTTCTCCTAATACAGAAGAAACCCAAATCTTACCATTATAACGCTCAACAATCTTGCGACAAGTAGCCAAACCAATGCCAGACCCCTCAAATTTATCTCTCGTATGCAGACGTGTAAAAGGCTCAAAGACAGCCTCTTGATACTCTTGGGAGATACCAATTCCGTTGTCACCAATGCAGATTAGACATTCATTTTCTAAAATCTCGCAGGTAATCCTAATTACCGGTGTAACGCCTTCTTTCTGAAACTTAATGCCATTAGAGATAAGATTTTGAAACAACTGCAAAAAGTGTGTGAACTCACCTAAAACAGTCGGAAGCTGTACGCTATCTATTTTTGCTTGTTTCTCAAGTATAGCTATTCGTAAATTATTCTCAGCTACGACTAAAACATTTTCTAAATCAACAGATTTTAAATTACCATTTATGTCTTTACCTACACGCGCATAAGATATTAAGTCCTCTAACATGCCTGTCATTCGCTTGGAAGCATCCGAAATATAAAAAAGATATTCTGCCTCTGTTTTGCTTTCTGTTCCTTTCATGCTACGTTGTAAAAGACCACAAAAACTGTTAATAGTCCGTAATGGTTCTTTTAAATCATGCGAAGCCATAGCCGCAAATTGTCCCAAATCAGCATTCACCTCCCTTAGTTTTTCTTCTATTTTTTGTCTCTCTGCTATTTCAGTTAGCATTTTTTGATTAGTAGATTCTACTTGCTCGTTAGCATTTGTCAATGCAAGATTCTTATTTTCGATTAGTTGAGATTTTTCTTTAAGGATTTTATTTTGCTGTAACATAACACCATTACGATATTGAACCTCATCATTATAATGTTTGAACAAATATGCACATACTGTCACAACGGTTAAAGATGAAATGAGCGAAGTCAAGAATGGAAAAGGATGACTCATCAAAGGGGGAAAAAACTTATAAGAAAGTAGCAAAAGAACGAGTCCTATCAATGATGCTATGACAGATAAAAAAGTTTCTCGTTCTCCTTTCAAAAAAATACGAACAGCAACAGGTATAAGCATTATGCCAAAGTGTATATTTGCTTCGTTGCCCATTATTAACCCCAAAGTTAATAGCATGGCATAAAATGTAAATATAAATACTTCGTTTAAATATCTTCTATAACCCAATAAAACGAAACTCAAGGGAATAAATAATAAAGCACCTACAGATAATGCGGTCAAAGCATTTTGCCAGTCCCCCGTACCATAATAGAATAAACCAATTAATGTAAATACTGATACCATTAAGGTAAAAGTAATTTTATTCATAGTCCTTAGTTCTGCAACAATTCTTGGATTTAAATTATCACTAATGCCGAACTCAGTAATTAGACGCCAAATAATCATAAAAATTATATTAATCGGGAAGGTGTAAAATAGTTGTGTAGCTCATTTTGGGAGGTATAAAGAGTGTGAGGGAAATACTCAGTGAGGGGAATATACTGGAAAGTGTGCAAAAAGTATGCCTTTCGGCAAAATGTCACAGATTTACCCCCTCCTTTTGCTTTTTTTCGTCAAAAAATTAATATAAAACACTGACAATCAAACTATTAGATAAAAATTAAAATGTATTTATACTTTATTTTTCAATAAAAATAAAATAAAAAATCTCGTTAATATGAAAAAAGCACTTTTACTCTCCTTATACCTATTATATTCCTTTCATTCGAACGCTCAGACCGAAAAAGGTATGTTATTAATGAGTGGTAAAGTATTTTCTAATAGCGCACTGTCAACAAATGTGAGGACAAATGAAACCAATCATTTCTTGTCTGCTCAAACGGAAGCAGGATTATTTTTGAATAAACGCAACTTGGTGGGAGCAAAATTGTCCTTTCAACTCAATGATAATCACAGAAAAAACCTATTTACACTCGAGATAGAAAATAACTTCGATGTTCTATCTGAACTCTCCAGCTTTTACCGTTTTTATCCATTCCCTAATAAACGTCTTGGCTTATTCGGTGAAATGCAATTATCTATCCTCGGAGATTCACAAAACACAAGTATTTTTTATAATCAATTCAAAGCACAAGTCGGTGCTGGTGCTTACTTCTTTTTAAGAGAAAATCTTGCATTTGAGTTGAGTTTCGCTAAACCTTTTTATCATTCTAATGGACTTTTTAACGCGCCAAATGTTGTCGCAAATATTGGTTTATTAAGCAACTTTAAGCGCCCTGTCAAAACGCGCCTTCCTAGATTAGAAGACACCTATTTATTCGTCCGTAATTTTTATTATGGTTTTGGCATTCAACGGTCATTCAATCCAATAGGTCAACGTAATGCCCAAAGGCTTCAAGTTTCGCTTAATGCGGGATTCTTTTTCACCTCTAATTGGTTGGTTGATTTCAGCTATTCTTTTGAGGATTTTGGACAAGGCAATGGCTTCGATTCTTTTGGTGACCTACGACTCGAATCTGCCTTTTTTATTCGATTAAATAAGAAAGGTACCTATCTGCGACCTTCTGCTGGTTTTAAACTGGAAACAGGAAGTAGAATTGATAGAGCAAATCCTAACTTAATCGGTTTTCAAAAATCTACCTATACAGGTCATCTTGAAATCTCACAATTTATAGGAGACCAACTAATATTTGGAGGAGGAGCATCTTTAGTTATGACTAAATATGATGTCTTAGCAAACCATTTTCAGTTTAATGGAACGGTTAGATTGACATATTTTGTTAATCAGGATTTTGCTTTTGAACTACTAGGAAATTATTATATCAAAGATAGACTTGTAAATCGTACGGATGGTGATTTAATCTTAGAATTAACCAGTGTTAATGCAGAGTTGAAAGTAAGGCACTTGTTGTTTCAAAAGTAGACTTAATTCTTTATGAATTATGATAAGGCTCGCCCTTGATTATCGTACACGCCCGATACAATTGCTCTGTAAAAAACAATCTAATCATCTGGTGAGAAAATGTCATGTCAGAAAGCGCCAACTTACTGTTAGCGCGTGCATATACCGCCTCTGAAAAGCCAAACGCCCCTCCTACTATAAAAATTATCCTTTTGTGGGACATCAAGCTTTGCTTTTCTAAAAAAGCTGCAAATTTTTCGGATGTGTACGACTTGCCTTTTTCATCCAAAATAATAACAAAATCACCTGATTCTATTTTGTTTAAAAGCGCAGTCCCTTCTTTTTCCTTTAATTGGCGCGGCTTTAGATTTTTTGCGTTTTTTATATCTGGAATGATAACTGATTGGTACGAAATGTAGTGTTTTAGCCGTTTCTCGTAGATAGAAACGCCTTCAGTTAGATAAGCAAACGATGTTTTTCCGATGCTGCGGAATTCAATCTTCATAGAAAAATTACATTAAAGGCGACGCAATACGAGCGCATAATAATCAAAGAAAAACTCTGATTTAATCAGTTCAGAACGCAAAATTTCACAATTCCTATCTGTCAACATTTTCTCGTATTCTGCCAAGTCAAATTGGTGCGGATGCAATATATCTCCTGGTAAAAGGCGAAATAAGTGTTTGAAAAAAGAGTGGTTATGCGCGTCAATACTCACGACTAAGGTACCATTTGGCTTTGTCAGTTCAACCAACTTATCAAAGCAAAGTTCTAAATCAGATACATGATTAACTGCATTTAGACAAAAAATAGTGTCAAATTTCTCCGTAGATTCGAAAGTCTCAAAAGGTTGAGAGTGGAACGATGTCCAGGGATATTTAGTAGCCGAAAAGTGTGCAATCTTTTCCTCATACTGCGAAAGTAAAGGGTCTACTGCGACTACATTTTGATTAGACAATCCAATGTATACACCAGCAGGACCACATCCCATGTCCAACACACGCTCGCCTTTAGCAGGCAAAACTTGAATTTGCTCCAGAAAATTTTTCCAATAGTCTTGTTTCCAAGTCAGATATTCAGTCTCAGATTTACCTTTTAAGTAGCTTTGCCACCAACGTATTTCTGCCGCTTGGGCTACTTTCCAACGAAAATTCAATAGTTGTGTTTTTAGTTATGAGTCGGAAGTTATGAGGAGGAAGGAGAACCTTACAATAACTACCACTTGTGGTGCTATTCTCTAATTGAGATTTCAGCACACAAAAAAAGAAGCACAAAAGTAATAATTTTGTGCTTCTTTTTTAATTGTTGATTAATTTGATAACAACAAATCATGATAATAACTACTCTACCACCTCTTTCAACAAAAAGATATAAGAAGGAAAGTGGTCACTGTAACCGCCTTGGTAAGTGTCTCCACTATAAGTTCGGTAAGGATATCCTTTGTATTGACCAGACTTTTGCACCAAATAAGACTTATTAAATACCTTAGCCTGATAAAATTGATAACCTTCTTTTTTATCTCCTTTTACCAAACCACCACTTACCATCACTTGGTCAAATAGACTCCAAGTATCTCTCCATGCATTTGAACCATAGCCGCTTTTATACAACTTAATATATGGATTGTAGATGCCGTCTATTGCTGTTTTTTCTTTGTCTTTTTTCGCTCCTAATACCTTCTTGACAGAAGGGTCCACAGGGTTATCATTCAAATCTCCCATGATGATAATTTTGGCAGCAGGGTCTGCTTGCTGTAAAGAGTCTATAACATTTTTACACAATAAAGCCGCAGCATTACGCCCTTTAGCAGCACTTGCACCACCACCTCGTGACGGCCAGTGATTAACAAGAATGTGTAATGGGTCACCGTCAAATTCCCCAGAGACAAACAATACATCACGCGTATAGTCCCGAGAACCGTCGTCGCGATACATTTCGTGGTCAATTGCTTGACTGCTCGTTACTGTAAAGTATTTTGGATTATAAATCAATCCGACATCAATGCCACGTTCGTCAGGAGACTCATAGTGGACAATCTGATAGCGTCTGTCAGCAATCCGTGTTTGTTTAACCAAATCTTCTAATACGGAACGATTTTCAATCTCAGATACACCCAAGATAGCCAATCCATCTGGCGTTGTTTCTGTTCCCATTTCACTAATAACAGTTGCTAATTTGTCCAACTTATCATAGTAAACATCTTTAGTGTATGCTCTTGCCCCCTTTGGTGTAAACTCTGTGTCTCGAACATCTTCTGTATCTAAGGTATCAAAAAGGTTTTCTACATTATAAAAACCAACGGCACCTATCTTGTAAGAAGATTTTTGTGCAAACATGGTATTAATACAAAATCCTAAAAAAGCAAGAAGGATAATTTTCTTATTCAACATCAGTTAATTTTTGAATGAATCTTTTACTGTCTGTAAGTCTTGTCTGCTATTGACCAACAAAACAAGTCTATCCCTAAGACGGCACAAATTACTTTATTTCACGCGACTGAGGGTTAAATTTTTGTGAAGTTTTTTGATTTTATTCTAATTTCGCGCAACCCTTTAGATTCTAACTGGTCATTATGGCAGCATATTTCGGGTTTACTACTTGAAAAGAAACGAAAAAAATTCAAATCAAAAGCATACAAAATGAAACAGGTCTCGACTTTCTTACTTCTTTTTACTTTCTTACTTTCGACACACTTGTTTGCCCAAACGAGTCACCGCAGTTATTCTTGGAATGATAGCAATACGGCATTTTTGGGTGTAGAGTCTGATGACATTAGTGCTAAAAAAGCAAAAATTTTAGGTTTGGATAATCCTTATGGTATTATCATCAAAAAGGTAGTTAAAAATTCGGCAGCAGACCGCGCGGGTTTACAACCTTTTGATTATCTGTACCGCATTAATGACCGCGAGTTTTCTGAAAACTATGGCTTGACAAAAGCCCTACGTGCTCAGCAAAGCGGTGACGAGGTTGTCCTCTATTTTATCAGAAAAGGAAGTAGTAAGTCCCAACAGGTAAGACTCGGCAGCCAAAGCGACCGTAATCATGAATATACGACTGACAGCAACTCTGATGAGCGTCCTTTTTTAGGAGTTTCGCATGTTGCATCTACTGACCGTGGCGTAGTCGTTAACATCACTAATAATTCTACTGCAGAAGATTTAGGTATGGTAAATGGTGATGTTCTAACCTCTATTAATGGTTACAGGCTTGTAGATTGGGGCGATATTACGACAGCGTTACGTACTATGAAAACTGGAGATGAGATTGTGATAAACTATATAAGTAATGGTCAAGAACTTCAAAAAACAGGTAACATCAGCTCAAGAGGAGACCGCTACTACACTTACAATAGTCATAACAGAGGCAGCGACCGCTTTGAGGAAAATATGGAACGTTTTGGAGAGTCTATGGAGGAATTCGGTGAAGATATGGAACATTTTGGAGAGTCTATGGAGGAATTCGGTGAAGAAATAGAGGAAAATGCAGAAGAATGGGCAGAACGTTTTGCTGATAAAGCAGAAAATTGGGCTGAAAATTTAGGAGAAAAAATAGGTGATATCTTTGATGAAGATTGTAACAATGGCAGTCGTTTTAAGCATAATGCTGCCTTTATTGGCATTAATTCGCATCGTCCATCTGCTCAAAAAGCGCGCTTTCTAAACTTCGAAAATAGATATGGTAGCTATATCGAAAATGTGATTGATAACACCGCTGCTAAAAATGCAGGTTTGCAAATATTTGATTATATCTATGGCATCGATGAATACCGTACAGGCGAAAATCAATCATTAGGAGCGATTTTACATAAATTTGAACCAGGTGATAATGCAGAAGTTCTGTTTGTCCGAGACGGTAAAAAACTACGCAAACCGATAACTTTTATCGCAAAAAGTGAAGCGCGCTTCACTAATATTGATGAATGTGATGAGCCATTTTTGGGTGTGCGTCATATGACTGATTACAATGCGAAAGGAAGTGTCGTTGTCAATCCTATTGCAAATTCGACAGCAGACCAGATGGGTATTAAAAAAGGAGATAGTGTCACAGAGATTAACGGTTATCCTATTTTTGACTGGACTGATGTCGCGACAGGTGTGGATGCGATGAAGCCTGGGGAAACGATAAAAGTTAATGTTAGTCGTAATGGCGAAGGTAGATTATTGAGTGGTGTTGTGAAATCTAAAAGGGAAACTAATACTTCAAGTCACTGTAATGATTATGAGGACGACAATGAAGAGTTTAACTTTAATTTCAATTTTAACACGGATAATGACAACGACGATAATGTACGTGTAAACAGTAGCCCAACACGCGAAGAACGCGCAGATATCAGCGATATGGAAGTTGTAGTTGAAGATTTAACAGGTGTAGATGCGGATAATATGCGTGCAAAATACGGTGTAGAAATGCCCGTCGTCAGTGATTTACAAGTAACACAGGTGAACGTTTTTCCAAATCCAAGTATGGGAATGTTTGCACTTAAGTTTAATTTACCTCAAAATGGAGATACTGCTATTCGTATTTTTAATAGCCTTGGTAGAGAAATTTACAGTTATGAATTGTCGGATTTTTCAGGAGAGTTTGAAGATAATATTGACATTTCACAAAATGGCGCAGGTTCTTACTTTTTAGCGGTTACGCAGAATGGAAAGACAATGACGAAGAAGATTATTCTGCAGAAGAGATAAAGAAATGGTTTGAATAGTTTGTTGTTTGAATTGTTTGAGTGGTTTGTGCGTGATGCGCTTGATTTTCAAATAATTCTAACAACATAAATCATAAAGAATAAACGGATAGGTTTAAATCCTCGCTTGCTTCGGTAGGTGGGGATTTTTTAGGTTATCAGTGTTTCTGACATCAAACTTCGCACTAAAGTACCAAGCTGAATAGAATCGTTCCTTTGGAACTTGGAAGAATGCTGCCTTTCTAGTTCCAAAGGAACGCCTCTATTTAGCTCATGAGTTTAGTCGTGAATTTGGTCATATAAGACTTTAATTATCAGAAAATAAGTTACTCCACAATAGACTTACAAATATAATCAGGAATAACTCCAGTCGCCTTAATCTTAATTTGAGCCTCCTCCGCCGAGGTGTTTCCTGTCAAGACCAAAACGGTAGAAATACCAAATTTATTACCACCTAAAATATCTGTATGCAACGTATCTCCCACCATTAAAATATCTTTGCGATTGAATTTTCTGATTTTGTTCAATTGCTCAAAACCATACATAAACATCTGAGAGTCAGGCTTTCCGTAATGAATAAAATCTCTACCTAAGATATTTTCAACCAAACCAGCAACTCCACCCGTCGCAATAGCGACATTGTTTTTAGACACAGGATAAATCACATCTGAGTTCGCTACGATTGCTGGAATTTGGTATTTCCGCAGCAGATTCACAGTCGTATTCAAATCCTTATTCCAATCATAACCTTCGTCATCTAAAAAGACAACCGCAGATATTTCATGCATGTTGGCTTCATTGACTTTGCTGATTGAAATAGGTTCTAAATCTGCGTCTCTGATATAATCCGCGCTATTATTTGTACCCAAATAAGCTACTTTTCCCTTTTTTCCTTTATTGACCAGATATTCCTTTGCCATCATTCCTGAGGTAATGATTTCCGAAGGCTTTATCCCGCGCAAACCTAGTTTGTCAAAGTTTTCTGCCAATAGCAAAGGGCTACGAGAGGCATCATTAGTGAGTACACGCAGCGGCATGCCTGTCAGACGAATATGGTTAATGGCTTTCTGCACATCAGGTATCAGCCCCGCATGATTTTTAATCACTCCATAAGAGTCTAAAAATACTGCCTTATATTTTGATAAAACGCTATTAAAGCTTTTTGTACGCATTTATTTTCTATTAATTTTCA
>CALDUB010000171.1 GCA_937923465.1 uncultured Saprospiraceae bacterium
CCGCTACTAAATCTTCAGGACTAAGTTGCTCTGCAATTTGGGTAAAGGATTTAAAATCAGTAAAAAGTACCGAGACACTTTTGTAGCTACGTGCCCGCGCTTTGCCGTATTCTTTCAATTCGGCAGCTGTTGCTGCGGGCAAAATATTGAGGAGTAGAGATTCGGCACGCTGTTTTTCTGCCTCTATTATTTCATTTTTTTGGAGTAAATTTTCGTTTGCTCTGTTCTTGATTCTATTCCGATTATAGAGCAAGAATGCTAAAAGCGCTAGGGCAAATATACCTCCTATTGCCGAATTTCTAAAAATATTTTCACGCGCGAGACGTGCATCTTGGAGTTCGATTTCTTGCTTCTTTTTATCTATTTCAATTTGCTTTTCATAATCAGTATAAAGCGCAAAACGGCGTTCATTATCCTTCATTTGGTCTTCGTTCATACGACGATACCGCAACTTGTCATATTCTGCTCTATAATCGTATGCTTTTTCAAAATTCCCCAATGCATTGTGTGCTCGCGCTAAATCCAGTAAAGCATTTGTTTCTGACTTGCCGTCGTTTATCTCTTTTGAAATTTCTAAACACAAGTCCGCATATCGCAAAGCCTCTCGGTATTTTCTTTGTCTACGAAGTACATCTCCGATTGTATTATAAACTTCTAACAAACCGCCTTTATCCTCCAATTTTTCTCGGATTGTCTTGGACTGACGACTGTATGCTAATGCTAAATTCCAGTTTTCACTTGCCTTCTTTTTATCTTCTATTTTCTCATAGAAAGTTCCGATATTCTTGTACGTTGCTCCCAGATTATTTAGAATTTCGGCTTGTCCCTCTTTATCTTCAAAGCGCTCGGTCATGGACAAAGAGGCTTCATAATTTTTAACGGCTTCCCTAAAAAAGGATTGTACACTCTCATTATCAAAACTATCTTGCTCAATTAATTCCTCTGCTAGAGCGTCATAGGCATATCCAACATTCTGGACGGCACCTGCCAATTCGTATTCATTTCCAACCTCAGAGTGTAGTTTTTCTGCTTTTTGATAATAATCCAATGCTTCTTCAAATCGGTCTAACTCTGACATGATATTACCGACAATATTATAAGCATTCGCAACTTCGGTAGTATCTCCATCCGTACCTGTTCGTTCTAAAAATTGGAAAATTATCTCTAGTGCTTCTGGATAATTTCCAATACTTTCATAAGTAATACTTAGATTGTATAGAGCACGCAATTCTCGCACTTCATCTCCTAAGTCACGACGGATTTTCAATGCTAGACGAAAAGCTTTCAGCGACTCGGGATACATGTCTAAAGACTCGTATAAATTTCCAATATTATTATAAAGTGATGCTTGTCCTGGCAGGTCATTTAGCTCTTTTCTAATTTCTAGGGCTTGCTCATAGTAAGTAATCGCGTCCTTGCTACTACCATGAATATCTTCAATGACTCCACGACAATTCAAGGCGTCTCCTTTTCCTTTTAAGTAGTCTAATTTTTCAGATAAATCATAGGCTTGTGTCAATAATAAACGGGCAGAGTCTGGCGAACTAACTTTTAATTCCCAAGCCAATTCATTCAAATAAAAAGCCTTAAGCGTATCTGATTTTTGAGAAGGAAGGACACGAATGAGGCTATCAACGTAAGGTTCTTGCGCAGAAAGAGGGGCATAAAAAAAAGAAAGGCATAAAATGGCTAATTGAAACATTAGCCGCCTTATGCCTTTAAATTTGCTCAAAGTTTGTGTTTGTTTAAAAGCGATACGACGAGTAAAAGAAAGGAATCGTATGCAAAAATGGATAGCAAATCAGGTTATCTAAATCTCGAAACTCAAATTATTGTTTCGTAGTGTTTCCGTTTTCTAATGCAGCACCAGAAGCTATAATTTTCAATTCTTCTTTTGGCTCTGTAATCTCTGCAATTTCCTCTTCAGTAGCACCTTCGTCTTCTGCGTAGTGACGTAATTCATCAACTGAAGTAACCTCGCGAAAAGCAATACCTTCCAATGTTACTTTTTGACCTTCACAATCTAATGGCAAAAAGAAACCGTAGTCTTTAAATTTGACAAAAAGCTCTTTGCCTGTTGTTTCTGATTTGATATTTGCCCAGCATCCTTTCTTCTTACAAACACTTTCAACGATGCCTGTCACTTTAACATTCATAGAGTCTTGAGTCTCCATCTTTGCGACGAAGTTATCAAATTCCATTGCATTATCCAATGTGATTTTTTCACCAAAAAACTGTCCTTCTTCCGTCACTGCGGTAGGTGTCGGCGTGTTATTACAGGCTAAAAAAGAAAGGCTAAGTAGTAGGAAAAACGCTAGATTCTTAATCATTTGATTTTGATTGATTGGTATATAAAATTATCATCCTCGTATTCTTTCACTGCAAATTCCATCACAAAGCTAATACGTGAAATCGTAATTCCAAAAATATAATTCTGTAAAATGTGATTTTGCAGAAAATTTCTTCAAATTAAAAAGCCCTTGTAATCTAAGACTACAAGGGCTTTTATGGTCAACTAAAAACAAATTTAGTTTTTGTTGCTAATCAATTTAACATTACCGTTAGTTGCAGCCTCTGCTTTAGCAGATGCTTTTGATTTTGAGCAAGAAGATGCACTTCCTTTTGCACAACATGCTTTCTTAGGAGCAGCTTCTGTTGAAACTTGCTTAGCAGATGCACCTTTCATTTTTGCACACTCTTCTTTTGAAGTTCCTGCTGCGCAACATGCTTTCTTAGGAGCTGCAATTGCTGAAACTTTCTTTGCAGATGCACCTTTTGCAGCAGTACAAGATGCTTTAGACTTAGAGCAAGATGCTTTTGCAGAAGGAGAAACGTTAACAAATTTTGCTGACTTTGAGCAGTACTCTACATCTGTGTAGCTTACAGTACCACTTTTTGCACAAACGTTTTTACGCGTAAAACTTACTTTACCGCTTGTCGCGCAAGTTTTAGTTTCGATAGTTTCATCCAAAGAAGCCAACTTTACTGCTGCAGCATTTGCATCAGTTTGTGTAGCATCTACAGAAGATGTTTTGTGAGCTTTTTTACAAGCTGCAGGATTGCATGACTGTGCAGTAGCAGAGAAAGAAACAAAACCTAAGAACGCGAAGAGTACGAATAATTTCTTCATAGGAAGATGATATTTTTTAGTTAAGAAATTGAGTCTCGGTATGAAAACCGATTTCTCACATTGTGTTTTATTACTATGTAATTATCTTATACAATCAAATTACTTTCCAAAAATAACGGGAAATAAGGGAACTGCCTATTCCGCACCCTTTGTTTAGTATTTTTTTAACTCTAAATTAAGAAGTAAAGACAAAATTTTATGCTCTCACTCTTATCTTCGTGCAAAAAATACACAAGCATTATGTCTAAACATGATTTCGAAAAAATAAATATTTCTGAAGCACAGGCAATGCAAATTGCTAAAACTCATTTTGGAAAGAAAGGGAAAATAAAAAAACTACCTGGAGATGTAGACTTTAATTTCTATTTGAAGACAGTAAAAGGAAAAGAGTTTACTTTAAAAATTAGCCGTCCAGGTATAGACAGAAATGAAATAAATTTTCAATCAGCAATTATGCTGCACTTAGAAAAAAAGAACTTGTCAATTGAACTCCCATATCCTATTGCAGGTGCTAATGGAAAATATTGTGTAGAAATCAAAGACGATTTTGGTCAAATAAGATTGGTTCGCTTACAGCACTATGTAGCTGGTAGAATTTTAGGAAATGTGAATCCTCGTACCGCTTCTTTACTACAAGATTGGGGCAAAACTTGCGGCTATCTTTCTCAAGGCTTACAAGATTTTGACCACTCCGCAGCACACAGGTCTTATAAATGGAATCCTAGTGAGACCTTACTCAGTCGCGAAAATCGGAAGTACATTAAAGATGTAAATAATCTAGAGGTGGCTGACTTCTTTTGGTTTTTTTTCGAAAAAGAAACCTTAGCAAAACTACCCAATCTGCGCCGTAGCGTCAATCATAATGATGCGCACGAAGAAAACGTATTGGTTAATTCCGATTTAGCAAATCCCAGGGTCACAGGTGCTATTGATTTTGGTGACGCCTTATTTACTGAAACAATCAACGAATTAGCTATCGCCTGCGCTTATGCTGGAATGGATTGCCCAGACCCAATAGCCGCCGCCGCCGAAGTCGTTCGTGGTTATCATGAAATATTTCCTTTAGAAGAAAAAGAAATTGAAGTTCTTTTCTCACTTATCACGGCGCGTTTGCTTATCACAGTTTCTAGCGCGGCCTACAGCAAGCATCACGAACCAGAAAATACATATCTACAAAGCAGCGACCAACAAGCATGGAGTGTTCTTAAGAAATATCGAAATGTAGCACCTGCTTTCGCGCATTATGTTTTTAGAAATGCTTGTGGCTGGGAAGCTTGTCCACAGCATGTGAACTTTCAGAAATGGTTGAATTCAAATGAAGGCGATTTAGCTGAAGTTGTACAAATAAAAGAGAAGAAAGTTATTGACTTTGATTTGAGTGTGGGAAGTTTAAATCTAGGTAACAATACAAATTTTGATAATATTGCAGGCTTCGAAAGAACTGTCAATCGTTGGTTAGGAGATGCTGAGGCGACCGTTGGAATTGGCGGTTATGCCGAAGTACGTCCTGTTTATACAACAGATGCCTATCAAGAAATTGGAAATAATGGCGTTCGCTGGCGTACTGTTCATTTAGGAACGGACATTTGGACGGGTGCCGGAACCGATGTATTCGCACTGACAGACGGAATTATTCATTCCTTTCAAGATAATGCGATAGAAAGAGACTATGGCCCAACAATTATTTTAGAACATAAAATATCAGAAACGTTCACCTTTTATACACTCTATGGACATTTAAGTCGGATATCTTTAGAGAGCTTAAAGAAAGGAATGCGTATCAAAAAAGGACAAAAAATTGCAGAAATTGGTCCCGCACCAGAAAATGGAAATTGGCCGCCACATCTACATTTTCAAGTCCTTCTAGATTTATTAGGAAATGAAGGCAATTATCCTGGAGTCGCTTTTCCTGAAGAAGCAGACATTTGGTTGAGTATCTGTCCAGATATTTTTCAAAAAGAAGGTTATTCTCTTTCTGAAAAAATAAAAAAAGACGCTGCAGAGATATTGACATCACGTCAACAAAATTTGGGAAAAAGTTTAAGTGTCTCTTATCAAAAGCCGCTTCATATGGTTCGTGGTTTTAAGCAATACTTATATGATACAACTGGGCGACGATATTTAGATACCTGCAATAATGTCGCACACGTCGGGCATCAACATCCACGTATTGTTAAAGCTGCACAACGACAAATTAGCGTTTTAAACACTAATACCCGCTATTTACACGAAAATATTATTCGATTTGCAGAGGAATTATTAGAAACTTTCCCTCCAGAGTTGTCTGTCGTATACTTTGTTAATTCGGGTAGCGAAGCCAATGAATTAGCACTACGCATGGCGCGTAATTGGTCCAGACAAAAAGATATGCTTGCCGTTGAAGTTGGTTATCATGGGAACACAGGTGGAACAATTGATGTCAGTAGTTACAAGTTTGATGGCAAAGGAGGAAATGGTGCGCCACCGCATACTCATATTTTGCCGATGCCCGATATCTACCGAGGAAAGTTAAAAGGAGAGGATGCAGCAGAGGGTTATGCACACTATGTGGATAACTTTGTTAATAAGTTAATAACTGAGGGGAAAGGTCTTGCAGGATTTATTGGCGAGAGTATTTTGAGTTGTGGAGGTCAGATTGTCTTGCCCCAAGGATACTTAAAAAGTGTTTATGGAAAAGTACGTGCAGCAGGAGGGCTCTGTATTTCGGATGAAGTGCAAGTTGGATTTGGACGTGTTGGTTCTCATTTTTGGGGTTTTGAGTTACAGGATGTAGTACCAGATATTGTGACAATGGGCAAACCAATTGGTAATGGGCATCCACTCGCAGCAGTAGTCACGACAGCAGCAGTAGCAGAGGCATTTACAAATGGAATGGAGTATTTTAACACCTTTGGAGGCAATCCAGTTTCTTGTGCAATTGGGCGTGAAGTTTTGCAGGTGATTAAAGATGAAAATTTGCAGGCGAATGCTTTAGAAACGGGAGAATATTTAATTGCGGGCTTACGTAGTCTGCAAGAAAAACATAAAATTATTGGAGATGTGCGTGGGCATGGATTTTTCTCTGGTTTTGAGTTGGTGACTAATCGAGAAACGCTTGAACCCGCAGCTGCACAGACTACTTACTTCGCCAACCGAATGCGAGAATGCGGATTTTTGATGAGTACGGACGGACCGCTGCATAATGTGATAAAAATTAAACCGCCAATGTGTTTCAGTCAGGAGAATGCAGACTTTTTATTGGAGTGGACGGATAAGATTTTGTTGGAGGATTTCATGAACGTAGATTGATAAAGAAAGCCGTCTCGAAATGAAATTCGAAACGGCTTTCTTCTATAATTCAGGATAAATCCTAATTTACTTTGTGCGTGTGCACATCCATTTGAGGATAAGGAATACTAATTCCTTCCTTATCAAATGCTTTCTTGATATTTTCATTCAAGTAAAAGTAAACATCCCAGTAATGAGCACTATTTGCCCATGGACGAACTGTGAAATTCACTGAACTATCTGCCAATTCAGAAACAAAAATATCTGCATTTTTGTCTTTTAAAACCTGAGGACAAGTTTTGATAACGTCTTGCATTATCGAACGTGCTTTATCAATGTCATCGTTGTAACCAATGCCAAATGTCATGTCAACACGAATTTCACCTTGACCGCTGATGTTCGTTATTACTCCTCCTGTCACAACACCATTTGGTATAATCAGACGCTTGTTATCAGGTGTCATCAAGATTGTATTGAAAATCTGAATTTCTTCTACTACACCAACATTCCCGCCTAGGTCAACCAAGTCTCCTACAGCGTAAGGACGGAAAGTTAACAACATCACTCCACTAGCAAAGTGTCCTAAACTTCCTTGTAATGCCATACCGATAGCAAAAGCCATTGCACCAAAAATAGCAACAAATGAAGTCGTCTCGATACCAAACATTCCAGCTACACTAAGTAACACTAAAACTTTGATACCAACATTGATTAAAGAACTAAGAAATGGAATAATTGTATTATCCATTCCTCTTTTTTGCATAGCTTTACGTGCCATACGTGTAATCATACCAGCTAACCAAAAGCCAATGATAAGTGTAATGATTGCGCCAATAACTTTAGGGGCATATCCTATTAACATTTCGCTAATTTGTGCCATGTCAAAATTTTCGAACATAAATAATTATTTTAAAGGTGGTAATTCGTATGTAAATATGCCTTTTGGACGGAGAAAAGTTAAATTTGTCACAAAAAATAAGAAACCAAAATATTTCATTGTATCCTTTCTGGTTAAATACTGTTAAACGCAGAAAGGAATTCAATTGGAGGACTTACCTTTGTTACTCTAGTCCACTGGTAAACTAAGCATATTCAACGAGAGTAGATAATTTTCAGATGAATAAAAAATCAATTAAACTAATTATTGTCTTAATGGCAGCGGCTTTAATCGGCATTATCACCTTGCAAATCGGTTGGATTCGCTCGTCCATTCGTTTGAATGAGCAACAGTTTGACGTCAGTGTTTTCGATGCACTTAACAAGGTTAGTGAGCGTTTAGAGTATGAGAATCAGCTACAAGCTTACCATTTTATTAACAATGGATACTTCCGAGCTTACTTTACAGAAGAATACAATATTCGTGCAAAAGGGGAAGGAACTGATTTTTCAATTAATACACAACAAGGAATTTCAGAGGTTCATCTCTCTCCCAACGACCATTTAAGTTTGCTAGAAGTAGATGAAAGAGCAATGGAAGAAGGCTTGTGTGATTGTTCAAAATGTACGGCAGAACGTACTCAAAAAATAAACAACTACATGAATTATCGGAAAGGAATGGACAATACGCCCATTGCAGACCGAATAAAACTGGATTATGTAGATATTGCACTGAAAGAAGAACTATCCGACAGAGGGATAGATATTGATTACAATTATGGCATCTATTCAAAGCGAAAGAAGAGCTATGTCATGGCAAATAATCACTATGTCGTAGAGGATGGAAATTCGCAGATTACGATTAACGGTTATGATAACTTGTATACTTCTCTTTATCGTGTTAATCTTTTTTCTAAAAATGATACGGGGCGCTCTCCTGGTTTATTGATGGTTTATTTTCCGACACGTTCGAGCGTTGTCTGGGGAACGGTTTGGTTACCTTTATTGGGTTCTATTCTTTTCACAGGCATTATCCTTTTTTGCTTTGCTTATGTGATTAATGTGATTTTCTTACAAAAGAAAGTATCAGAGATGAAGACAGACTTCATCAACAATATGACGCATGAATTCAAAACGCCAATCGCGACAATATCATTGGCGGCAGATAGTATTTCTAGTCCTAAGATTAGTGGAAAACCTGAAAAAGTCAAGCGTTTTGCGGATATCATAAAACAAGAAAATCGCAGGATGAATGCGCAGGTGGAAAAAGTATTGCAAATTGCAGCTTTGGACAAGCAAGACTTTAATATCAATAGGTCAGAGATTAATCTGGAAGATGTCATTACTTATGCTGTCCAAAATATCAGTCTTTCTGTAGAAAAACGCGGCGGGACAGTAACGGCAGATTTGCAGGCTAAAAATCCAATTATCGAAGGTGATTTGACGCATATTAGTAATATCATCAATAACTTACTAGACAACGCCAATAAATACTCTCCCGACGAACCAATCATTAGTGTTACTTCTCGTGACCTCAGGAATGGCATGGAAGTAGTGATTACTGACAAGGGACTAGGAATGGATAAGGATTCGGTGAAACACATTTTCGATAAATTTTACCGCGTCCATACAGGTGATGTGCATGATGTGAAAGGATTTGGCTTAGGCTTGAGCTATGTAAAGGCGATGATGGATGCACACAATGCAACGATTAATGTGAAAAGTGAAATAGGAAAAGGAAGCAGCTTTATTTTGAAATTTCCGAGGAAGCAGGAGGCAAAAGGATAAAGTTCTAATATTTCGATATACTTTTTCACCTTTAAACAACATCTAAAGACAAACACCGTTTTAAATTCAGTTACGAAAGTACCACACGAAAACAATATTCGACGATAAATAGAAGTTTACTCTTATTCATTATTTATTGCCAAACTTAAAATCAACCTACACCTATGTCAGCAGCGAACAACAGCAATATCCTATTAGTAGAAGACGACATGAATTTCGGTGACGTGCTGCGTTCTTATTTGGAAATGCACGACTATGAGGTAACACTTGCTAAAGATGGAGAAGCGGGTTTAGATGCCTTCAATAAAGGAAAATATGACTTGTGCATATTTGATGTGATGATGCCCAAAAAGGACGGATTTTCTCTTGCTAAAGATGTCCGCGAAAAAGATAAAGAAACACCAATTATCTTCTTGACAGCTAAAACATTGAAAGATGACGTGCTGAAAGGATTTAAAATCGGTGCAGATGATTATATCACAAAGCCTTTTAATTCTGAGGAATTATTGTACCGTATTCAAGCTATTTTGAAACGTACCCAAGGCAAACCTGACCCACGTGAAGAGGTCAAAGAATTTAATATTGGTAAATTCCATTTCAACTATCCATTACGTATTCTGACTTTTAGCGGAGATACAGCGGAAGAGGAGAAGCATAAATTGTCTCCAAAGGAGTCGCAATTGCTACGTATGTTTGCGATGTACCGCAATGACGTTTTGCCTCGTTCGGAAGCCCTCACTAAGATTTGGGGAGAAGACAATTACTTTACGGCACGTAGTATGGATGTTTTCGTCACTAAATTACGTAAGTATTTAAAGGCTGATGAAAATATCGAGATTGTGAATATTCACGGTAATGGATTCCAACTTTTGATTAAGGAAGAAGAATAAAATTTAATTACGAATTAGTAAAAAAGCTGCAAATGAGACTTCATTTGCAGCTTTTTTGCTTTCTATCGTTTCTCGATATTCTGAATGCCTTCTTTCCAACTCTCAGGCATTTCTATTCTTTTTAATTCCTTGTAGCTATACGGCACTATTTTTTGCTGAGAAATCGCTGCAATGCGTTGATGCTTTTCTGAAAACACAGCAGATTCCATTATCAAAAATCTATCATTAATCTCTATCATACGGACTCCAATAATCGCCGTATCAGGAAAAGTCATTGGAAAAATATACTTACAATCTTGCCAGCCCAATATTGGTCCCGCTTCACCAGATGTAAAAGAAGTATCCATTCCCATTTTTTCAAAATAAATAATGCGGGCAGATTCTGTCCAACGCATGTAAACAAGATTATTGACATGTGCCGCAGCGTCCATCTCTCCCCATTGTACAGGCAGTTTTATAGTGACAGGATATTTTTTTAATTCTTCTTGCATATCTATCGCTTATTATCAAACATTCTCGCTAATAAAATGAAACTCCTCTTCTATTGATTTTTCTGTCATTTCGCCCATAAAATTATCCAAAATGCGCCCTAAAAAAGGGATACTACTTCTAATAGAAGTTAATGTCTCCACAGCACAACCTGTATCTGTATTGTCTAACTGCATCGTACTATTAACAATGACAGGTGCATTAGCTATTTCAATATTCATTTCACCATAATAGGGTCCACCTTTCTCTCCTGTCCACTTTTCTATCTGCGTCATTTTATTCCAAACATTGACGAATTTCTTTAAAGTTCCAGGAGCTTCTACTTGTACTTCACGTATGATTTTGATGGTTGTCTCATGTCCTTCTTCAATAATCTCTACTTCTACCTTACGGGCTCCCAGAGCTTCCATTTTAAGTTTTATGAAGTCTACATTCGTGTATGCTGCGTAAATTTCATCCACATTTTGACTAAATTCTAAACGGATTTCTTTTTGCATAACAAGTTTGTCTAGAGATGAGGTAATACCAAATTAATTAGAGGATGTCTTCTATATTGGGGTAAATTTTGTTGATAATTGAGGCAAAAGATATTTTAAGACATCCGACAGGTTCTATTTAATTAGGTATGAAATGCAAGATGCAAAGAATGCTGCTAAAAACAAAAGCTGTAATGAATTTACATTCATTACAGCTTTCATTTAAATTCTATTTAAACCACGTTTAATTCTGTACGCGTACGTTCGGATTATTAAACTTAGTAATTTTAATCTCCGTTCGACGGTTTAATTGATGACGTATTTCATCACAATCTACACCATCTTCACAATCGTTAACGTGCTGATTTTCACCCAACCCTTCGTAGGTTAATCGGCTTGGGCTAATTCCTTTGCCCACCAAGTACAGCATCGCTCTTTCCGCGCGACGTTGAGACAAACGCTCGTTATAGCTGTCTTTTCCTCTCGCATCTGTATGCGACATCATCGAAATATGCATCGTTGGATAAGTGCGTAACAGTTGTAACACATAATCCAGTTCACGTGCGGCATCTTTACGAATGAAAGACTTATCAAAATCGTAATAAATATTACTCAATTTAATAACCTGCCCTGCTTCATAAGTTGCCTTATCGCCTCCTGTAAAGTAACGGTTCAATTCTTCTGGTGTCATCCCGTTTGGAAGTGGCATATTACCATTCAACATGTTAGGTGTCGCAAATACGTAAGTTGGGAAATTTCCACCATTTGGATTTGGGTAACCATTTCCGTTTGGATATCCGTTTGGATTTGGATAATCTGAACCATCTATTCCTGCAATAGTAGGGGAACCAACTTTCATTTTAATCACTGCATTCAAAGGCACATCTACACCAATAGCGATGTTTTCAGCACAATCAGGAATGATAGTCGTGACATCTGCACGTCCTTCTCCAAAATTACGTTTTTGACCAATAACTTCATATTCGCAGCCACATTCTAAACAGAAATTAAACTCTCCGTTTTCATCAGATATCTCTTCAGTCGTCTCGCCAGTACACTTATTGAATAGAAAAATTTTTGCATTTGGAATTCTACTATTGTATGACTCATTGACAACCGTACCGTCCAGTACTAAACAATTCTTTTTAGTAATAGCAAAACAGTGTTCGTCAGTTGAAAACAACTTTGCTCCAGATATTTTCTCTTTAAAGTTTTCGTACTTAGGATTTTCCACCAACATGATATAATTGCGGTCTGGGTCAATGTTGTAGCGGAAATTACCTTCATCATTTGTCGTGTATGAGTTACGTTTATCTACTAATTCATTATTATCAGAAACCATTGTAAGGACAAATTCTTTGTTCTCCTCATTCAATGGCTTTAATTTTAAGAAAATATCGCTGCTCTTGTTATCAATAATCGCCCCCTGTCCCGCAGTCTCTACGACCATGACATCGATACCATTGATACGTTCGCCAGTATTGTCATCATAAACACAGATTTCACGACGTTTATTTTGCGCAATTTTCTCATTTAATTCACCATTCCATTCATAAATATCATCTCCGCCTTTTCCTCCATCTCGATTAGAAGAAAAATAACCAGACACACCATCTGGGTTCATAGTAAAACCAAAATCATCTTTTTCAGTATTAAAAGGTGCTCCTAAGTTTTCGCGAATAAACCAAGTTGTTTCGTCCGACTCGTCTGTTTTATTAACTGCAAAAATATCTAAGCCCCCCAAACCACGGTGTCCATTTGAGCCATAGTAAAGTGTTTCTTTTGCACCAATAAAAGGGAAGACCTCTTGTCCACTTGTGTTCACCGTCGGTCCAAGATTTTTGGGTTCTTGCCATTTGTCCCCTAATCTTTCAGACATCCAAATATCCATACCTCCATAGCCGCCTTCGCGGTCAGAAGAAAAATACAAACGTCTGCCGTCTTCAGAAAGAGTTGGATGACAAGAGGCAATTTCTTTGTCATTGATGTTTAATTCAACGGGTTCTGACCAATAGTCACCTTTGTTTTCGGCACTATATAATTTTAAATCCTTGATGCCGTCCGTTCCGCGCCCTTTCTTATTGCTACGCGAGAAAATCATCAATGTACCCGTCTTATTAAAAGTTACTACGCCGTCATGATATTTTCCATTAATATCACTGTCCATAGCTTCTACTTTCGTTATCTCTCCGCTACTATTCCTTTTTGCATAGAAAACATCCGTAAAACTGCTTTCTGTCCATTTATCTCGATTCACTGATACGCCACGTTTGACACCTCTATTTGATGTAAAAACGATACCGTCTTTATATTGAATAGGACTAAAATCTAAAGCCTCCGTATTTAAATCTACCATGTTCTTAACAGAAACATCCTTTGATACTTTAAAAGCCTCTAGCTGATTACAATCCGTAATAAACTCCCGTTTATCGTCCATTGTACTATTCAGATACTCTCCATACCAACGAACAGCATCTTCACACTTACCATTACTTTGTAGCACTAATGCATAATTCATAAAATCCTCTGCATTGCTCGTATTATTTATCATCTGAGAGTACCAGTACTCGGCTTCTTCGTATTGACCATTAAGACGATAAGCATTTGCCAATTTCACTTGTACAAATTCGTTCATCTCGACACCGTCTAGATTTTCGTAGTAGTCTGCCGCCCCCATAAAACCTAAGTTTTGATAGAGTCCATCGGCTTTTCTTTTTTCTGCACTAAGAGAAAAGTCGCTGCCTTTGGCTGCTCTAGCTGCTTGACGTTTTTCTTTTCGTGAAAGTTCTTTACCTTCTGGTGTTTTAAGAGTATCAGGTGCATACCAATTCCGAAAATCTTCTGCAGAAAGGTTACTTGATGCTAAAATAAGGAAGAGGAAAATCCAATTTTTCATTGTTTTTTCTTTTATGTAAAGCGTGCTTAGGATTAGTTTTAAATACAATATTTGGGATGATTAACTTATACATTATCATCTCTGACCAAAATTGTATCCAGACTAAATCTCTATCATCGCTTTATTTGTTGGGAGATTTTTATTTAAAAGACTTGTTTATAGACTAGATATAAATCTAGAAGAAACGGATATTATTAATACCTTTTTGGTCATAAAAGAAGAGATATTCAATCATTATTTCAAAACTACCCGAAGTGTAATCTCTCAATTCTGACAAGGTAAAATCCGTCGCCAATCCAAGTTTGAATTGTGTGCTTAGTTGATATTGTAAGACAGCATCGACACTATCTCCAAGACGATATGTACCGCCTATCCAAAAAGCATTCATAAAGAGGAAACTCGCATTTAAGTCTAACTCAAAGGGTGCATTCGGGCTATAAGAAATCATCATGGCTGGCTTAAACATTACATTCTCGCCGACGCGAGCAATGACCCCTCCCATGAGATAATAAGAACGGTATTTACTAATTTCGTTGATACCGAAAAATTCGTTACTATTGTATAAGGTACTCTTCAGTAAGGTAGGCGCCGAAAGCCCTACATAGTAGTTTTTAGAAGAGAGATACAGTCCCATTCCAAAGTTGACACCTGACTGGTTCGTTTCTGTCGGTATTAATTGGTCTCCAAAATCTATCGTTTGTGCTTTTAACCAATCTACTTGACTAAACTCAAAACGAGTCAAAAGTCCGATACTCAAAACAGTTTCTTTTTGCAAAGCTATGCGATAAGCATAGTTCAAATCTATATAGCTATTGTCGACCATTCCGATTTTATCAGAAGTAATTGCTAGACCAGCACCACATCTATTATTCAGAAAAGGAGCGTGGGCAAAAGCAGTTAGGGTTCGGGGAGCACCTTCTACTCCTTGCCATTGATGTCGATAAAGAGCACCTAGAGTCATAGCTTCCTTACTCCCCGCGTAAGCAGGGTTGTAAGCCATTTTATTAAAAATGAATTGGGAATATTGCACGTCCTGTTGCGCAAAAAGGGATACGGTAAAAAACAAAGTACAGATAGCCGCTATTATTTTTCTCATTAGTATTAGTAGTTTTTGGCATCCCATAAGTCATCATTTTGCGCAAAGGGGGGACTAGGCAAAGTGACAAGGAAACCATAATTTGCTGTGTAGGTTTTACTTAACGTTGAGCATTAAGTATTTTACAGGAGGAAGGACTACTTTGCTTATAAGACAAATTTCGAACCAAAGCATATAAAAAAAACAGGATATAGACTTTTAGCGTCTATATCCTGTTTAATTGTTATATTTTATGCTTAAAAAAGCAGAAAATTAATGATTTATGTAAGAGTATTATTAATACTATTCAGGCATTTCAGGTTGCATTACCCATGCTTTTACTTTGAAGTCACTGGCAACATCATCTTTTTTATTAATTACTTGAGTCAAACTAGCATAACCAAAGCGTACTCCAACACGGGTTAATTTACCAGATTTTTCAGTAAATGGCTCATAACCTTTAGAGTAGATTCTTTTTACCAGTCTATCTACATTCTTCTTGCTACCAAAACTACCAATAATAACAATTCCTTCTTCTTGATTAGGAGCTGTAGTTGCACCTTCTGTATCAATATCGTCTTCCTCTATGATAGGTTCGTAAGCCTGTTTTTTCGGTTCGTCAACATTTACTTCTTCTGTCTCTGTTGCGCTGTCATCAATCATATCCTCTGCATATAAAGATGCTATTTCTGTATCTTCGTATTGAGGTTTTGTGTTTACTCTGTTATCGGCAACTGTCTTTTTGATAAAAGGAGTTAAACCTGCTTGACTTGCACTTTTATCGCTCTCAATAATGAAAAAAGTACCCGCTAGTATTAGAAAAGATGCTGCAACGATATAAGGCACATTACGCTGAAACCAACCTGAAATGACCTTACTGCGAGAAGGTGCTCCTCCTAAATCCAGAATAGCAATGGACTCTCTTGGCTCTGAGTTTACTTTTGTAGCAACCTGACGGTTACGTGTCACAGGGTAAAATCCTACCGTTGGTAAACCGAAAGAAGTGCGATTATAATTAGTGTTGTCTTGTAGAAATTGAAAATTCCCTTCATAATCCAGATACAATCTACCTACACTCGGGAACTCCAACATCTCTCTACGCTCCAATGAAGCTTTCATCTCTTCGACCCAATCTTTAATTGCTTGCTCTGATTCTTCGCGCGTCCAACCTTTGGTCTCGCAGATATGCTGTACCAAAACACCGTCATTAATCGTGAGATAACGGTTAAATTTTAAATCCTTACTCGGGGGAAAAATTACACCTTGTACGTGGTCTATAGACGCGGGTTTGTAGCCCGCTGTGAAACCACCAAAGGAAGGAATGATTACCGAATTATGTTCGTAAAGTAACTCTTGTATGTAATTTTTCATGTAAAGAGAGTTAAAGCGTTTTTTTCTCACTCTTAAATTCTAGCTCACAAATATAATGTTTTTAAAATAAGAATCCCGTTTTATGGCGATTCATTCTAATAAAAAGGCATTTCTTCGCAAATTTAATACGAAGAAATGCCTTTTTTGTTTGTAATAAGCTATTTAAATAGCTAAAATTATTGCGTTCTAAAAAGCTATTTTAATTTAACTAAATTCAAATATGAAGAAAATAATTTAACTCAAACAGACTAGCTCTCTGTATAGATATAAGTGATTTTCGTCAAAACTTTTGACACATCATCTACTGTCGTTGGGTCTGTCACATATTGCTCATTCACAGGATGTACAACTGTCCAACCGCGGTCAGCTATATATTTATCTAGAGCTTCATGTGCCTTTACAGTACCTTCATAAGTCCCATAGTAATCAATCTGCAATGCTTTCCCACCAGCAATATTAATGACAGCCATGCCCTCTGGCAAGGTCTCAGGAGCAGATTTGACAGGAACGCCTGCGGCCATGTCGGTGCGTTGAGTTTCTTCGTCCCATTTATAAAACAAGCCACAAGGCTGTCCTAGCATTTCACTTTTTGATTTCATGGCAGCACCAAAGGCAGCAGGAAAAATTTCTTCATAAAAAGCCGTCATTTCTGCCCAGGGCATTTCTTTGCGCACACCGATATAGCTAGTTGCTGGCTGGTCAATTAACTTAATTTCATAGCCGTTATAGGTAGTTGGCAAGTTAGCTTGTTGCGCCTCCACGACTTCTTTTAAGGAAGCCAATCCCATATCAAAGTCTGCATCCATTTGTTTTTGCATACCCATTAATTGCAGCATACCACGCATAAAAAAATTAACCTCATCGGGAGCATTCATCCCCCAAGTTGTTTTGACTTTTCCGTCTTCTGTTGGCTCAAATTTCCATGAACCATAAGAAGTTCCCATGCCGTCAAATTCGATTTCAGTCTTCATTGATTTGCCTGGTTCAGCTTCAATAATTTTCATATTACCCTTTCCTTGCGTCTCACTTGACCAAGCGTAATTGCCACCAATACCTGTTGTTTGGTCGCCGTAAGTCAAGACCATTGCAGGGTCTTTTTTGAACCAAGGCATCCATTCTTTCCAATTCTTAAAATCAGAAACATTTTGATAAATAGCGTTTGCGGGGGCGTCTATTTCGATAGAACGGGAAGCTTGAATTTCTTTTGGTCCGACAAAGCAGAGTGCTAAATAAGTCAGAAGTAAAAATCCGATGATGTAACCGAGAATTTTCATGATTTTGTTTTTTGTTCGTTTATAAAAAATGGAGAAAGGTAAACCTCTGACGAAATTTGACAGCGGAGACCTATAAACCGTAATGAAGAAATGGAAGTTTTAGAAACTATTTAGATGTTTCAGATTGGTGAGAATTTGCCTTTATGGAGACAAATTTAATTCAGATAAAGCATTTCTTCAAAAAATTAAACACATTTTTTATAAAAATAAAAAAATATAAAACATTTTATTTTACCTCTTCCCAAGTAGTTCCATTAGAAAAGATAACAACATCATTGGGTTTTGGATTTTTGATTCTAATCTTAGCCTTCATTCCATCCGTTTTAAAATCAAAATCATCTGTTTCGTACCCGCTCGTACCATTACTACAATCCCAAAACCAACTACCATAATAAGCAAATGTAAGAATAATCAAGCCCGTGCTGTCTTTTTCAGCGGTGAAGTCTCCTGTGAGTTTTCGTTGATTAAAATGCGTGATTTCGTATAGATTTCCTTGTGGACTTTTATCATACATATATTCTAGAGCATCTCGCAGACTAGAGTCCTGACGGCGATAACGACGAAACATTCCTGCACCTTCAAAATTATCAGGAACAGCTAGAACGTATACATTTTCAGCTTCTTCCCAATGATAATCTGCTAAAAGTCCTCGGAAAACTTTATCTCCTGACGACCAACTATTTACATTTTTTAAGGTGAATTGAATGCTAAAAATTAAATAAACACCTACCAATATCCCACTTATCCATTTTGGAAAATTACTTAATAACAAAACCAAGAGTAAGTATAAAAATGCAGAAGGCAAATAGCCATAGCGGTCATTTTCAATATGCAAAACGTGATAGAAAAATATGTTTAAAATGGGAAGTAATGCAACAAAATAAAAGGCTGCAAAAATCCATGCTAAGTGTGCTTTTTTCGTCAACTGCTCCCATTTCATCATAGAATAAATAAAACCTGCAATGACTAAAAACATAAACGTGCCCCAAGCCCAAGGAGAATCCAAGTTGCTGTAAAGTGTATCTTTTAATTGGTGTGGAATGTTACGAGAGAAAATGAGATACTTTGATGTATATTTCAGAAGATTTCCAAAAATGAGAGTTGGGTCAACGTTTAAGTGTGTTTCTGCACCATAATGACCGACCCAAGCTCGGAAAATTATCTTTTGAAGGAGAAAGTAAATACCAATAATCCCAACTTGAGGAAGAACAATTTTTGCGTATTCTTGGAAGAATTCTTTTACTGTATTTTTATAAATCTTATCAAAAAAGAGGAAAGCAGAAAGTAAAATTGGTGTGACTAAAGTCAACTCAAATGTAAACAAGCCAAACACAAATGCTGCTTGTAGACGCCATAAGTGTTTTCGGTCTTGCGTATCTGTATAAAAAAGATATTGTCGTAAGATGTAAAGTGTCAGAAAGGTAATAAACAGAAAAACGAAATTAACGCGCCACACTAAGGGTTCTCCGTTGTAAGGACAGACTGCAAATAAAATCGAGGCTATAATTGCTGCGGGAACGGCGTTTCTAATTTCATATTTACGGAAGAGTTGTAGTCCTAGTTTAAAGAGTAACCAAGCGTTAAGAATATGAAAAGTCGTAAAGACAAAGTACCAACCGTAACTATGAACACCAAATACTTTATAAAAAATCCACAAAATCAAATGCCTCAGTTGTTCCATAGCAGGAAAACCAAAGCAAGTTAGAAAATCCCAAAACTCACCGCGTTCAAATTTTCCAGCCAAACCAGTAAAATCTGTAATAAATCCCGCCGTTGCCGTTGGAAAATACAAAACATGCACTATCACTGCTAAGAAGAGTAACAGCCAGATTTCTTTTGAGAAAAAGGAAAATTTCGTACGCATAGAGTGCAAAGTTAAGAACAAAATTTGTCCTTAACCCTGCTCTATCTCATAAACTTTATTTTCCTGCCTTCTTTGCACTTGCAGCCTCCAGCATTTCTTTCTTTTCGTCCCAGTTTTGAATATTCAAACCCCAGCCGTAATCTAAGAAAGTTATTTCAGCATCTGGATTTAATTTAACTGAGGAAAATCTATTTATAAACTCAATCAAGCTACCTTTCTTAGTAAAATCACCCTTGTACCAAGTAAAAATTTTAGACAATTCAGCCTTATCAGCAGAGGTAATTCGGTTGCGCGTTGGCTCATTCACAAAACGACGCATTTCATCTTCTAACTGCTCCTCGAGTCTAGCTGCGCTAAATGCTTCGTTTCGCAACTGTGGACAAGAACGAGACGCACAAATAACTGCCGCATGAATACGTGGTTCATTAAACTTCTGACGGATGATATTGTGTTCAATATTATTCAAATCGTACTCTTCACCTTCAATATTAATAAAAGCGATATCCCAAACGGTACTAACAAATGGTATCCCATTTTTAATATCCTTGATACTCCCTATTGGATAATTGTCAACTATTAGTTCGATTGTAAATGCGTTATAAGCATTTATCCAATACGCCAAACGTTCTGCCTCTGACCAATTTTTTGTGTTGGGATGGTTAGCAGAAAGAAGCGCTAGGTATTTGTTGAATTGCACACTATCAGCAATAAATCCTTCATAATCTACCCAGCCTTCTGTATCGACGTGCTTTTTTAGAAGCGTATCAAAAGTATCGTGCGGAAACGGTTTTGAATTTGATTTAACATCTTTTGCTGTTGAAAAGCATGAAGCAAAAGTAGTGATAATGAGTGCAAAAGCTAAAAAGCGGAATATTTTCATATTGTTGGTTTAGTTCTTTGACAATTTCTGTTTAGATGTCAATAACAGATGATTTTATCGTTTGTTAATCTTGTCATAAATTACGGTAATTATAACGTTTCGGATTAGGAAATCTATCGATTTTGTTATCTTTAATGTTAGGAAGCTGTCGCTACTTGGACAGTTTTTAGTTAATCTATAACGAAATGTTTAATTTCAATCTATGAAGTATTTCTGCATAATCGTATTTTTAATGGGTTCTTTTTCTACATGGTCGCAGGAAATTGAATTTACGCCAGAGTTCGAAGCTCTGTGCGAGACCATTGGCGTAGAGGTATTTGTGCCCGTTGAGTCTGATTTTAAGTCGGTAAGAATAATAAAAAACCCTTATCAAGATTATCAAGCAGCCATTCGTTCTCGTAAAGAGAAATTAGAAATTCGATATGCCTTTGAGCCTTACATAGAATCGAATTCTTTTACAACGATGCCACACTTGCAAGTGACGCGTTCAGTCACTTCTGTAGCTACAAATGAGGAAGATGCAATTATTGCTTTTCACGAAATAAATGAAGCAGATTTGGAAAAATTCAACGCAGACTGGGGACAAATGGTTATTTTTCGTCCTAAAGTCGGTTTTTCTGAACAGCCGTTTTGCAAAATGCTTACATTATTTAAAGAAGGAAAAGGAACGAGTTCCATTTTTTATCTCTTTGATGATGCGGATAATCCTGCAGTAGACGAACTACATTACGCATTACAATTTTAAAATATACCTATCACAATACTCTGACAACCAATCTGGCACGAATTTTACTACTTTTACATATTACTTCTTAAATAGAGTTTAGACTTTAACAGAATACTATGAAAATTACTACACTACTCTTCTTTTTTGCGCTGATTACATCGCAAAATCTTACAGCGCAATATTCCGAACCATTAACGGTCGCAGACCAAATGCCCTATTTTATGGGTTGTGAGGAGCTTCCTGAAGGTAGCGCTGAAAAGCGTGTGTGTTCCAATAAAAATCTCATTAATTTCATTGCACAAAATCTAACTTACCCTGCCAAGGCGAAAGTCAACGGTGTAGAAGGGACTGTTTATGTGAGTTTTGTCGTATCAGAGGACGGACGCGTATCAAATGCAACCTTACTACATGATATCGGAGGAGACTGTGGTCGCGAGGCTTTGCGTGTGACAGAGCTATTACCCACATTCGAGCCCGCAAGACAAGACGGAAATTATGTAAAAGTAAAGTTGAACTTGCCTGTGCGTTTCGCACTACAAAATCAACAAGAGGATAAATCCGCAGACTACTTTTTAACCTGGGGTGCACTAAAGGGTAAACAAGTAACCCGTACAGCATTACGTGATAATTTGGCAAATGAAGTCCTCATCCGTGACCGCAAAGGCAATACCGTTCTTATTGACGAATTGGTTTTTTCTTATGAAAAAGGGGACCGTTTGATTAATGAAAAAAGTCGTGGTGACGTAAATAAAGAATTAGAGAAGGTTATTTTGAAGACTAAAAAAGGTGGGATTTTTACTATTTCAGCAAGTGTACAAGCTAGTGGCGAATTTATTTATGTGGATAGGTCTTTTGAGGTCATAGAGTAAGTATCACGGTCGTTGAACGTCGTGAACAGGTAAAATCTAAGATGTGGAACGACTCTGATAATTTGTATTCATTCCTATTAGCAATAGAAAAAGCCAGAGAGAGAGTCCAAAGTTATTTTCAAAAGTATTTTCAGAGAAAAAGGACATAAAGAAAATGACGTGCAAGGCAGTAAAAAGATAATTTCGATAATTCATTTGATAAAAAAGAGGAACAAAAAAACTGATTAAAAATAATAGCAATCCAACAAATCCTGTTCCTGCGGCTACAGTCACAAATTGACTATGTGGCATTTTCTCTGCAGCATCCTCCGCTGATTTATTTGCATAGACCTGATACATTTTCGTTTTCAAATCCCCCGCGCCGACTCCAATAATTGGATGTTCTACGATTATTTCTTTCGCTGCGTTTAAAGAAATTAGACGTTCACTATCAGAGTAATTTTTTCCATTCCCTTCAAAATAACTATACACATCATGCTTCATGTAGTAGTATTTATTTTTGAAAGAAGGCACGTAAATTACTGCGAAGTAAGGAATAGCTGTCATTGTTATTAATCCTATCAAACCAATTCCCCAACGTCTAGAACGGTAAATAAACTGGACTAAAAATATTCCTAGTGCAGCATAAAATGCTAATAAGCCACTACGGACAGATAAAATATGTAGGAAAGCAAACAAAAAAATAGTTAGAGAGCCAAAAACATATTTTGCCGTTTTCGTTCCGAAGACATCCTTTTCTAAAGCAAGAGCAGCCGCACAAAAAATCCCACAAGCCATTGATAGACTAAACCGAATATGATTACTCGGTGTTGGAATTGCTTTCCCACGAGAGATGTTGAAATTGATAATTTCAAAGTTTTGGATATAATTCCACAGCACACCAATTGCAGCAACTGTACAAGCTAACACGAAAAAAGTCCCGATAGTATGTAGTTCTCGTTTCCGCAAAGGCGGCATGACCGCAAAGGCAAAAGGTAAAAGTAAAAAGGGCAATTTAATTCGTAGCCGTTCTAAAAGATAAGTCCAATCTTCTGTATAAGGAATGGAAAAGAGCACCAGTAAAAAAGGGACTGAAATCCACCACCATTTTTTTTTTCCTTTGAGTTGAGCACGAATATTTTTTCTTAGTCCAATCTTTATTTTTGGATTTTCCGCAGAAGGATAACCAATCTGAAAAATAGCAATCACTACCAAAAAAATCATCGAAATTGAAATAATTGCTTCTGCAGACCAAAGCATCCCGTAAATCGTAGCACAGCAAAAAAGGACTACCTGCGCCCGATAGGAACGTAGTAGATTAAAAAAACTCCAGCTGTCATCAATGCTATTCGCCATGTAAGTAAATACTCAAAATTAAGATTGAAACTAAGAAGCGCTATTTCGAAAAAATAATTTTCATCCTAACGCGGACGGCAAAGGTAATATTTTCCGCTTTCCTTCATCGAAAAAATCGTCGTAGAGACAACCGAATGCCCTTCTGTTTCGTTGCTTCGTTGTATCTTGTGGAAAAAATATAAATCGTATGGGTATTCAGTTGACCGATGTCGTCAAAAATTTATTAATAATTAATGTTCTGGCTTTTTTAGGAACAGTCACATTAATGGGAGACATAGAGCGTGCGTCTCTCGCTCTCTTCTATTTTGAAGGAGATTATTTTCGCCCTTGGCAAATAGCCACTCACTTTTTTATGCATTCCAACTTTAATCATTTGCTGTTCAATATGATGACTTTGGTTTTCTTAGGTCCTGCATTAGAGAGCTATTTGGGTTCAAAGAAATTTTTGATTTATTATTTCCTGACGGCAATGGGAGCTACAGTTTTGCATACTGCTGTCCAATATTACGAACTGCATTACATGGGAAATGGCAATATTTTAGTTTCCTCTGCATGGGGAGCGTCTGGTGCGGTATACGGGGTCATGGTAGGTTTTGCCATGAAATTTCCAGATACCAAACTAGGTTTACTCTTCATTCCTGTACAAATACCCGCCAAGATTTTCGTTTTGTTAGTCATCGCCTGGGATTTGTTTGCAGGACTAGGTAGTTTTAATACAGGAATTGCTCATTTTGCTCACCTTGGAGGCGCCTTAGCAGGATTTTTACTTATTCGTTACTGGGAAAAGTATAGTAATGACAACCGTTGGGACAGATAAGCGTTTACTATAATAGACTTTGCAAAAAGTTATAATGAGCGTATCTTTGTAGAAATAGAACTAAAAAAAGAAAAATGTTTCAATCGATTTGGGAAGATGTAAAAAGTCAATTTCGTTCGGGTAATATGGTCACACGTATCATATTAGTCAACTTGGCATTTTTTGTAGGTATTTTACTGCTAAAACTCATTTTGAGTCTAGCTGTTGACCAATCTTTCCCAAGTACTTCTTATGAAAAATTTGTAGCTCCTTACCTAGAGTTATCTTCTTCTTTTTTCAAAACGATAACACGTCCGTGGGTACTTTTTACACATATGTTCATGCATTATGGACTTTTTCATTTTGTGTTTAACATGTTATTTTTGTACTGGTTTGGACGTATAGTTGGAGATATGATTGGTGACCGTAAAATTCTTCCAATTTATTTATTATCAGGTTTGGCAAGTGCCGCTTTGTTGATATTTGTAGCTGCTTTAAATTCTTCTTTTTCAATTGGAACAAGCGCAATTGGTGCTTCGGGAGCTGTTTTCGGGATTACAATTGCGGCAGCAGCCACTGCTCCTGATTATTACATGAGGTTGATTTTTCTTGGTGATGTACGCTTAAAATACATTGCTTTAGCTGCTATCATTATGCAGTTAGCTGCCTTGGCTACAAATTCTAATGCGGGCGGAACATTCGGACATATCGGAGGACTCATCATGGGTTATGTTTTTATTGTTCAGTTACGCAAAGGCAATGATTTATCTATTCCTGTTAATCGCATTTTGGATAAGATTAAAAATTTCTTCACCAAAGATGAACGCAGAAAGCCGACCGTTGCTTACCGCAATCCAAAATTAAAAAAACAACAAAGACAAGCTAGAACAAATCCTAAAGGTAACAGCGTCTCTGACTTATCACACGAGCAAAAATTGGATGCTATTTTAGATAAAATTAAATCCAAGGGAATGGAAAGTCTTTCTGAAGAAGAGAAAGAGTTTCTTTTAAATGCGAGTAAGGAACGATAAATTCACTCTCTCAATATTCCCTATACCAAAAATTAATTTTTCTTGTCTGACTTCTTCTCCCAAATACTACGCAGTCTAAATATTGCGGTCATTTTTATTACATTTGGCGCTTATCTTGCGCCTTATATAAGTCCTCAGACGACTTGGTTTTTTGCTATTTTTGGTCTATTCTATCCTGTCTTACTTGCTCTTAATATTCTTTTCTTCCTTTTTTGGTTGTGGCGAAAAAAGACCTATTGTCTTTATTCTCTCGGTTGCATTTTATTGGGCTGGACACATCTCACGGGGCTGATGGGTTTTAATCTTGCGCAACCGATGCCCAAAGAACCTTTGACGGTTCTTAGTTACAATACCCATTCTCTACGAAAACTATTTCCTCGAAAAAAAGATAATACAGCTAACCAAAAAGCATTTAAAAACGAATTAGAAGAAAAAACTGGAGCAGTAGAAATAGTATGTTTTCAAGAGTTTGCGGCATACAAAAGTACTGTCGCTAAATTAAAAACGCTTTTAGGCTTACCTTATTTTGAGAAGCATGACGGTAAGGGAACTGCTATTTTCTCAAAATATCCTATTATAAAAAAAGGGGAAATTAGATTTGACAATACTGAGAACTCTGGTCTTTGGGTCGACATAAAAATAGATAAAAAAGTGATTCGTATATACTCAATTCACTTCGAATCCTCAAAAATTAGTGGCGATGCTGCTGTTTTAAAAGAAGACGTTAATCTACGAGATAAAAAGACATGGCAAGGTATCAGGGGTATTTTAGGAAAATATCGACGGTCAACCAATACACGCGTTGACCAAATGTCTATTGTCAAACAACATATTTCGGATACACCTCATCCTGTTATTGTTTGTGGCGATTTTAATGACACACCTGTATCTTATGTCTATGAGCAAATGTCGAAAGGGCTTTGCGATAACTTTAAGGAAGCAGGACGGGGCTGGGGGGCGACTTATAATGGTGCTATTCCAATGTTGCGCATTGATTATATTTTTACAGAATTCGAAAATTTTACGGTATATGAACATGGCATATTGAGAGAGGAATATTCGGACCATTATCCTGTTTATAGCCAGTTGAAGTTGAAATAGTTATTTTTTCTGGTTCTCTGACAAATTCCGTGAAATGTGATTGAGAAAAAATAAGAAGCTCAAATTTCGCTTGAGTTTTGAACTCTTATTTTTTCACAATCACGGAATTTGTCAAAGAACGGTTTTTCTTTTAGCTCATCCCTTCTGTCGCAATTTCTTCTCCTCCAAATAAGATTAAGACTGGAACTACCAGTGCAAATCCACACCATAGCATAGTCATTATCCACGGTTTTTCTATATGTAACTTAGCAATCTCACCCGTCAAATTATCCATCCAAAATGCGTATAATAAAACGGTCAACAAACTACTCGCGACTAGTACTTTAAATACAACAAAACCTGTTAAGACAGAAAAAACAAGAGCGATAATACACATCTGCATCAACGTTTGCATAGTTAGATTTACATTTGCTAAAGCATAGTCCTTCTGTTTAAAATGACTCTCAAACAATTGGTAACGAGCATAAGGTTCTCCAAACCAGTACACCCCAGCAACAGTAATCAAAGGAATAGAAAGTAAGATAGAGAATACGCCCTGCCCAAGTAAAAATTGAAAGGATAGCACTATTGCTGCAATAATTATAATTGTCAGAATTTGCTTCCAAATATCCGAATCAGCAAAAGGATATGGTTTTACAAGTTTAAGGTACGTTGGATGTGTTCTAACTAAGGTTCGTAAAAATTCATTGCGCACAGAGACATCCATTGGGTCTAGACGAACAGCCTGTTGATAATGAAATGCAGCTTGTACATAATCTTTTTCCTCAAAAGCATGACGCCCTTTAGTTTTGTAGTGGTAATCGTTTTCAGGAGATAGGCGAATAGCTTCATTGATATTACTTTCTGCCTGTTTAGGATTTAATTTCTTTAGAATTTGTGCTTTTACATTGTGCGCAAAATCATAATCTGGATGTAATTCCAGAGCTTTATTTATTGCCATTTCCGCAGCTTCCCAATGTCCACGTTCTTTGAGTGCAATTGCTAAATTAGCATGATAAGCAGGCTGCCACTGCTGAAGACGTATAGCATTTTTAAAATAATCTTCTGCCTGAGCAGGAAAGCCCATACGCATGCTTGCTACTCCCAAACCAAAATAAATGTAATCGTCTTCAGGATGATGAGAAAGAGCGCTTAGTCCATACTGAACAGCCTCACCTGGTGTTTTTCCAAAGGCATACGAATTGACAATGATACCTAATGCTTCGCTATTAATAGGCTCTATCGCAAGGGCATCTTTTGCTTCTTTAATCGCATCGATATAGCGATTTAAAGTAAACAGTTGATTTGCTCGGTTGATGTGATTGGAAAGAGCTTCCACGTGTAGTTTTGATTAATTATTGGTTATTTTGTTACTGGTTATTAGTTACCCTATATCCGTCATTCTTTAATTTTTAAAATAACTAGTAACCAATAACTATCCCTTATTTCTCCATTCGTTCCATTAATCGTCCAGAGATACGCAAAAAGTCCATTTCCGTAATAATTCCGATTAACTCTCCCTCTTTTACAACTGGCAAACAACCTACCTTATTGTCGCGCATCGTGTGCATCGCTTCGATAATAGTCGTATTGGGTGCAGCAGTCATTGGTGTTTTTATCATCACATCTTTGACTGTTGTTACTTCATTCTCTATCCCTGTCTTGCGGCTAAAATGACGCAGTAATAAACGAGAAGTAATCAAACCACAAAGCTTACCTTCTTCATCTTCAACTGGCATGTAACGAATCTTGCGCCAGTCCATCATTTCCGCTGTTAACTCAACAATATCATCTGGACGCACTGTAAATAAATCCGTCTCCATAAATTGCTCAACGCGCATTTTTCCAGGACGATAAGTATCAATACTCGCTTTATTTGGCAGAGGCCATTCATGTACAGGAATTCCTTTTTCTTGATTTTCGATGATTGTTTTTGTCAAAGCTGTTAACGCCTCATCTTTCGTCAAGGTTTTACAAAAATGCGTGTAAGCACGCAATTGCCAACGCGCACCATTTGTATGCGTTTTTGCACGCGCCTCGATGATACCTAAGTACTTATCAATGTCAGCTTTTGCGACTTTATGCTTTTTTAATCCTTTACGGGATAGCGGCAATAATTCTTTTAAAATCAAATCACACGCGCTATATTTTTTATCATTAAACCAAGTGAAATTAGTATCAATTCCAAATTTTGCAGCTTTCAAAAAGTTATCACTCACATCTTCAAAAGATAAATGCTCCTTGATATCCTTTACTTTATCCGCCATTCCTTCCATACAACCTAACCAAAACGCTGCATTTGCAACTTCATCAATAGTAGTCGGACCAGAAGGCAAAACACGATTTTCGATACGTAGATGCGGTTTTCCATTATCTGATACACCATAACATGGACGATTCCAACGATAAACGGTAGAATTATGAACTTGCAAAGAACGTAACTTAGGGATACGTCCTGCCGCGATTTCTTCTAATGAATTTTCTTTTACGTCTGTCGCTAACAAAACTCTAAAGCGTGCAATATCCTCCCTGTAAATTTCTAAGACAGATTTGTGCAACCAGTCTTTTCCAAAGTGCACACGCGTTTGTTTTTCGCGCAAGTGGTCTTTGCTACTTCGCGTATCTAGCGCCTGCTGAAAAAGTGCAATTCGGCTTTCGTGCCACAGTCTTTTTCCAAAAACAATCGGAGAGTTAGCCGCAATTGCCATAGTCGGTCCAGCCAAAGCTTGAGCGATGTTATACATCTGCACAAAATTGTCTGGCGACACCTGCAAGTGTACTTGAAAACTCGTGTTACAAGCCTCCAACATCGGTGAGTCATGCGTGATACGCAGCTCATCAATTCCCTCTAAATTTAATTTGAATTTTTCGCCTTTTTCCAGATGACTACTCAAGGCATCCATTAACGCATAATAGCGTGGCTTGGGCGTGAGATTATCAATAGTCATATCCGTTTTGGTCAACGTCGGAAGAATACCTGTAAGAACCAATTTAGTGTTCAACTTGGCAAGTTCTACACGGATTTTTTCCAGTTTACCTGAGTTCTCTTCATCTAATTTAGACAGACAATCTCCTTTAAAAACGTGCGGAGTAAGATTAGTTTCCAAGTTAAACTTTGCCAACTCAGTCTCTACCCATTCGTAGTCTTTCATCTTCTCCAAAGCCTCCATTGCATTGGTAGCAGGCTTGTAGTTATCTGCGTTTACTAGACACATCTCTTGCTCTGCACCTATTCGAGTGATACCGCTTTCAAACATATCATGTTCCAGCATATATTCCAATGCTTTTACATCATCAAGTAAGGAACGCACGAATTGTTGCATTTCCTTATTCTCTTGTAGTAATGATACTCTCTGTTCGCCCATTTTTAGATTGTCAAGTTGGTTCGCAAATTATTCTATCGTATTACGATGATTTACAATTCTTGTTCAAAATTAAATTTTTTCAAGATGTATAATCGTCGGATTATTAATGCTAAATTAGGAATATTATGCGGTTGACATAGCAGAAGGGCAAAAAAGAGTCA
>CALDUB010000172.1 GCA_937923465.1 uncultured Saprospiraceae bacterium
TACCTGTAAATGGTGCTGCAAAACCAACGTTTTCTTCTACTTGGAAACGATTTTCCGTAAAGAAACGGTCTTTTTGATTTAGCATACCACCAAATTTCAACTTGTTGATTCCTTTCTCTCCTAATGGCAATGTGAAGTCCAGTTTGTAATCCATTTGTACATCTTCCAACTCACGGAAGAAGTGGAAAGGACGCTGAACATTTGACTCAGGGATACTCGCTACGTCAAAATCAGAATTGTATTGAAATTCAAAAGTACGCGTGTCTGGCTCTAACATGGTAGAGTTTGTACGCCCCACTTTCCATTCTAATTTTGCATTATTCAAATTTTTGAATGCGTGCTCACCTCCCAACTGAAAAGATAATAATTCACGTTCATTGAAGACCAAAGAACGACCTTCGTAAAAGTCAGGTGCAATGATATTATCTGGACGCTCTCCATTTGCAGAACGACTAATCTTGTCTGCAGTGTGGTTATAAATAGAAGTAAAAGTGATTTTTTGTCCGCTACCAAATTTGTAAGCCAAACCAGCCAAACCGTTTACTGTCGGTGTTTCTGTACTTTTCGTTACAGCTAAATCTGCGCGATTTTCCAAGCCATTAGATTGATTTAACAAACGCCAGTTGGCACGCTGAAAGTCTGGTAAATGTTGAAATTTACGACTAAAACTACCTGCTAAGATGACGCCTAATGGATTGTCACCAACTTGGTAACGATTGCCAAAAGAGAAACCAAAACTGTGGTCAAGTGGTGTTGAAGTTGTCGTAGGATTAAATTGATTGCTCAGTTCATCTGCTGCACGGTCTTGCAATTCACCAAAATATTGAGTTGGATAAGTTTCTGTCGGTGCATTCTGCGCTACGACAGTCAAATTGCGATTAAAAGCAATCGGATTTGCCTCTCCTTCGGTTACGATAAACTCTGGTAAAGCACGTGCGCTACTCCCAAATCCCCACTTGTCGCCACTCCCTCCTTCATGCGTCAAAAATCCGTCAATAAGGTTGTTTTGTGGATTATAAGTAGCAGAAGTATTGATAGTCAAGGAGTACTGCTCAGGGATTGATTTTGTCTTAATATTCACCGCACCACCTGTGAATGTACCAGGTTGGTCTGGCGTGAATGTTTTTGCCGTGACGATGTTGTCCAATAGATTAGAAGGGATTAAATCCAACTGCGCACCATTGCGATACGGGTCGCTACTTGGCATGATTAAGCCGTTCAATTGAGAAAGCGAATAACGGTCTCCCAATCCGCGGATGAAGATGTACTTTCCTCCTTGCACTGTCGCACCCGTCATTTTTTTCATCGCACCAGCTGCACTTCCCACAGAATAGCGACTCATTTCTTGTGAAGAAATCGCGTCTTGAATTTTATCAGATTTACGTTGTTGTATCAACAAAGCCACTTCCGAACGTTCAATGATTTCTGCTTTCACGACTACTTCTTCTAACATCTCGCCGTCTGCAGCCATTGTGAAGTCGATGTAAGTTAGTTCTTTATCTTTAGCTACAATGCCTTCGATTTTCTTATCTGGGTAGCCCACATAGCTACCAACGATAGTATAAGTACCTGCTTCGACTTGTAATTCAAATTTTCCGTCAAAGTCTGTTTCTGTTCCTTTTTGAGTGCCATCAACGTAAACACTCGCAAACATTAATGGCTCGCCAGTTGCTTTATCTAGCATCGTACCTGTGATAGTTCCCTGCGCGAACATAGAGATTGCAGAGATAAAAAAGCAAAAAAGAAGTGTTAATTTTTTCATTATTGATTTTATTTTAGTTGTTGATTATCAACTATTTGTATTTTTTATTCTAATCTCATTATCAAATATTCTTAGTCCAAAGACAGCGGATGAAAAGAAAAATCAGTACTTCCGGATTTCTTGATTTTACTTTCCTTCCGCCATTAAATATCAATAATGAATTCTTTATTGGGTGCGTGGCTTGTTCGCCCCCTAACCCCCATTTGGGGGAACTTTCGTTGATTTTTAGCCTGTGGCAATTCTCTATTTTCGTATGTTTGACCTGAAAACTAATATTAAGAATTACAGAAAATCCAACCCTAAAAAAAGTTCCCCCACTCTGGGGGTTAGGGGGTCGAACAACACAAGCAAAACCCAAATTTATTTCACAACCTTAGCAGTCAAAACCCCCACGTTAGTATGCATCATCACCACATAAGTACCCTTCGCCAGACTAGCTGTATTCAAATCAACAGCATTCGCACCCGTATGAAGAAAACCTAAATTTTCTGCGTAAACCATACGCCCCGCAAAGTCAAACATAGTCAAACTAACATCCGAAGCATTTGGCAATTCAAACTGAACAGTCGCCTGAGTCGAAACTGGATTCGGCTGTACAGTCAAGGTCAAACCCTCTGCAATTTCGTTTTCGTTAGATGTCGTCGAGCCTTCATCAGAGTACAAGAAACCGTAAGAGTCCAATGCCGTCCAACCGTGCATCCACGTTAATTCGCTAGAGGTACCGTGGTCAAAAGCACCGCGGTATTGTGTATTTTGTCCTTCGGCATGTGTAGCCGCACCGCCATAAGCAATAGAATTAAAGCTAATAGGACGTGGGTCTAAAGAGCCGTCTGCGATATTAGAAATACTTGCCAAACCAGGGTCAGCCAATTCTGTATTTCCATTTAGCAATGCTGTTAAAGCCAATGCTTCGTCATCTTGTACATAAGTAGCATAACCAAAAGCGATATTATTTGCGAATGCGGAAGAAGTAGCTAAAGCAGCCAAAGAAGCATCTTCTACTCGGAATGCATAACCAGAAGGTTGAACGATAATTGAATTCCATAATTGAAGCGCACCAGCAGATTTTAAGCGCAATCCGTCCGAGTTTGTATTTGTTCCACCTGAACCAATGAAAGTACCATTGTAGATGCGACCCGCAACTGGTGTTGTGCTTCCTGAGTCTTCTGAACCGTCATATTCAATAGCATTGTCACCTGCACCTTCGATATTTCCTTGGATAGAAAATAAGAATTGGCAGTAGCCATTCCAATCTTCATCATAGTCAAATGCGTCGTCACCAGCGAAAGCCGCTACGATGTGAGTCGCGTTTACAGTTCCACCAAAAAACTCGATGCCGTCGTCTTTATTAGCGAATATTTCAACGTAGTCAATAGTTGTTTGGCTTCCTACACCACCTAATGTCAAGCCATTGATTTCGTTGTCTGCTCCCAATACTGCCCCTCCGTGGCGGATAGAAACATATTTTAAAGTACCAGAATTGTCTTGGTCGTTTGTACCACCGTATTCACCGCGTGGCTCGTCTGTCGGTATACCTTCGATGAAGTCCGTACCGCCGTCTTCCCCTACATTTGCATTACCTAAGATGATAATACCACCCCAAGTTTGATTGTTGTTTTCATTCAATGTTGGCTCTACAACATTTACATCGTCAATCTCTGCAGTGAAAATGATTGGACTATTTTTAGTACCAACTGCATTGATTTTTGCGCCACGTGTGATGATTAATGCAGAAGTTGCATCACCTGTCGTTGGCAATAATTTACCACGGACGATAGTACCAGCTCCAATGTTTAGAGTACCACCTGCTTCCAAAAAAACGTTGCCATCTAAGATGTATTCGTTTTCATTGGTCCAGTTGTAAGTACCGTCTGTTAAATCTGCGTCTGTAATAGTAATTTGTGCGAATGCACTTAAAGAAATAAGAGATAAAATTAAAAACGTAAAGAATTTTTTCATCGTTTCTTTTAGTTAAATGTCGGTTATGATTAAAATTAAAAGTTTGTAGGGTGTTCCCCTTTTATTTCACGACAAAGGTATGGGCAGACGATTTTCTAAAAATTAAGCGAATTTTAAGTTTGTGTTAATTGAAGAAAGGATTGAGATTAGATTATTTACATTGAATTAACTTTACAGAATGAAGGTTAAATTAATGTAAGGAATCGCCATTTTGGTATTTAAAAGTGGTAGTTTTGCAGTATGGAAGGTGTCGGACACTTAAGGTTACCAAAAGTTCCATAATTGAATATTTATCAAGCAATTTATAAAAGGGAGTGTCTGCCTGTCCCGTGCCTCTGGTCGGGGACACCTGTTATCAGAAAGCAAAAAACAGGCGTCAGACACTTCTCTTTGCCTAACTTCAGGTTAAATCTCAATTCCACTTCTTCGATTTAAATTAAGTGTCCGACGCCTTCCCAGTTCAATTTTCAAATTACAAGCAAGCTAACTATATGGATTTCAAAGACTTAGGTTTATCTTCTCCCCTTCTCGATGCTTTAATCAAAGCGGAATACAAAAGCCCTACGCCCATTCAAGAGGCAGC
>CALDUB010000173.1 GCA_937923465.1 uncultured Saprospiraceae bacterium
GATTTTGATAACTTCGAAAAAGGCGAGCAATTCGGCGCACCTAAATACTACGAATGGTACTCAGCAATGGGACTATTGGTGACTTTAGTTTGGTTGTATGTGGAGTTGTTACGTTTGTTGTCTAAGTTGGCGAGCGATTAAGATTTGGTTGGAGTGTTGACACTTTGACTTTTATCATAAGAAAATCCGTATCTTGAGTAATCAAGGTACGGATTTTTTACTTTTTTAATTCTTGTATACAAACTTGAAACTATTATGCATAAGTTATTGCTTATTATAGTTGGTATTATGTTACCAACATTTTTATTTTCTCAACAAAAAATTGACTCCACCTTAATGACATCAAATCAAGTAAGTACTAAAACAGATATGTTCATATTTACAAATGAGTTAAACTCGTTTCGTAATACAAATTGGCTAAATATAGAATTGATTGAATATAATCATGAGACTAAAGGTGTTAAACTTATAGAAAATGGTAGCGAAAATATGTTAGTTTCTGATTATTCTTATAATGATGAGAATGGAAATCAAGTGTATATTTTAAGTGAAGATATTCAATTGAGGTTTCAATTTATAGAGAAGGAATATTTAGAATTAACTTTTTTTGAAAAGACAACAGTATTTTTTTACAAAAAATTACCTAAGATAGAAAACGCAAAATTACAGATAGTACCTTTTCAAAAAATGCTTCAAGCAAAGGAAATAAAAGAAATAGAAGGGTACTATTTTTTCTTAACAAATCTCAGCAATAGTAATGTGAAAATTTTACGACCAATAATAGATGTTGCTTCTGATAAATTCACTTATGACAGCATGATAAAAAATGGAAATGGACAAACAAGAAAAGAAGAATATTATTTCCAATGAGCTTGATTCTACCCCACCACCTTTAATTTACGAGCAAGAAAAACAGCCAAAATACTCATCCCAATCGTAAAGTACCCCACAACTTCAAAACCCGCCAAAGTCCCGTCCGCGTTCTCCGTAATCAACTCCCCCGCCGCCAAAGAACCCAATAGTAAACCAGCTTCTCGAAACGAAGACCGTACAGACATAAAGCTACCGCGCTTTTCAGGAGTCACCACGGAAGTCACCATAGTCGTAGAAGGCACCGTCCGACCACTAGAAGCAACAAAGAAAGAAGAAGTCACCACCAAGGCAATCGGAACAGAAACAGGCGGTAGATTGGTAATTGCATAAATCGAAAATAGAGCAATGAAAGAAGCAAAAAGGAAGATATTGAACGCACCGTATTTGTCCGTCAATTTTCCATAAAGAGGTAATAAAAATGCGGAAAGAATACCGCCTACAAGATAAACATAAGCAACCTCCCAGTCAGAAAATCCAATATTGAATTGCATGTAAGGCGCGATGAAAGGTATAATCGTAAAGTGCCCCAACATCAATACAACTGTGAAAATTAATGCTAATAACTGATTTTTGTCTTTGACAATATTGGCAATCGTCTTAATCGGACTCCGTGAAGCCATATTTTTTTTGTCCAAAAGGTGCCCTGTTATCGGTGGAATGAACTTGTAAATCAAGAAAATAACAGCTACTCCAATTGACCCAATTGTCAAGAAAGTTGCTTGCCAACCAAAAGCCGCAGCTATCGTCACACCTGCAGGAACTCCAATTATCGAAGCTGCCGAAAATGCGGTTAGCACCAATCCCATTGCACTTCCCCGCCTTTCGTAAGGAATAATATCGCCAATGATAGAAAACACCAAGGCGCTAATAACACCACCAAAAGCTCCTGTAATAAATCGCGCAGTAATGAAAAAAGTATAGTTAGTAGCTGTCGCACATAGGAAAGTTCCAATCGTAAATCCAACGAACAAAAACAACAGAGCTTGTTTTCTATCGAATCTATCCACAAAGCCCGCCGCAAAGAAACTCGTCAAAAAGGAGCCAGCAGCATAAGCAGACACCAAACGACCAAATTGGCTTGGTGTAATATCAAAAATCTCCATGAGTTGCTTACCCAATGGCATGATTATCACGAAATCAATAATGTGTGTAAATTGAGTAATGGCTAGAATGAGGAGTAAGAATTTTTCGTTTTTCATGCAGACGCTTTGCTACGGCAGACGGTGAACGGTAGACGGCCGCTTCGCTTGACGGGTGTTATTATGAAACCTTAAAACACCCGCGTCAAAAGAAAGTTGTCTAAATAACGCACAGCCGTCAAGCGCAGCGACCGTCCACCGTTCTACGCCCAAACCTTACATCCCTCTGTACAGTTCGTACAAATATCAATTTGGTCACGCCCTTGCAATAGCGAAGTTCGGAAGCTATTATAAGCTGGCCCGTGCCACAATTCCTTAAAAGTCTCTGTTTTCAAATCACCCAAACGGTGGTCTGCATCTTTATCAAAACAACAAGGAACAACCATACCGTCCCAAGTGATGACGCAAGAGTGCCACAACTTCCAACAGTGATTTAAAAGTTCATTTTTAACGCCCCAAGTTCCGTCTTCATTTTCAGAGTAGCGAGCATATTTCTTAATGGTAGGAATGAGTTCGTTTCCTTGTTTGTAATCGTAAACTTGTGCAGTCTTTAATTTTACTTCGTCAATCCCAATTTCCTCTGCTAAGCGATAAACATCATCAATCTGATGCTCATTTGGGCGCACAACTAAAAATTGAAAAATCAAATGTGGTGTCTTTGAATTCATCTTCTTTTTCCACTTCACCACGTTACGCGCCCCCTGCAAAACGGACTCTAATTTTCCTGCTTTTCGATAATTTTCATAAACCTCTTGCGTCGTTCCGTCTACCGAAATAATCATTCTATCCAATCCACTTTCAATCGTCTTACGAGCATTCTCATCATTTAAAAAGTGTCCATTTGTACTCGTAATCGTATAAATGCCCTTTTCATTCGCATACTTCACCATATCCAAAAAATTTGGATTGATATAAGGTTCACCTTGAAAATAGAAAATGAGATAAAGTAAATCTTTGTAAAGCTCGTCAATTGTCTCGCGGAAAAAATCTTCTTTTAAATTTCCAGTCGGACGCGTAAAAGCGCGCAAACCCGAAGGACATTCGGGACATCTTAGATTACAAGCTGTTGTTGGCTCTACCGAGATAGTCATGGGTAAACCCCATTGGACAGGTTTCTTTTTCCACTTAGTAACATAGAAAGAGGAAACCAATTGAGCAGCATTCCAGATACGACGAGGCGTGAGTTTGGAAAGGAAGTTTAGGGTATCGTTAAAATATAATTTCATGTGTGAAGCTGCTATTTTTGTATTCTTAATTCTTGTTTGTCAACAAGCCTTCAATAAACGGAAAAATAATATATAAATTTAGACGCAAAGATAGACGAAAAGAAACAAGTCTTAGGATTAAATAGTTTGGTGTTTACGTGAGAAGTCATCCAACTTTAACGTTCAATAGGTTTTCTTAATTTATCTTTGCTTAATTGATAAGTACGTGACACTATTTATGTGGATAAATTTGACAGAGAGATTTTTATGATAGTTTTCTTTTAAAAATCGTTGCATGGTCTGCATCACAGCCTGCCCCGACACTTCGGGGGAACTATTTTTAAGAGGAAAATAGCGTAAAAACATCCTGTCAAAATGTCCAGATAAATAGGGTTACGTACTTACTCAAGTAAAAATCATTAAAACCATAATTATGTACCCTAAATTTTTACTTTTTGCCTTCATTTTACTTTGCAGTGTGATGAATACTGAGGCGCAAATTTCTTACGAATATTCTGATTTTTTAGAAGCAGGAGACGAATTTAGATTAAGTACCACAGGTGGTATTGGATTTGATTTTGCACAAACAGGCGATGATTTTGTTTGGGATTACTCTGAATTAGACTTTGATGGGCAAGAAAATAGTACTTGGATTGATGCGGGAGATGGTGGATATGAATTTTCTTGGTGTTTAACCAACGGCATATTTTTTGGCTGTGCTTCAGAATTTGCGGACTTTGTTAATATTGCTCAGTTAGATTCTGATGGACTTGAACTCCCTGAATTTGGTCTGACAGATTTAGTAACACACTATTACAAAGGCGGAAATGTATTCGAAACAAGAATGACGGGAGCTTCAGTAGATGCGGGGGATATTCCATTTTCTTTGCCTCTTTTAACCGAATATAGCGACCCTGATACCGTTTATCAATTTCCTTTACAGCTTGGTGTAAGTGATAATTCAAGTTCAGAATACACACTTGATTTTTCTGATTTTGGTATCGCTTTTTCATTGAATGTACAAACGGAGCGTACAAATACGGTAGAAGGATATGGTTCTTTGACGACGCCTTATGGGGAGTTTGAGGATGTTTTAAAAATGAAAACTATCATCATCACAGAGAATACGATAATGTTTGACTCTACGATGGTTCCAACTATTGATACCGCAGTAGAATACAAGTGGTTTGATAAAGCTTACGGTATTCCTGTCCTTACGGCGACGGGTAATATTAGCTTTTTAGGAGAGAATATTTTAACAGTAGAATATATTGACTCTATTCGTTGCACCGAGCCTCAGCCTATCGCATTTGCTACACCTCAAGAAATTTTTGCAGATGAGAATACACAGGAGGCGGAAGTTACATTTGTAAATTTGAGTCAAAATGCAGATATCTATTCATGGGATTTTGGCGACGGAAGTATGTCTACTCAAGAAGACCCAGAGCACACTTACGACTGCCCTGGTGAATATGAAGTAACTTTAATCGTGTCAAACAGTGCTTGTAATGGAGACTCTGAAGGTGCTGATACTCTTAATATTTCACTTGTTGTACAAGACACATCAAATTTTGAAGTTCTTGAAATTGATTTTGGTCTAGAGTCAAATATTGGAGGTGCTCAATATCAGTGGTTGGATTGTGCGAATGAGTTTGCGCCAATAGAGGGTGAAAATAATCAAGCATTTTATCCAACAAATACGGGGGAGTATGCTTTATCTATTACGCGTAGTGGTTGTGAAACGATTTCTGATTGTTACACGATTATTGTCTCAGATGTAGAGGATATAGACGGAGATAGCCCAATTCGAGTCTATCCAAATCCTACAACAAAAGACCTTTTTGTTGATTTAGGAGATTTGACTGAAAATGTAATTTTAGAAGTGATTGACACACAAGGAAGATTAATTTCGACTTATGAAACTACAGGAACTGCTATTACGCGTCTTTCATTAAATGCAGGCAATGGGATTTACTTTTTGCGCGTTAAAAACGACGAGAAGGTATTTGGAGTGAAACGATTTACGTTGTTGAATAAGGAGTAAAAATAATTTCACGAGTTCTTATCTTTCAAAATGGAGAAAAGGACTTACATTTGTCTTCTTCTTCACAAAGTAAAAATAAACATTCTTTGACAATCATGGAATTTGTCTCGGAATCAAAATAAAAAATATCAATGACACATAAAATATTTGTTTTCTTCGCTTTAATCTTATGCTTTACGGCTTGTAAAACAGAACCAACGAGTCCTTTCAAGGCTTTAGATTTAATGGATAATGGAGTGCCGATTACGATTATGGCGCCAGACAGTGCACAGGTTTCTACAGATGATTTAATTGTCATGCAAGAAGTGAGTATCCGAAAAGGAGATGATTATTTTGTGCAAATTCGCTATTCTGATGCGGCAGGTACTGCCAGTGTAGCAGCACTGAAAGCAGAGGAAATTACAGATGCGAAGCGCGACCCTTTCTTCACTGAAATTATACAAGATGATACAGCAGGGTTTATTTATAAAACACAGCTAGACAGTACACGTGCGAGCTACGGATTTCGCTACATAAAACTACAAGGTGACAAAGAGTACCGTTTTAGAAATGGTATTATTGGCGCATTCTCAGAAGAAGCAACACGTGCGATGTATGAAGGTGTGCAGCAGTAAAAAACCTAAATTTAAGCATCATATTCAAATTTAAGAATGCAATGAAATTTGAATTTGTACTTTAAATTTGAATTTGAGTTTAAAAATAACAAATCGGTATTGTCACTCGGCAGTACCGATTTGTTATTTTATGCGTAAATTTGCAGTTCAAATCAAACGAAGTCTATGCTTATCAGTTTTATAAAGTGAGTCGTGTTAATTATTTCGGTAAATTTAGAAACGAGATTTTTTCGATAGTTTTTTTGAAAAAATCAGTGCATAGCCGTCGTTACGGACTTATTTTTTTGAGAAAAATAGCGGAAAAAGATGATTATAAATTACTTAAATAATTGGCTCGACTCACTTAAGGAACTCTTCTCATCAACGGAAAAAATAGAACCCGACCCTATGAAGTATTTGATTGTCGGCTTAGGCAATATTGGTGCAAAATATGACAACACGCGCCACAATATCGGTTTTGATGTCGTGGACAAAATAGCTGCACAACAAAGCGCGAATTGGAAGTCTGAAAACTTAGGCTCCGTCGCAAAATTTAAGCATCGTAGCCGTACTTATGTTTTGCTAAAGCCGTCTACCTACATGAATTTATCAGGAAAAGCGGTGCGCTATTGGATGCAAAAAGAGAAAATAGAAAAATCTAATATCCTAGTGGTTTTAGATGATTTGAATCTACCTTTTGGTAGTCAGCGGATGCGGGGGAAAGGGAGTCCTGGTGGACACAATGGACTCAAGGACATTGACCAAATGACTGGCGGTAATAATTATGCACGCTTACGTTTAGGTATCGGGGATACATTCTCAAGAGGCAAGCAAGTCAATTTCGTTTTAGGAGAATGGGATAGACAAGAGCAAGAACTGTTACCCGAAATAATTGATTTCGCAGCAGAAGCCTGTTTGAGTTTCGGTGCTATCGGACTAGCACATACAATGAGTAAATACAATAAGAAATAGAAATACGACACGATTGCAGGAATACACCTCGTAAATCGTAAATCGTACTTCGTAAATATATTCGATGTCAAAAACAAAACGCACAGATGTTAACGCTCTCGGAGAATTCGGCTTAATTAAGCACCTCACCGACAATCATCCGTTAAGAAATAAGTCTTCTCAGTATGGAATTGGCGATGACGCTGCTGTTATCGATAATGGCAATATGCAGACCGTGGTTTCGACGGATATGTTGGTAGAAGGCATTCACTTTGATATGTCTTACACGCCTTTGAAGCATCTAGGATACAAAGCCGTGGTAGTGAATTTGTCGGATATATATGCGATGAATGCGCGTCCACAGCAAATCACGGTATCGATTGCTTTGTCAAATCGCTATTCTGTTGAAGCTTTGGAACAGTTGTATCAAGGTATTTATGCGGCTTGTGATTTTTACAAAGTTGACTTGGTAGGAGGAGATACAACTTCTTCGCCTAAAGGCTTAGTGATTAGTGTGACTGCGATTGGACAGGCAGCCAAAGACAAAATTGTCTACCGTAATGGTGCGAAGGTTGGAGACTTAATCTGTATTACAGGAAATCTGGGTGCAGCTTATCTGGGTTTACAACTTCTAGAAAGAGAGAAACAAGTCTACCTTTCTGACAAAAACATGAAACCAGACTTAACGGAAAGAAAGTACTTAGTAGAGCGTATTTTAAAGCCTGAAGCTAGGTTTGATGTTATTCAAGGTTTTGCAAATGCAGGGGTTGTTCCAACTTCGATGATTGATATTTCGGACGGATTGGCTTCTGAGTTGTTTCACATTTGTACGCAGTCAAAAGTCGGTGCATTCTTAGAAGAAAGTGGTGTTTCTATTCATCCTGAAGCGCAAGAGCAAGCGATTGATTTCAAAATGGACCCAATTACTTGTGCCTTAAGCGGAGGAGAAGATTATGAACTCTTGTTTACGATTAATCCAAAAGACGTAGATAAAATTAAATTTTTACCAGACATTTATATTGCTGGCGAGATTTTAGAAGAATCAGAAGGTATACAATTACACACGACAGGCGGAAACATGCACCCTATCAAAGCACAGGGGTGGAATCATTTTAATGCATAAGGAGATGTTGGATTTTAGACGTTAGATTTTAGACTTTTCTAATCTAACGTCTAAAGTCTAATATCTAAAATCTCAAAAAAAATGGCTCTTGACCAAGTTGATATAGACAACATTGACCCGCACACACGCGAGTTGACTGCGGAGGCAGAAATGAGTTTCTTTGACCATATCGAAGAATTACGCTGGCATATCGTCAAATCGGTTGCTGCGATTATGGGATTTGGAGTAGTGATATTCCTAATGGGAGATGCTGTCTTTCAAAATATTATTTTTGGACCAAAGGAAGAATGGTTTTTTTCTTATCGAGCGATTTGTAATTTATCGCAAGCGATTGGACTAGGCGATAATTTGTGCTTCTCTCCTCCTCCTTTTGAGGTGCAAGCCACACAATTTGCGGAAGCATTTATTACGCACATCAAGGTGGCTTTTATTGGCGGATTTGTAGTGGCTTTTCCTTATGTTTTTTACCAAATATGGAGTTTTATTAAGCCTGGTTTGTATGAAGAAGAACAAAAAGCAGCACGTGGAACTGTCTTTATTTGTTCCGTATTGTTTAGTCTTGGTGTTCTTTTTGGCTACTTTATTATCTCTCCTTTTGCAGTGAATTTCTTAGCGGGTTATGAAATACCAGGAGTAGTTAATAATCCTACTTTATCGAGTTATGTGAGTTATATGGTGATGTTTACAGTGCCTGCGGGTATTGCATTCGAGTTGCCAGTTGTCATGTATTTTTTAGCAAAAGTCGGCTTAGTTACTGCTGATTTTTTAAGGTCTTATCGGAAACATTCGGTCGTTGTTATTTTGATTTTGGCAGCAATTATTACACCGCCAGATGTGGTTACTCAGTGTTTGATAGGTATTCCTTTGTATTTCTTGTACGAGGCGAGTATCATTATCGTATCACGGGTGGAGAAGAAAGCAGCTTTAGAAGCCGCGTAAAATGAAGAATTGAAAAATAGGCTTTAAGTTAAGATTGTACAACGGTTTCATAAGAAGTTATTTTGGAAGACTTGATAGCCAATAATTTGGAATTATTCAAAATTCAAAATTCTTCATTCAAAATTAAACTCAATGGAAGTAGGCGTATTCGGAAGCGGTTCAATGGGAACAGGGATTGCTCAAGTAGCTGCAACAGCAGGGCACGACGTTCTTTTATACGATAATAATCCTGATGCCCTCAAACGCGCACAGGAAAAATTGTTGAAAATTCTTAACCGTTTAGTTGAGAAAGACCGTATTACTGATGCCGAATCAAAGGCTATTTTCGGTCGTATTTACTTGGTCAATAGCCGTTTTGATTTTAAGAATTGTGATTTGGTGATTGAAGCCATTGTTGAAAATCCTGAAGTCAAAAAAGCAGTTTTTGAGCAACTCGAAGATGTTGTTTCAAGCACTACAATTTTAGCCTCCAATACTTCTTCTCTAAGCATCGCCTCTATTGCTGCCGCCTGTAAAAAGCCAGAACGCGTTATCGGGATACATTTCTTTAATCCTGCACCTTTAATGAAATTGGTAGAGATAATACCAGCTGTACAAACTAGTCCAGAAGTAACTGCAAAATCGCGCGATATTATTGAAAGTTGGGGTAAGTTGACAGTCTTAGCAAAAGATACTCCTGGCTTTATTGTTAACCGTGTAGCACGCCCTTTTTATGGCGAAGCTCTACGTATTTATGAAGAAGGCCTAGCGGATATCCCGACGATAGATTGGGCAATGAAAGAGATTGGTGGTTTTAGAATGGGACCTTTTACATTAATGGATTACATAGGAAATGACATCAATTATAAAGTAACAGAAACGGTCTTTGCAGCCTTCTATTATGACCCACGCTATAAGCCAGCATTTACGCAAAAGCGTATGTCTGAGGCTGGTTGGTTAGGAAGAAAAACTGGACGTGGATTCTATGATTATTCAGAAGGTGCGGTAAATCCAGAACCAAAAAAGAGTAAAAAAGCAGGCGAACAAATCGTCTGGCGTATCTTACTAATGCTCATTAATGAAGCTGCTGATGCTCTTTATTTGAATGTTGCTTCGCGAGATGATATTGATACGGCGATGGAAAAAGGCGTCAATTATCCTAAAGGTTTACTGGCGTGGGCAGACGAAAAAGGTATCAAAAAAGTGGTCAAAGGATTGGATGCTTTGCATAACGAGTACTTAGAAGACCGCTATCGTTGTAGCCCTTTGTTGCGTCGGATGGCGCGGGACGGAAAGACTTTTTATTAGGAGTTAATTTTGGAATATTTTATTAATTTTATCGTTTGAGAGAAGGTATCTTGTCCATGTTTATGAACAAGATACCTTTTTTTCGTCTTATTATTGAAGAGCATTAAACTGTCTTTTCACAATTCTAAATTCGTAAATGTTAAATCCAACTATGCGTTTATTTTTCTGTTTCCTACTACTTTGTTTCTCTACATCAATATTCGCTCAAGAGTACGCAACAGACAGAACTGTCTCTGCTAAAGTCTTGAGTTCTTATGATGACGCCTTTCGAGCGGCTTCTGTGAATAAATTTTCTGACGCAGAAAAAAGTTTACTGAAAGCATTAGAAAAAGAACCTACTTTTTTAGATGCCCGCATGTTATTAGGTGATGTTTATTATCAACAAGGAAAATATATAGAAGCAGAGACTGAATACGAGTACATTTTAAAAACAACTCCTTCCTATAATTATCAAGTTTACTACAATCTTGCAATAGCAGAAAAGAAATCAAAAAAATATGAAGAATCTGCTGCACATCTCAGAGATTTTTTAAATACAGACCCTGCCGAAAAGATAAAATTGAGAGCAAAAGGGCACTTGAAATCCACTGAATTTCTGGCATATGCTACAGCTAACCCTGTTCCTTTCAAACCAGAAAATCTAGGTCCAGCAATTAATACCACTAATCAAGAATATTTACCAGCTTTTACGGCAGATGGTGAAACGCTCATTTTTACACGTAATGAAAGAGGAGGAGAAGATTTTTATGAGTGTAAAAAAGATGCAGAAGGAAATTGGATGACCGCAACAGCGATGACTTCTATCAATACAGAAGAAAATGAAGGTGCCCAAACGGTCACTGCTGACGGTAAATTATTAGTTTTTACCGCCTGCAATCGGAAAGGAAATATCGGACGCTGTGATTTATATTTTTCAACACTCGAAAATGGTGCTTATACCCCTGCCAAACTTTTACCAGAAGGTATAAATACACGTCATTGGGAGTCTCAACCTTCGCTAACACCTAATGGAGATGCGCTATACTTCGCGAGTGAACGTCCTGGTGGCGTAGGTAGAAGTGACCTCTTTGTTAGCTATCGTATCAATGGGAAATGGACGAAACCTCGTAATCTTGGACGTACGATAAATACGCCCGAAGACGACCTAACCCCTTTCATTCATGCAGATGGTCAAACTTTGTATTTTACATCAGAAGGGCACCCAGGAATAGGTGCGAAAGATTTATTTTATTCACGTTGGGAAGTCGAAAAGAAAGGTTGGGGAGAACCAAAAAATATGGGAATTCCTATCAATACAGAGAGGGATGAAGGTACTTTAGTCATTAGTTTAGATGGAAAAACTGCCTACTTCGCTAGCGACCGCGATGACTTTACCGAAGCTCAAGGAGGCGTCGACCTTTACAAGTTTGACCTTTACAAAAAAGCACAACCTAAAAAAGTAACTTATGTCAAAGCTCTTGTGACCGATGCTGTTACAGGCGAAACTTTGGCAACAGAAGTTGAAATTACTGACTTAACCAGAAACTTACCTTACTTGACAACTCAAACAGATGACGATGGCACATTCTTGATAGTAATGGGAATTGGCAAAAATTATGGGTTGAGTGTAAACAAAGCTGGATATTTATTTTATTCTGATAACTTTGCATTAGAAAGCGTTTCTGAAGATAACAAACCTTTTCTATTAGAAATTGCTCTAACTCCTGTTCCTCAGCCGACGACAACTACATTGCCAGAGATTAATCAACCAATTATCTTGAAAAATGTATTTTTTGAAAGCGGTTCCGCAGAACTCCTCCCGACGTCTATTACAGAACTTAATCGCCTCAAAAAATTATTAGAAGATAATACGGAATTGAAAATTCAAATCAATGGTCACACTGATAGTATGGGCGCAGACAGGGATAATCTTGACCTTTCTACTGCTCGTGCGAAATCTGTTTATGACTGGTTAATTGAGCAAAATATTCTAGCCACTCGTTTGAAATATCAAGGTTTTGGTGAAAGCCAACCGCTAGCTTCCAATGAATATGAGGAAGGACGACGTACTAATCGGCGAACAGAATTCGTTATTTGGAAATAAGTCGCTTATTTGGAGTAAAATTTGCTCGTGTGAGTGGTACCGAATCACTGAAATTATAGATAGGCTAGTATTTGCTAGAACACACACACATAGATGAATAACAAGAGTCTCCTTTTTTCCTTATTTTTTTTGCTGAATATTTTTTGTCTGCAAGGACAAGAACAATTAGGCTTGCGTTTAGAAAATTATTCTGGAACTAATTCTGTATTTCTTAATCCTACTGCTACGATTTCGACTCCCTTAAGATGGGATGTTAATTTGGCTTCTGTTGGTGTTTTTCTTGAAAATAACTATGGATATGTCCAAGATGCTAGTGTTTTCGCTCTTTTAAGGCAAAGGGAAAGCTTAGATGTTCGTTTAAGAAGTGATGTTAATAACGAAAATTTACTACCTGCGACGGCCTTCATCGCCGACTATTTTGATGACGGAAAAGATAGATATGTTAATATGTTAACGACTATAAATGGACCTAGTGTCATGTTCAAAATAAAAGAACATACAATTGGTGCATTTTATAACTACCGTTTTGCTTTTGGCTCTCCTAATATTCCTACCAATTTAAGTTTCTATACTTATGATGAACGCGCTCTTTTTAACTCTTTTCCAATAGCACCCTTTGATGGGAGTATTATGATTTGGGACGAGATTGGAGTTAATTATGCTTACAAGATTGAGACAAATGGAGGTTTTCTTTCTATTGGAGCAAATATTAAATACTTGCGTGGAAAAGAAGCAGGTTACTTTGAAAACGTTAATGCCTTTGACTTGGTTAAAGTTGGTATAGATTCTATTGCTTCAGATTTAGCAACACTTAACTATGGTTTGACGACTGCTAGTCTGGAGGAGGAAACCTTTGCTAATAAAACAACAGGAACTGGTTTTGGCCTTGATATTGGTGCTAGTGCAACTTTTGGAGGATATAAAGATGAAGGATACACTTTAAAGATTGGAGCAGCACTACTGGACCTTGGGTATATAAATTTTAATAAAAATGCACAAAAACACGAGGCAGAAGTAACTCAGTATACGGACGTCTCGGCAGAAGAATTTGAGAATATCCAAGAGGTAAATCAGTTTAATGAGTTATTGCAGCAGGTCAGTACGGAAATAACAGGTAGCCCAACGGAAACTTTACAAGATAATAGCTTTGAGATGTATTTGCCGTCTGGAATTAGCCTTCAGGCAGATTATTCTTTTAGTGAAAATATCTTTTTAAATGCGACTATCGTTCAAGGGTTTCGGTTAAACAAACCTGGTGTTCAAAGGAATAGTATTGCAGCAATAACACCTCGTTATGAGCACCGTTGGTTTTCTTTTCAGGTGCCTGTCGTTTTACACAATTATCAGAATTTACGAGTTGGCTTGTCAGGAAGAGTTGCTTTTTTGATTATTGGGACAGACAATATAGGTAGTTTGGTTGGGCGTTTTTCTGATTTGACAGGAGCAGATGTTTACGTGGGAGTCAAGGTCAATCCTTTTAATACAAATTCAGGGGATTATTACAGCGGACCAGGGCGCAGAAAGTTGGGAAGAAAAAGAGTTAAGTGTTATTTTTAATTAGATAAGTAACTAGTCAAAATGTCCAGATAAATAGGATTATATAATTGTATCTGATTTCTTATATTTTAAAACCTAAACATGAGTCATCCCGAATTTTCCGTGCCGCCACGATGCGGCTTAAAAACATTAGTTTGAATCCTATATCTACCAAGCGGCAAGGCACTCTGTGCCTATTTGGATGATTAATGTATTTGTACTTGGGAATTGATAGAGT
>CALDUB010000174.1 GCA_937923465.1 uncultured Saprospiraceae bacterium
TAACGAATATCTGTTAAGTACAGTCCGCTAGCAGACACACTCCAATCCCGACGCAATCGTTCTTGTTTTTCCATGGACTTTCTCACCTCTTCTAATGAAAGCCTACCCAATGCTACATTGAGACACATCCCTACAATTAGACGAACCATTCCTCTTAAAAAACGATTAGCAGCTATATGAAAAATAAATTTGTCTTCGCCTTCTACTTCTACCCATTCCGCTCTAAAAATAGTGCAGAACATGGTATTAGCGTCGTTATGTGTTTTACAGAAAGGAAAGAATTCTTTGTATTCTCTTAATAGAGCAGCAGCTTCATTGAGTTTGTCTAAGTCAGGACGCTGTGGATGTGTGAAACGATGTACTGTATCTTGTTGGAAGGGATTTTTCTTAAATTCTAAATGATACTCATAAGCACGATGCGTCGCATCAAAGCGCGCATGAGCTGTATCGTGGACTTGGTAGATTTTATAGATAGCAATGTCTTTAGGCAAGACCTTATTAATACGAGCAATGAAAGATTTGGGAAGCTCTTTATCTGTATCGATGTGTGCTATGTAGTGTTTGGCGTGTACACGTGCATCTGTACGACCGCAGCCTGTGAGATTTACGTCTTGTCTTAAAATAAGGAAAAAAGCTTCACTTATAGTTTGCTGAACTGTGGGGTCAGTGGGCTGTTTTTGCCAGCCAAAATATTTAGTACCATTGTAGGCGAGTTCGATGAAGTAACGCATAGAATAATTGTGGGTTGTGAGTTTTGGGTTATGAGTTGTAATAACTCACAACCCACAACCCGTAACCTTTTCTAACTACCTTTCAAGATTAACGCCTCACGCTCTGGTCCAACAGAAATCATAGTAATTGGCGCGCCTAGTTCATTTTCTAACTCTGCAATGTACAATTTTGCAGCATCGGGCATGCTTTTGTAGCCACCTTCAAATGGTACTTCTTGTTCCCATGCTTTGTAAGTTGTGTAAACTGGCTCAACATCAGTTTCGCATAAGTCATATGGCAAATCACGGCTTTCTTTACCGTCAAATTTGTATGAAGTTGCAGCTTTGACGGTTTTGAATTTATTTAAAATATCAATTTTTGTCAATACCAACTGTGTCACACCATTCAACATGATAGTGTAGCGCAACTGAGGTAAGTCAATCCAACCACAACGACGCGGACGACCTGTAGTCGCACCAAATTCTGCACCTTCCTTGCGCAAGAATTCTCCGTCAGCATCAAATAGCTCAGTAGGGAAAGGACCACCACCGACACGTGTACAATACGCTTTAGTGATACCGATAACTTCGCCAATTTTTGACGGAGCAATACCCAAACCATTACAAACACCAGCTGTAACTGTATTAGAAGAAGTCACAAAGGGATAAGTTCCAAAATCAATGTCTAACATCGAACCCTGGGCACCTTCTGCTAGTATTTTCTTTCCTTGCTTTAGTTGCTCATTGACGTAGTACTCGCCGTCAACAAAGTCTAATGACCGCAAAGTATCTAAACTGTCAAACCATTTTTTCTCTTCCGCCTCTAAGTCAAATTCTACATCAGGGTATTGTTTCAATAATCCTAAATGTTTAACTTTCAGTGCTTCATATTTTTCCATGAAACTAGGCAGATTGACATCACCAGCACGTAGACCATTACGTCCTGTCTTGTCCATATAAGTTGGTCCAATACCTTTCAGTGTTGAGCCAATTTTTTCTACACCTTTTGACGCCTCTGATGCTGCATCTAAATAACGGTGTGTTGGTAGGATTAGATGCGCTTTTCTTGCGACTAACAAACGACCTTTATAGTCGATGTTATTTGATTCTAGTCCTTTGATTTCGCGTTCTAAAGTAATCGGGTCAATTACTACTCCATTACCAATCAAATTCATCAGTTCTTGACGAAAAATACCAGAAGGAACAGTGTGTAGTACAAATTTTTTGCCGTCGAACTTTAAGGTATGACCAGCATTTGGGCCTCCTTGAAAACGAGCGACCAAATCGTAGTTTGGTGCTAAGTAATCAACAATTTTACCTTTGCCTTCATCTCCCCATTGGAGACCTAATATTACGTCTACTTTCATTCTTTATTTAATGGTTTCCGACTTTTTAAGATATTAGACCTTAGATATTAGACTTTAGATATTATCAATTATAAAACTGATTGTAGATGTATTTTATTGAACTATAAGTTGAATAAAAATGATTAATCTCTTTTTGAGAGTCTAACATCTAACGTCTAATATCTAACATCTTTTTTTAGTCTAAAATGACAAAAACCTAACGGTTACTGAGTACCGTTAGGTTTTTACCACCTGCCCAAAAAATTGCGCATAAGTCGGAATTAGTTGCATATTTACTAATTAAGCACAAAATTAAATAATCTTTTGAATTTGCTGCAAGGATTCCTGTTTTTTTCGACAGATATTATTTAGAGGAGAGGATTGTATTTTGTAAAATGAGAAATAATAATTCGAATGGATTGATTATGAAAGAGTTATGAATTTTGTGATATTTTCTTTTTCTGATTTTGAAAAATTATAAGGAGAAATAAATAATGGCAAACGCTCTTTATGAAAGCGAAAAGGAGCTAAACTTGTCTCGAAGTCAGGATTTTGTGGATAAATGAGATGCAATTTTACAGATTTACCAGTCGTCGCATATTTTTCGCCATAACTAAACATCTGATATAAATCTGCCTGTGTAATTCCAAAATCAGGTAAATGTGGGTCGATAATCTTCCATTTTGTATCAAAAATTAAGATTTCCTTGTCGTTTTCTGCCACGATATCAGGTCGTAGGGCAAATTTATCCTTGCCTGTACTTGTCTGTAGCAAATGGTGCGAGCGGTCTTGCAATGAGATTGTATGACTTTCTGAATAACGCTGAAATTGTTGCCCCACATATTCTTCAAAAATACGGGCTGTTGGAAAAAGTAGAGAGAGTCCTTTTGTACTCCCTGACACGTGAGAAAAACTCTGATGGCGCAGAAATATTTTTGCCCAAGTCAAAGGTGATTTGTACTGAGGAAAAAGACGATTTTCTGTTTCTGCTTTTTGATAGTCGGCAGTTAAGTTCTGACTGCGCGGCACGGCTGCAAAAAAAGACTGAAGTTGACGTAGATGATTTCTATTCTCGTAAGATTGTGTACGCTGCGCTAAAAAGTCAATAGCTGTACGCAATAGCCGATTTGGCGCAATGTCTTTGCGAAAATCATCTTTCTCTATATAAAAATTGTAAGGTTTGCCTAGGTTACTTTTTAGATGTTCGGAGAAGATTAACTTGCCACGCAGATAGGGTTCATTCGCCTCTCGCAAGGTATAGTTTTCTTGTAAGCCATTTTGTACTAACAATAATGTAGCTTCTGTAAATGCGGCTATGAAAACTTCTAAAAGAGGTAATTTTGCAGCCTGCAAATACGCCTCACCTAATTGTCTAAATGGCGTGTGCCGTAATGAACGTAACATTTGCAAAAAGGCGCGGCGTACTTCTTTCATTTCATCATTACCAATTTCCTCTTTCCCAAAATAAATCTTTGGAAGTATCTCTAATACTGTGCCGTCAGGCGTCTCTACGATACCGACGTATTGCTGAGCTTGTAGATATTCATTTCCTTTACGCCTGCCTGTGCGGAAGATGTGTTTACCTGATTTTGTGTCAATAAAATTGCGAACGGCGTCAAATGCCGTGTTAGGGAGGAAGACCTCATCAGGGCTATTGATAGACTTAGGAAAGTCTTCTGATTTGTAGATTTTGGCGTATTCTCGTAGACTGTAGTTTTGCAAAGTATATTTTTAAAGTATCACGTCCGTTCCACGGCGTGAAAATCATGTATCGTCACGCCGTGGAACGGACGTGATACTGCTGTAAATTCCAATAAACGCCTCCTCTGGAAACTCCCGATACCGCTCGTCCACCAAATAAGGATGAATGCGATAAGTCGCCTTTTCTTCCAAAAAATGCACCTTCTCACCGAACAATTTCTTACCAGAAAGGTCATTTTGCAACTGCACAAAACGATGTTCCTCCGCCTTGCCCCAACGCGGATTATCTCCTAATACTAAGCTTATCTTTTCCCAATCACCATAAAAGTACTCTTGCAGCAATGGCAATATTTTATTCCGAAACAAACGACACAAGTCTGTATAGTTTTTGATTGACAAGAAATAAGCATGACCAATCGTATGGTCGCGGTCGTATAAATGTTCGATGCGATTATTGAGTGTTTCTAGCATTTTGCCCAAATGAATGCCTTTAACCTCACGGTCTAAACCAGGCAATGCAGCATTGGGCAACATCTCCACAAATTCAAATCGTCTTCTCAAAGCCGTGTCTAATAAAGCAATCGAACGGTCAGCGGTATTCATCGTGCCGATGATATACAAGTTCTTAGGAACGCTGAAACTTTCCTTAGAGTAGGGGAGTGTCACGTTTAATTCTTGCGCCTCGCCTTTACGTTTGTCAGGCTCGATAAGGGTGATGAGTTCTCCGAAAATTTTAGAAATATTACCTCTATTAATCTCGTCTATAAAAATAGCGAAGTTTTCTTGGGGATTTTGGTCAGCACGTCGCGCCAATTGTTTGAAGATACCTGGTTCTATTTGATAACGGATTTCTCCATTTTCTGTCTCGCTATTTAATACTGGTTTGAGTCCTTCGACAAACTCTTCATAGCTGTAAGATTGATGAAAAGTGACAAATTCATAACGTTTCTCTTCTTTTTGTATGGGCTGATAATGTTGGAAAGAATGCAAAATATCCGTAAAGTCAGGCATTGCCTGTGTGGCGGCTTCGTGGTCTATTGCCCAAGTTCCTTTCTCATTTTTCCAGAAAAAGAGAGGTTCTGTCCGCTTTGTTTTATCAAAACGCACATTTGGACAACGTAAATCTGTATGTTTTTGGAGATGGTACCAAATCGTATTTTTTGGTCGCTTATTGTCTGAGTGCGCAATTTTTCCTTGTATCAGAGGATGTTCGAAGATTTGCTGCACCTTCGCTTCTCCCAAATCCATCATCGCAATGCTAATGACTTCCCACCAAGTTAAATTTTCCGTCAATTGCGCCGCGAATTGTTCCTCAGTCAAGAGCATTTTTGTGCCCGTGAAAAGCGGCATCAATTCTTTGCGTAGGTGGTAGGTTTTTCCAGTACCAGGAGGACCATAGAAAAGAGTATTCTTAGACAATGGGATTTCTTGGAAATCGCGTGTGTCTCGGACGGTATTTGTGTGTGTAGCAGTGGCTGTCATGATTTGACAAAGATAATAAATATAGTTTATTGTGTTGATTGGTTGATTATGTTATTTCGGAAAATAATAGAATAGAACTAACTAATCAACACCGTCAATTATTGTAACTATTCAGGTTGGTATCGGTCACTTTGCCTAAAAAAGAGTGGCACAATTAAGATTTAGCGTAAGAATAGACAAAAGTTAGTGCCCGATACCTGTTTTAAGCTATCGGGCATTGATTTTTGTTTGAGATACTGTTAATTCTCCAAGTTGTATTTTAGATTTAACTAAAGTGACCGATACCTGAGTCGTTACCAATTATTTAATCAAACCCTCCTTATACATCCGCGCAAAATCTTTCGCGAAGTAAGTAATAATCACATCAGCACCCGCACGTCTGATACTCAAAAGCGTCTCAGGCATGGCTTTGCTATAATCCAACCAGCCATTTTGACAAGCAGCAATCAGCATCGCACACTCGCCACTTACATGATAAGCTGCGATTGGTAGTTCGTAATTTTCTTTCAATAAATGAATGATGTCAAGGTAGTTCAATGCAGGCTTGACCATTAGAAAATCTGCGCCCTCTTGTGTGTCCAATTCTGCCTCAATAAGTGCCTCCCGCTTATTCGCAGGATTCATTTGATAGGTCTTTTTATCTTTAGGGATATTCGCATCTTCGACTGGTGCAGAGTCCAATGCATCTCTAAACGGACCATAGAAAGCACTGGCATATTTTGCGGTATAAGACATGATACTCGTGTCTGTATACTGGTTAGCGTCGAGGGCTTGTCGCATGGCTGCAATACGTCCGTCCATCATGTCCGAAGGTCCTAAAATGTCAAAACCTGCTGCTGCTTGTGCAACACTCATTTTTGCTAAGACTTCTAAAGTTTCATCATTTAAAATCTTACCGTTTCTAACGATACCGTCGTGCCCGTCTACGGAGTAAGGGTCTAATGCAACGTCAGAAATGAGCGCACATTCAGGGAAGCGTTTTTTGACTTCTGTCGCCGCTTTCAAATAAAAATTGTCTGGGTCGTAGCTGTACGTTCCCGTTTTATCTTTGCGTTGTTCGGGGATTTTTGGAAACATCATAAAGGAGTCGATGCCTAAATTCATGCTTTCTTCTATCTCTTGGAAAACATTATCCAAAGACAAACGAAAGCTACCTGGCAGGGAAGAAATCTCATCCTTTATACCACTGCCTTCGACTAAAAAGATAGGATTGACTAAGTGACTTGGCGTCAGGTGTGTTTCTTGAGCTAAACCGCGGATAGCGGCAGATTGTCTATTTCTTCTTGGTCTTCTCACAGAGGAAAGGTTGTAAGGGACTTGGCAATAAATAAACTACGCAGATTGACAGAGGATATTTTTCGTTTAAGGAATTTAAAAAACCGTTGCATAGCCGTAGTTACGGAACTGTTTTTTATGTTTCTTAAACGGAAAATAGTCCTGTCAAATGCGTAGGTTATTTGTTTCCAAGTCCTTAAAGTTGTAAAAGTTGTAAGGTTGTAGAGTTGCATCTTTGCCCTTACTTTTCGAGTTGCAAATGTAATGCTTTTTAGAATGTTTAGTCAAGTCTCATGTCTAAAATGACTGCAATATGGCTAAGGCTGTTTTGACTTGATTGGAACGCAGATTTTTTCGCGTTACTAAGTAACGCTACAACCTTAAAACGCATACAACTTTACAACTTTTTCTTTTTCAATTCTTGCATCGCCTTTAAGTACTTCTTCGCTAAGGGTAAAACCTTAACTTTACTGCTTCCCGCGTCGTCAGTCCATTTGACAGGTAGTTCTTTGATTTTTAAGCCTTTCCACTCTGCGGTAGTTAATAATTCGGTAGAGAAAAACCAGCCGTCATTATTTGCACCTGCTGCATTGAGGGTGGGATAGACTTCTCGTTTTAGCCATTTGAAACCGCACATACCGTCTGAAAAACTAACATTGAGATAATTTTTCAGAATGAAATTAAAGCCTTGGCTGCTGATTTCTCGCTTGAGAGTGCGCCCGATGACTTGAGAGTCTTTGTGTAGACGCGTGGCATAGACGAGGTCGTAGTTATTTTCTTTTATCGCTTGGAATGCTTCTAAAAAATGCGGTAAATCTGTGGCTAAATCCAAATCCATGTAGCCCACTATATCAGCATTACTTTGTTCCCAAGATGTTTTTAATGCCAAACCGACACCGCGTTTGGGAACTTTTACTAATTTAATTTCTGTAAATTGAGATGCTAAATTATTCGCGATTTCTTCGGTACGGTCAGTCGAACCATTATCAGCTATGATAATTTTCCATTGAGACTTTTCTGGAAAATGTTTTGATATAAACGTGTGTAAGATACGGACTTGCGGGTCAAGTGTTTCTTCTTCATTTAGAACAGGAATGGTTATATCAAAAGTCATTTTTAGAATTATGAGTGTACTAGAATGTGGTAGAACTGCTACTTAAATGATTACGTAAAGGCATCGAAATAGTTGTTTCTGTCAAGTGTAACCATTCCACATATTCTTGAAAAATTCGATATTCTAAGCGGTAAATTTGACTGCGCTTTTTTATCAAAATTTCTTCCATACGAATGATTTGTAGGGGAGAGGCGTCAGGCATTTTTTTCAACTGAGCTAAGGCATATTGGACTTGATTGTCTTTAGTCTGCTCGATAAGTAAATTGTATTGCTCTGCAAGGTCTCCAATGCGCCAAACTTGAGCCTGGATGCGCTTACCTTTCTCTGCAAGGTCTGTCTTAAAGTTTGAATTTCGTTCCAGTTTTTCATATTCTAACTCTAACAAATCTAACTTTTTGTCTCCTTTAAATGGAAGACGAATACCGACACCTATCGAAAATTGTTCGCGTAGTAGACTCGTATTTCCACCACCATATTTTGCTTGTACAAAATCTAATGGATTGTTGATTTCTGCTAACTCCTTGTCATATTCTTTCTGGATTAAATCTTGACGTAGTTGCAATGATTTATTTGCGAGAAGAACTTGTGATTCACTATCTTGTACTTTAATTAAAATCAGATTTACATCAATAAAATCCGTTTGTAAATCATCTGTACCAATAGCAAGGTTTAATACTTCATTTATCGTATTCTGTTTTTGACTCAGCTCTAATAGCTCTGACTCTAACTCAAAAATATCTTCTTCGGTATCAACAAAATCAGTGATGTCAAAATCGCCAGAAGAGACGAGTGCGCGCAACACTTTCTGCTTTTGAGTATATAGTTTTTTTAAGTCTTCTTTATCTTTTATTAAGCCTGCAATAAATTGATAATCAACAAGAGTCTTATATTTTTCCTCCAATTCATCTAACAAAAACTCTTGCTTATCTATTTCTACACTATTAATAAACGCTTGATGATAGCTGTCTTGAGCACGGCGTTGTTTAGGTGAGTTTGGCGTGAAACGTAATGAGTATTCTTGTTCTAATAGTTGAAAATCATGCGTTTCAGTTCTCAACTCTATTTGTTGAATAAAAGGTAAACTATGGTCGGTATCTTGTAAGAAATTTATTTTTTCATCTGCGGACATAGTGCCTTGTGATTCTTTGGCTGTTGCCAAGAAATCAGTTCCTGTTCTTTGCTCTTGTGCGTCGATTTGTGCAAAAAATGAGATGATAAAAATAAGCGAAAGTATCCATCTCATTTAGTCGAAATTTGTGATTGTGAAGGATTTGCGGTAAAAGGAAATAAAGAGCTAAAGAACCCAGAGGACTCTCCTTTTTTCTGTCCTAGTTTTAAGATGACTTTCTCTTTTTGCATGAAAGAATTATCACGAGGGATTTTGATTAAAATCTCTCTACCATAGGTTTTAATCTCTTGCATTTTTCGCAAACGAGAAGGAATTTCAATAATACGAGAACCTAAACCCGTTACTACGCCACGACAACTTGCCTTTTCGTGCAAGCTAGATACAACCTCTAAAGAGTCCCCAACAGCAACTTTTAAAATCATACTTTCATGAACGAAACCTTGTACTAGAGTAGGGTTTTCTTCGTAAAAAGTAATCAGGGTCTGAAAAGAGGGAACAAACTCTGCTTCTTTTACATGGATATTTCCGATAAGTCCATCACTTGGTGCAGTTAGCGCAAATTTTTCTGTCTTATTTTTATAGAAGTCTACCTCATTTTCCAAACTTCTAATCTGTGCGTTGCGTGGACTTCCTGATGCTTTAAACTCTGCTTTTAATCTCTTAATTTCGACATTTAAAGGTCTAATAATCAAAGCTTTTTCTCTTTCCAGAGCAGCTATTTTTGCGTCCGTCATACTTTCGCCTTCTCCGCTACTTCCTAGGTCCTTTAGTAATGCCCGATTTTGTTGTGCTTTACGTCGTAGTAATGATATTTCACTATCAATCTCGCCCGTCTTCATCACGATGCGTGCTTCGATTTGGTTGATTTGCGCTTTTATTTTAGATGCTGCTTCTGCTTTTTCTGCTTTTAACTCTTGTATTTTAAAAAGAGCTTCTTCTTGTTTTTTTGGTAAATTGGCTTGTTCTGTATCAGCCAAAATAGTTCCTGCTTTTACTTTTTGTCCTGTTGTGACGTAAAGTTTCTTGACTTCGACAGGATATTCTGCATTGATTTCCGTCTCTTTGTTTTCTGCAAAACCATAGAAAACTAAGGATTCTCTCTGGAAATTTCCAGAAACTCGCCAAAGCAGTAGAGCCACTAAAATGGCGAATATGTAGATGATATTTATTCTTTTCATTATTGATTTTGATGTATGCTTAGACTCTTTTTAAAAGTCAAAATCTACGGCTTTATACTTACTCTGTCTACACATTATCAGGCGTATCTTTAATATCTAGATTCACTTTTTTCAATGCTTCCATTTCTTCCAATGCTTGCACAAATTCTAAACCCGAGTCAATATGTTTTAAACGTACTTGATAAACATACTCAGAACGCGTTCCTTTTTTCCCGTCTACAGCTGCTACTTTTTGAGAAATTAACACTTTTGCGCTACAATACTTATTGATAATTTTCTGTGCCTCTTTTCTTTCGATGCTTTCATGTATGAGTTCAAAACGTAGGTTTCCGACTAAGTTATTCGGACTACTATAGGGCGAAAGGCGGAGTAGAAAAGCAACAATACAAAAACCTGCTGTACCTACTCCTGCTATTTTGAAGCCACCAACCCCACAAGAGATTCCTACTGCTAACGAAGCAAACATGAATGCCATGTTTCTCGGGTCACGTAGGGTTGTACGGAAACGAATGATTGCCAATGCACCTAACATACCCAGTCCGCGCGCTAAGCTATCCCCAATTGCCTGCATAACAGTTGCAGCTACCAATGAAATCAATATTAGAGTTTGTAAATAGTGCAGCGGTTTATAAACGCCACGAGATGTTTTGTCGTAAGTAAATGCGACTAAGGAAGATAACAGAAATGAAAACAACACTGTCAGTAGTACTGACATTACTGTAGGGTTTTCCGAATTATATTGTAATGCTGATAAGTCGAACATGAATGTTTTGCTGTTTATTACCTCCTACATCGTAGTAAGTTGGTGTACCTCATTATTATAGAGGTGATTTTTTTCTAATGGTCGGGAAATGAAGAAGATTGCTGCTAAAAGAATAAAGACAGTTATGTATTTAAAAGACCTAACTAGAATATAGGTTTTCTAATATTAAATGCGAAAATAATCGCTTCTGGCTAATAAGACAAACTTTTCGGGCTTAACCCCTAAATCATTTTTATGTCACTTTCACACGATTTGACGGAGAACCATCATTTTAAGCTTAAACTTGCTTTGTCAGTGAGTATGCTAAAGGTTACTAAAGTTATTCCAAAAAAAATGAGAGAGCAAAAATACTTGATTTTCACTCTCTCATTTATCTTACAACACTAATAAAATACTATGCCGTTACTTTGCCATATAATTTATTACGCATTTCTTTAACTTTATCCGAACGGATGTAATCATCAAAAGACATCAACTGGTCAATGATACCATTTGGTGTAATCTCTACAATACGATTTCCTGCTGTTTGCATGATTTCGTGGTCATGAGAAGTGAAAATCATGTTACCCTTAAAGTCCTTCATTGCATTGTTTAATGCAGTGATGCTTTCCAAATCTAAGTGGTTAGTAGGTTCGTCTAGTAAGACAAAATTAGGATGCGACAGCATTACTTTTGAAAGCATACAACGCACTTTTTCTCCCCCTGATAGGACGCTTGATTTTTTGTAAACCTCCTCACCAGAGAACAACATTCTACCCAAGAAACTACGGATAAATTGCTCGTCTTTGTTTTCAGAATACTTACGTAACCAATTAATTAAATCTTCTTCCTCTTGACCTGTAAAGAAGTGCTCATTCTCATTTGGCAAATATGCCTGAGTAATCGTTTGTCCCCACTCAATAATACCAGAGTCTGGTTCTTCATTACCTGACAATATCTGATAGAATGCAGTAATCGCTGAGCTATCACGACTGATAAGAGCGATTTTTTCACCTTTATTCAATGTGAAAGTTACCTTCCCAAAAAGGATATCACCATTCTGGTCGCGTTTGCTCAAGTTTTCGACACGAAGAATTTGGTCACCTGGGTCACGTTCTGGTTGGAAGTGAATGAATGGATATTTACGGCTTGAAGGTTGGATTTCATCCAAATTCAATTTGTCCAAAGCTTTCTTACGGCTGGTCGCTTGCTTAGATTTAGAAGCATTGGCAGAGAAACGCTGGATAAATTCCATCATTTCTTTACGTTTCTGTTCTGTCTTCTTATTCTTATTCGCCATTTGCGAAGCCATCAATTTACTACTCTCGTACCAGAAAGTATAGTTACCCGTAAACTGACGAATACGATTGAAGTCAATATCGACGATATGCGTACAAATCATATCTAAGAAGTATCTATCGTGAGAAATCACGATAACTGTATTCTTATAATCTGCTAAAAAATCTGCTAACCATGTAACCGTTTCCGCATCCAAATCATTGGTAGGCTCATCTAGCATCAATAAGTCTGGTGCACCATATAAAGCTTGCGCCAAAAGCACCTTCACGCGTTGTGGTCCACTCAACTCTTTCATCAACTTATAGTGCAAGTCTTCGCTAACTCCCAAGTTACTTAATAGTTCTGCGGCGTCACTTTCCGCAGTCCAGCCACCCATTTCTCCATACTTGTTCTCCAACTCTGCTGCGCGCATTCCTTCTGCCTCTGTGGCATCAGGATTCATGTAAATAGCATTTTTTTCCTCAGCAATGGCATACATTTCCTTGTGTCCCATCATCACGGTATTCAATACATCAAACCCTTCAAATTCAAAGTGATTTTGTTTGAGTACAGCCATACGGTTGCCTGGCTCGAGGCTCACCGAACCACGATTAGGGTCAATGTCACCTGACAAAATCTTCATAAAGGTAGATTTACCTGCACCATTGGCACCGATAATTCCATAACAATTGCCTCGGGTGAATTTTAAATTCACCTCATCAAACAAAATTCTCTTTCCAAATTGTAATCCTACTTCCGAAACTGTCAGCATCTCTATAATTGATTATGAAACTTATTAATCTTTTATCTTGATAACAAGTCTACTTTCTTATTGTCTATTGCTTATTTTTTGTAAAAAACAGCAATTTTCTCAAAACGAGTGCAAAAATACGATAATTTGTTCTGAATCAACTGCTTTTAAACCTTCTCTTTTTTGTAAAATTTGGTATATCTGTTTTAAAAATAAGTTTTATTCGGAATTAGGCATAAAAAAAGCCCGATGCCAATAGCACCGAGCTTTTTTATTTTAAGGTAGAATGTTAGGTAGAAAAAAATCAAAACCTAAATTCTTGCTCTTTTTAGTATCTTAGTTGATACCTAAAGCTTCCAAAGTTTGGATGTTCAAGTTACCGATTGGTAATCCTTTCTCCGTTTGGTATTGCTTCAATGCAGTTTGAGTTCTTAGACCCAATACACCGTCAGCAGCGCCACAGTTGTAACCTGCTGCATTCAAAGCACGTTGTACAGCAGAGATTTTAGAATCAGAACGCTGAGAAGGACATAAAATTTCAGTCCATACAGTGTAACCACCTGTGCTAAGTAATTTTCTTTCGTTTACAGTTTTGTAAACAGCAGGAATAGTTTCTTCACGTACACTTTCAGGAGAAACCATAACGCGCTTAGTTAACGTTTTGTAAACAGCAGGAATAGTTTTTTCATCAACGCGAGCTGGCTGATCAACTACTTTACGGCTTACAGTCTTGTACTTAGCAGGGATAGTTTCCTCACGAGTAGTCGCTGGAGAAACTAAAGTTTGGTAAGTTTCTGTACGGTAAACAGCAGGAATTTCTTCGAAACAAACGATGTAACAATCGTCTGGGTTTTTAGAAAAACAGCTTGGTGATTTTTTCTTTTTCACCCATTCGCCACGTGCTTCTGATACTAATACTTCGCGACTTTCAGTCGTGTACTTAGCAGGAACAGTGATTACTTTAGTAGATGCAGGTACTACTTCTACTTCTTCAGATACAGTTCTGTAAGTTGCAGGAATAATGTTGTACTCAACGCGTCCTTCTTTTGCTAATACTTGTTCAGTTACTGTTTCATAAACAGCAGGAACTTTTGTTAACTTAGTAGAAGCGTCTTTTACTAATTTTTGTGACGAAACAGTTTCGTACTGATCTGCAATTTTACATTTTGCGTAACACTTACCGTAAACAGCAGGTGGAAGGTCTTCAAACGGGATGTCCGCAGTTTGTGCGTTAGCAGTGAAAGCAAACATTACAACAGCCACTAATGCAAGTGCTGACTTGTGTAATAAATTTCGCATAGAAAGTTTGGTTTTGATTATTGAATTTAGAAATTTTATGGTTGCTCAACAAAAACATTAATTTAATGTTGTGTTGCGCTTTTTTCTGACGGCAAAGTTACAAAATAGTAACATCTTCGTCACAAAGATTGCAAATATAATTTTTTTTAGATTAAAGAAGATTATTTTTAAAATAAAATGTTAGTTAACTTATTGTTTTGAATATTGAATATTGTTGAAATTAAATTTTAATAATTTTTTAATTTTATTATTATTATAAGGTTTAGACAAATTTTATTTGCCATAGACTTTTTAAAAGAGATTTTTGAGAAATTATATACTATAAGTATTATTAAAAACAAAAAATAGTTGTTTACTTATACTGATTGGTGTTTAATTCAAAATTATAAATAAGTATTTATTGTTTTTGCGGAATTTTTATTTTGCAGAATTATAGCTAGTAGCTAATATTTTTTTTAGTTTTTTTATGAAAAAATTACTTTTGTAGCTCTTTGTAAAGAGGAAAGTACGCTGATAATAGAGAATGTTGCTATAAAGTAAGTGCCTGACACTATATTATCTGGGCATTTTGAGAGGATATTTTTCCGCTATTGTGAGACAAGTTATGTGAGGACCCCGACTGAAGTACGGGATTTAGAAACAATTTTCTGCCTATTTTTACTTTTAATCTGGATAGCTATCGGGGAAAGACCGTAGGGTATTGGCGGTTTTAAAAGCCAAAATATACGGAAAATATTCTCTTGTATATATAAATACTTAAACTCAAATAGTTTTTTAAAGTAATCAAAAACTATTTTTTCATATAGATAAAATACTTAAGTCCGAAAATATTTTTACTTTCCTTTTCTATTTTAAACAAAAACTAAATTGCAAAAAATGAAAAAACATTTACTATGGACGGTGGCGCTGCTTTTAGCATTTCCGTTTTTTACAACTGCACAATCAGAAGGGGGTCTTTCTTTAGGGTTAGCGGGCTATCAAGGAGATGTTCACACGCGTGCTGATGTAAATATTGGACTCCTTAAAGACTTGAAGCCCTCTTTTGGTCTTTTTTACAAATACAATATTAATGAATCTTGGGCATTTCGAGCTAATATGAATTATGTTAGTCTCTCGGCAGATGAGAAAAATTTTGCGAATTCAGGACATTCAAATCGCGGCTTTAATTTTAATAATACCATATTGGAAGTGTCAGCTATGGCTCAATGGGATTTATTAGGCAAACGACGAATGAAAGATGGAGCTTTTAAAAGAATGCTTAGTCCTTATCTTTTTGGAGGAGTTGGTTTAGGTTTCATGTCTTATGATGTAAACTTTGGTACAACAGATAACGCTGATGTTAGAAATGATAGAGATGCGGGTAAAACTCAATTGATTGTGCCAGTAGGCATAGGTCTGAGATATGATTTATCCGAAAAATTGGGTATTGGATTTGAAACGGGCTTTCGTTTACCCGTTTCTGATTATTATGACGGGATAAGTGCTTCTGCTAATCCAAACAAAAATGATATGTATGGGATTGGTGCGGTCAAATTATTTTTTGCCCTCGGAATAAAGGATGTAGATGGAGACGGTGTCGCCGATAAATTGGATAAATGCCCAGAAGTTGCGGGTAAAATCGCACTGTCTGGTTGCCCTGACTCAGACGGAGATATGATTACTGATGCTGAAGACGATTGTCCTAATCAATCGGGAAAACTTGAAAATAAAGGCTGTCCTGATGGAGATGGTGATGGTATTATAGACTCTGAAGACAGTTGTCCACAAACAGCAGGAATGAAAGAATTTAATGGTTGTCCAGATACAGATGAAGATGGTTTAGCAGACAAGGATGATGCTTGTCCAGAGGTAGCAGGTTTAGCTAAGAATAGTGGCTGTCCAGATACAGATGGTGATGGTATTGTAGATAAATATGATGATTGTCCTACTGTGGTAGGAATTATTGGCGAGAATGGTTGTCCTATAAAAGACAGAGATGAAGATGGAATTGCAGATGCTGTCGATACTTGTCCAGATGAAAAAGGTATAGCAGAGCACGGTGGCTGTGCATATGGTGACAAGGATAAAGACGGTGTACGAGATAATGTAGATGTTTGTCCAACAACGGCAGGATTGCCAGCATACAGTGGCTGTCCTGCTCCCAAAGAGCCAACGCTAGTGGAAGAAAAATTGAGTTTTGCAACTAAAAACATTAATTTTGAAACGGGAAGTAAAGCATTGACGACCTCATCTTATACAGTATTAGACGAAGTAGCGGAGGTTTTGAATTCTTATCCTGATGTATTGGTTGATATTAATGG
>CALDUB010000175.1 GCA_937923465.1 uncultured Saprospiraceae bacterium
GACGAAGAGGGATTTTATATTTCAGTAAAAAGGTATCAGCACAAATCAGCACGGAAAACTGTCAACCAACAACTGACAACCGTCAACTAATCCTACATCATACCAGGCATTCCACCGCCACCATGAGAGTGACCGTGGTCAGCACCTGCTGGTTCTGGTTTGTCATTGATGACACATTCTGTCGTCAATACCATACCTGCGATAGAATTTGCATTTTCCAATGCAATACGCGTTACTTTAGTAGGGTCAATAACACCTGCTTTTTTCAAGTCTTCAAACTTGTCAGTACGTGCATTGTATCCAAAGTCGTATTTGTTGTTGTTCAAGACTTTTTGCAAAATCACAGAACCTTCAACACCTGCGTTGTTAGCGATAGTACGCAATGGCGCTTCCAAAGCTTTACGGATGATATCGATACCAATATTTTGGTCATCGTTAGCGCCTTTCAAGTTACGTAACGCACGGATAGCACGCACTAATGCAACACCACCACCAGGTACGATACCTTCTTCGACAGCAGCACGAGTTGCATGTAATGCATCATCAACGCGGTCTTTCTTCTCTTTCATTTCAACCTCAGTCGCAGCACCTACGTATAGGACAGCAACACCACCAGCTAACTTCGCCAAACGTTCCTGTAATTTCTCACGGTCGTAATCAGAAGTAGTAGCTTCGATTTGTTGTTTGATTTGGTTGATGCGTGCTTTAATTTGCTCTGCATCACCAGCACCGTTAACAACTGTTGTATTGTCTTTATCTACAGTGATTTTTTCAGCAGTACCTAAATGCTCCAAACCAGCAGCATCCAATTTGTAACCTTTTTCTTCACTGATAACCACACCACCAGTCAATACAGCGATGTCTTCCAACATAGCTTTACGACGGTCACCAAAACCTGGAGCTTTAACAGCTACAACTTTCAATCCACCACGCAAACGGTTAACAACCAATACGCCCAATGCTTGAGAGTCGATGTCTTCCGCGATAATCAAAAGTGGACGACCTGCGCCTACTGCTTTCTCTAAAATAGGCACGATGTCCTGCATGTTAGAGATTTTCTTATCGTGAATCAAGATGTACGGGTTTTCGTATTCCGCTGTCATGTTCTCTGCATTCGTTACGAAGTACGGAGACAAATATCCACGGTCAAACTGCATACCCAATACTTCATCCACGTAAGTATCTGTACCTTTTGCTTCCTCTACAGTGATAACACCGTCTTTAGAAACGCGCTTCATTGCATCAGCAATCAAAGTACCGATTTCACCGTCGTTGTTAGCAGAGATAGCACCTACTTGTTGTACTTTTTCGAAGTCATTACCGATAACTTCTGTATTTTTTTGCAAATCTTCAATGACAACTTTTACAGCTTGGTCCATACCACGCTTCAAGTCCATTGGGTTTGCACCAGCTACCACGTTTTTCAAACCTGCACCAATCATTGCTTGTGCCAAAACAGTTGCAGTAGTCGTACCGTCACCTGCTAAGTCATTGGTTTTAGAAGCAACTTCCTTCACCATTTGCGCACCCATGTTCGCTACTGCATCTTCTAATTCTACTTCTTTTGCTACAGTTACACCGTCCTTAGTGATTTGTGGAGCACCAAAAGATTTTTGAATAACTACGTTGCGACCTTTAGGTCCTAGAGTTACTTTTACGGCATTTGCCAAAGCATCTACACCCGATTTGAGGGCGTCTCTTGCGTCTGTGTTAAAGCTAATTTGTTTAGCCATAGTTTTATCTTTTTGAATTGAATAGCTAGTTGGTCTATTGACACTTAACTAAGCAATATTAATTTTACTAATAATTAAATTGAAAACGACTTGGATTAAAGGATTACCAAGATGTCATCTTCTCTCATAATCAAATAATCATGACCTTTATGCGTCAATTCTGTACCAGCATATTTACCGTACAAAACAACATCACCTTTTTTAACAGTCATTTTATTTCCGTCTTTTCCTGGACCTACTGCTACGATTTCGCCACGTTGTGGTTTTTCTTTTGCAGTGTCAGGAATGATGATACCGCCTGCAGTTTTCTCTTCTGCTGGTGCAGGCTTTACTACAACTCTGTCGCTAATTGGCTTCATTAGTTATGTTATTGGTTATTTAGTTATTATGTTAATGATGAATAGATTTCTTGAAAAATCTACTGAAATTTACACTTTTAGCTAAAATGGTAAATGTTAAAATTTTGCGTTTTGATGCATAAAATGACCATTTGCTATTAGAAAAATACCATTTGCTCTATTGAAAATGGTATTTGCTCTTGATAAATCGTCATTTGCTCTCAAAAATCACACAAAGATAGCTTTCTAACCCGTAAGACCTAAAGATTGTTTATTGAATCGAAATTTATCTTTCCTTTGTGACTGTAATGTGTTTATCATATATGGTGCCAGTGGGAGATTCGTGAAATTTTGGCAGGATATGATGAAAAAATGTCGGTGTGAATTGTCATTTTGTCTGAGAAAGAAATAGATGTCTGTCAATATGGTTTCTTTTCATCGTTCGGCAGCATTTGTAATGCGGTAATCGAAGTACTAGCTTAGCAAATAAACCCTACCTTTACTCCCTCATCACAAAACGAAAATCAACAAAATGAAATTTCTCCTCTACGGCGCCAACGGTTACACAGGCAAACTTATCACACGCTTCGCAAAAGACCATGGATTGACACCAATCCTCGCAGGGCGTACCGAGTCCAAAATCAAACCGCTCGCCGAAGAGCACGGTTACGACTACCGCATTTTTGATTTAAACGATAAGGCAGCAACCGATAAAGCATTACAAGATGTAAAAGTTGTACTTCATGCTGCTGGACCATTTATCTATACTGGCAAGCCGATGATAGAAGCCTGCATTCGTACAAGTACACATTACCTGGATATCACAGGTGAATACCAGATATTCGAATACGGCGCAGAAAAAAGTAAAGAAGCGGAAAGAGCAGGCGTGATGTTGATGTCAGGCGTAGGATTTGATGTCGTCCCGACAGACTGTATGGCGGCATATTTGAAAAATAAAATGCCTGATGCGACACATCTAAAGTTAGCATTTGCGATGGTGGGTGGCGCAGTTTCGACAGGAACGGCTATGACCATGACAGAGAATTTAGGACAAATGAGCAAAACGCGTCAAAATGGAGAACTAGTTGATGTACCCATGGGGCATAAATCAATGACAGTCCCATTTGCGCGTAAAGCTTTCTTTTGCATGACTATTCCGTGGGGAGATATTTCGACGGCGTATCGCACGACAGGCATTCCGAATATTGAAACCTATACTAAGGTGCATCCTGCACAATATAAATGGGTGCAACGGGGTAAGTACTTCAATTGGTTGCTGCGCACATCTGTTGTCAAAAACTACATGCAAAAAAAGGTCAGAGCAGCACCTGCTGGACCAACTGACGAAGAGCGTGCAAAAGCATTGAGCCAAGTGTGGGGGGAAGTCACCAATGCAAAAGGAGAGGTAGAATCTGCCAATCTAGTCTGTAGCGAAGGCTATACTTTAACAGCAGAAGCATCATTATTGATAGCTAAAAAAGTCTTAGAAGGGAATTTTAAAGTGGGTTGTCAAACACCAGCAGGATTGTACGGTGCAGACTTGGTCATGGAAATAAAAGGTAGCGAACGCATAGACTTGTCGTAAAGTATCACGGTCGTTCCACGCTGTGTCCTATCGCTCAAACTGAAAAGAAAGTAAGAACTTGATAAATTTTTAGACAAGCTCTAAAAGCCGTATGAAATACAATTTTCATACGGTTTTCTTTTTTTACAACAAAAGTGTCCAAAGAAACATTTATCTTTGAGAAACTTCTAAAAAAATTAGAATCATGAAAAACTATATAAAATTCAGCCTTTTCTTCGCGACTCTTTGTTTGGTGTTCTTTACTCAAGCCTGTAAAGACGATGAAGTGGTGGTTGAACCTACTCCTGAACCAATTAATTATTTAGAAGCGCCAGCAGGAACATCAGAAGTCCCAGCTTCTTCCCAAACCTTAGGAGATGCTGACGCAGGTCGCGATTATCTGTTCAATGGAGACTTTGAAGATAGCGGTATTCCTTATGATTTGTTTTCTACATTTTTTCCTGATTCAGAGAATTTACTCAATAGAGAAGGAGACAATGAAAATGTACCTTATAATTTCACAGCAGTTGATGCACCCAATGGTGTCCGAGTTGTATCTCCTAATTGCTTTACTTGTCATGCGCAAGAATTGAACGGAGAACTCATCGTTGGTCTTGGAAATTCACTTTCTGATTATACTGTGGACCAAACAGACTTTGTGAATGCGGTTAATGGTTATCTTGTATTTGAATATGGTGTTGATAGTCCTGAATATGACGCTTATCAACCATTAAAAAAAGCGACTTTAGCTTCTGCACCTCAGTTGATTACGCCATTTAAAGGACCTAATTCTGCGAGTAAGTTAACGGCAGTTTTGGCAGCGCACCGCAATCCTGAAACACTAGAATGGTTGGACGAAGCAGCCTTCCCAATTAATGATAATAACTTACCTTCCGATGTACCTGCATGGTGGCATTTGAAGAAAAAAAACGCCATGTTTGTTGATGCATCAGCACGTGGAGATTTTAGAAAATATACAATGGCATCGTCACTTTTGACTATGGCAGACGTAGATAAAGCGGAGGAAATTTATGATAACTTTGATGATGTTTTGGCATATATATATTCATTAGAAGCTCCCGTTTATCCTGGTAATATAGATATTGATTTGGCAAATGAAGGCGGGCAATTGTTTTTTGAAAACTGTGCGAAATGTCATGGAGTCTATAGCGCCTATCCGACTTATCCAAATCTTTTCGTGAAAACAAGCGTTGTCCAAACGGAACCTAATTACACTCTTCGGAATGAGGCTGAAACTGATTTTTTACAATGGTGGGATGAGAGTTGGTTTGGTACTTCACATGAGAATGCGAATTTTGAATTTGGACAAGGCTATTATGCGCCACCATTGGATGGGATTTGGGCAACAGCACCTTATTTACACAATGGAAGTATTCCAGATTTAGCAACATTTTTAGATAGCTCAAAACGTCCTACTTATTGGAAACGTGACTTTACTAATCCGCAATACAATGAAGACAACACAGGTTGGATTTACGAAGAGGCAGCAGAAGGTGGTAATCCAGATGTGTATGACACAACGATAGAAGGTTACGGAAATCAAGGACATTATTTTGCAGATGGATTCACGGAAGAAGAGCGTATCGCCCTTTTAGAATATTTGAAAAAGATTTAAGTTTGTTATTGGTTATTTGTCAGTTTTATAATAACCAATAACTAGTATTAGACTTTGGACGAAAGATGTTGGACGTTAGATTTTAGACAAAACAATCGAAATGTAGTAAAAGCTACCTATTTAAAGGTTTGATTTTAAAATCAATACGATTAATTTTATTTTACATGTGTTTGAGTCTAAGGTCTAATATCTTCTGTCCAAAGTCTAAAACTAGTAACCAATAACAAAAATGCAAAACACCCTTACCCTGATTTTTTGCTTACTCGCCAGCGCAGTATTCTCCCAAAGTGGACGATACTGCGCTGCCGTTTCACCTGAAGTTATTACGTCAATTCCAGTAACTGAATACGCTCAGAGCCGTGATATCATTACGATTTCAGTTATCTTTCATGTAGTGTGGAAAGAAATTGAAGACAATATTTCGGAAGAACAGATATTGTCTCAAATGCAAGTGCTCAATGATGATTTTCGAGCGCAGAATGACCAGTCTAATGTCCTGTTTGGTTTTCAAGACGATATAGCAGATACGGAAATCGAGTTTTGTCTAGCGCAAAGATTACCTAATGGAATGGCTACATCTGGTATCATCCGAACGCAAACTGATGAGAATATTATTGGCTTAAAACAAGTACTTTATACGACTTCGCCAGCAGTGGATAGTGAGCATTATATGAACGTCTGGGTGGCAGATTTGGGCGGAGGGCTGAATGGAATGGCTTCTTTTCCTGGGACGGCCTCGCCCGACAAAGACGGTATTGTTATCGACCCCAATTATGTGGGTACAGTAGGTTTAGCAGAAGATGCGCAGCCTTATCATTTAGGGAGAACTTTGACACATGAAATAGGACATTATCTTAATTTAATCCACGTTTTTGGTCCAACGACTGGAGGGACTTGTACTTCAGATGATGGTGTAGAAGATACGCCACTCTCTGAAAATACCTATTTAGGAGACTGTCCGACTGGCATTGAATTTTCTTGTGAATCGAGCGATATGTGGATGAATTACATGTACTTTACGGATGATGCATGCATGTCTATGTTTTCTAATGGTCAGAAAGCGAGAATGATAGCTACATTAGAAAATGAACGCATTGGTCTACAAAATACGGAGGGGTGTTTGTCTGTTTCTATTTCTGATTTGGATGAAGATGCTTTTAATTTTCAAATTTATCCAAATCCTACGATTGATTTTTTCGAAATTAAAAATTTAAGTTCTTCTTCAACTCCGTTTGATATTTCTTTGTATTCCTCGGAAGGAAAAATGATTTTTGAGCAAGAAAGTGTTCGAGAAAGTATACTTTTATCGCTCGAAAATTATCAAACAGGATTGTATTTTATTTCCATAAAAACAACAGAGGTAGAAAAAGTGGTGAAAGTGGTGAAATTGTAATGTTTGGAAGTAGACGCAATTCAAAATTAACCTTATCATATGCAATTCAAAACGTCTTTTCTCAAAGCAAGTAGCTTCTTCACATTTGCCATCTGTCTATTCCTGTTCACATCTTGTGGCGATAAGGCAGCCGCAACGGATACCAAGACCGCGGAAGTAAAATCAGAAATAAAAGAAAAAGCAAAGTCTGCTGTACCATTTTTTAAATTATCACTAGCACAATGGTCTTTGCACAGGGCACTGGAAGCCAATGAGTTAGATAATTTAGACTTTCCTGCAAAAGCTAAATCAATGGGTTTTGAAGGTGTAGAATGGGTTGCACACTTTTTTACGGATAAAGCAACAGACAAGGCTTACTTGCAACAAATGAAAGACTCTACAGATGCTGCTGGTGTCAAGAATTTGTTGATTATGGTTGATGGAAAAGGTGACTTGGCAAGTTCTGATAAATCAGAACGTGACAAGGCTGTATTGACGCACCATGACTGGGTAGATGCTGCTAAATTTTTGGGATGTCATTCCATTCGCGTCAACCTTTTTGGTGATAAAGACCCCGAACAATGGCACAAATCAGCTGTTGATGGATTAGGTCGTTTGACAAAATATGGTGCATCACAAGGTATTAATGTCATTGTTGAAAATCATGGAGGATTGTCTTCTGACAGCGAAAAATTAGTAGCTGTGATAAAAGAAATCAATATGCCAAACTGTGGTACATTACCTGATTTTGGAAACTTTTGTGTAGCGCGTAAAGGCGGTGACAACTGGAAAGGGGAATGTATCAATGAATATGACAAGTACTTAGGTACAAAGCAAATGATGCCATACGCTAAAGCTGTTAGTGCAAAATCTTATAATTTTGATGAAACGGGTCAAGAAACTAAGATTGATTTTGCCAAAATGTTAACAATCGTTAGAGGTTTTAAATATGATGGCTTCATCGGTGTTGAATATGAAGGCGATGTATTGAGTGAAGAAGAAGGGATTAAAGCGACGCGTGATTTGTTGATTGCGGAAGCTATGAAAATGTAAAAACATAAAAAAGTTGTAGAGTTGTAAAGTTGCCGTTCCTAAGTTAAGAGCGGAACTCTACAACTTACAACTTTACAACTCTACAAAATGAACAAAACTAATATCCGCCTACGCCTCCTATCTTACGGAGTTATCGCATATATGCTCTTGGCATTTTTGTGGTGGTCGGTATTGTTGTTCAATAAAAATCGGGATACATTTCAAGCAAAAACTGAAGTCTTAAAGATTGGAATGATAGCAGAGGGAACAATAACAAACCCCCAAGAACTACTAGATAACCCTCGTTATCAGGCGCTCAGCGATGCTTATCGTCGTCAAGAGTGGATGATAATGGGAGAGGGGTTATTCTTTATTATTACACTTATTATCGGTATCTGGCTCATCAATCGGGGCTACAATACCCAAGTCCAAGCAGCGCAACAACGCCGTAATTTCCTTCTTTCTATTACGCATGAGTTAAAATCACCTATTGCCTCTGTGCGACTCGTCTTAGAGACTTTTAAAAAACGCCAACTCAAACCAGAGATGTTCGCCAAGTTGACGGACAATGGTCTGAAAGAAACGGAGCGACTACATAATCTGGTGAATGACTTATTGCTTTCTGCAAAATTAGATGCAGACTATCAGCCGCACTTTGAGCCGTTGATACTAGATGAGCTACTAGCTAGCTTGATAGAAAAATTAGAAGCTAAATATCCAAACGCTATTTTTACGTTCAATTGTGAAGAGGATATTCCTGTGATAGAAGCAGATAAAACAGGTATGAACTCTGTGACTATAAACCTCTTGGAAAATGCTGTTAAGTATTCACCTCAAGACCCAAAAATAGATATATCCTTGCGTCAGATTGGCGAAAATATAGAATTGAAGATAGCAGATAAAGGAATGGGAATATCGGATAAAGAAAAGAAAAAAATATTCGATAAATTTTATCGAGTTGGAAATGAGGATACACGTGCAACAAAAGGCACAGGTCTGGGTTTATATATTGTACAACAAACAGTAAAAGCGCACAATGGAAAGATAAGTGTATCAGATAATGTGCCGCAAGGTACTGTATTTACAATCGTACTGCCGATAGGGCAGAAAGAGTTGTAGAGAGTTGAATAGCTGCAAAGGTTGCCCAGACAAGTCAGAACGGTAATTTTATAATCCTTACAACTATCCAACTTTTACAACCCTTACAACTTTACAACCTTTTTAAACATGAGAATATTACTTGTCGAAGACGAAGAAAGCATCCGTGATGTAGTGAAATTGAACTTGGAAATGGACGACTACGAGGTTATTGCCACAGGTAATGGTCGTCAGGCATTGAAGCATTATCGGGAACAGCATTTTGACCTGATATTGTGTGATGTAATGTTGCCAGAAGTAGATGGTTTTTCTATTACAGAGCAGATTCGTTTGAGCAATATGGAAGTCCCAATTCTATTATTGACAGCTAAGGATACGCCTGCTGACAGAATAATGGGATTGAAGAAAGGAGCGGATGACTATGTGACTAAGCCGTTCAATTTAGAAGAATTATTACTACGTGTAAAAGGTTTGATAAAGAGAACGAGTAAGTCTCCTGAGAATACTCCTGAGATTTATGATTTTGATACCAATAAAGTCAATTTTGCGACTTATGAGGCGATAGGAACAAAGGGCGAATTTACTTTGACAAAGAAGGAAGCAATGCTTTTAAAGCTGCTGATAGACCGTAAAAATGAAGTCGTCAGTCGTCAACAAATATTACAGTCTGTATGGGGGTATGACGTTTACCCATCTACGCGTACTATTGACAATTTTATTCTTTCTTTTAGAAAATACTTCGAAAAAGACCCTAAGAACCCTCTGTTTTTTCAGTCTGTAAGAGGTGTTGGGTACAAATTTGTGAATTAGAAGTATGAAATGTTGAATTTTGGTACAAAATCAAGATTTTTTGAAATTATTGTGTAATTTTAATCTTGTATTTAAGTTGTTAAGGAGGAAATTCATTATTTTTAGTAAAGTAAACGTCAGTTAGTACGATTTATTTATTTTGCATTTTTATTTTACCCCTTAAATGAGCTCAAAATACAGTGATTTGTATTGATTTTTCGTATAAATACCAATTTTCAGGTATGTAAAAGTAGTCAACTGGCAGACAATAAATTATTATAAAAAAAATTATTTGTTTGTTAAATAAAAACGAATTACTTTTGTATTGTAATAATGAAATAACGGTTATATTATTTAGTAATAAAACCTTTAAGATATAGTGTTTCATAGTGTGAGGGGTAACCATTTCGGTGGTTGCTCCTTTTTCTTATTTATGGACTTTTAGTTAGTTTTTTTATTTTCTTTTTGATAAGAAAATATCCTTCCTTATCTTCGGAGTTATGAAACTCTATTTACTCTCTCTTCTCTTATTTTTCTCCTCTTTTTCTGCTGCGCAAGAACTTACTTTCCTACACGAAAATCACACTTTTACAATATCAGAAAATGGCTCCTCTTTTACAGAAGAGGTTACTTACATCGGTCAAATGCCAGCTAATCAATCAGAGGTCATTTCTATTTATTTCACAGAATTAGAAACTATAAAAAATATAAAAGTTATAATAGGAATTCCTAATGAAAAGGAGAGAGAGTTAAAGAAAAAAGAGATTGTATTAAGCTCTGTCAATACTTCCAATTTTTATGGAGGAATTCAAAAATATTCCTTTGAACTACCTACTAAAAACCTTCCGTATAATGTTGTCTATTCTTACACATTAGAACACAAGGATTTAATGTTTCTATCAAGATTAGGATTTTATTATCAATCTAATGAGAAGACGATTAAATATGAAATTAGAGTTCCCAATTCTCATACATTAGCATACAAGTTTTCGGAAGAAATGGAAACCAAAATATTCCTAGATTATCAATCGCATCTAAGCGGAGACTACACCCACCATTATTTTATTTCCAAACCTGAAAAAATACGGCACTTAATTTCAGAAGAAGACCTTCCATTTAGGACAGAAATACGCACTATTGTTTATCCCAAAGAGATAAAACCTTTTGCTTACTATAATAAGTGGTATCAAGATTTAGTAATGCCTCATTCTATTCTCAATGAGACGACAAAAGCGGCTATCGACCAAGAAATAAAAGGACTTACAACACGAAATGAAAAAATTGCTGCCCTTTTTTCATTGGTTCAAAAACGCATCAACTATATTGATTTTGAAAATGGCATCGGTGCGATACAACCCCGCGATGTCAATGATGTTTTTGCTAAAAAACAAGGAGACTGTAAAGATATGAGTAATCTGCTGACACAGTCTTTAAAATATGTGGGTATTGATGCTAATATGGCGATTTCCGCCACTCTAAGCCACTTTACTGATTTGGATTTCCCAAGTCTTTCTTCTGCAAATCATTGCATCTGCGTCGTGCCAGAGGGTGATAATTATATTTTCTTAGATGCGACAGAGTCTAAGGGCATTTTTGGTTTTCCTTCGCGCCACACACAAGGACGTAATGTATTTGTAATTAATGACTTAGCAGGAGAGCTGGTTCGGGTACCTGTCGTAAATATGGAAGAGAATCTGGAGATTTTTCAAATGAAATTAATACAAAAAGGAATAAATTTAGAAGGAAGTTGTGATGTGGAATTAAATGGAATGAGTCAGTTGAATTTAAAAAATTACGCCCAATTTACTACTGAAGCTATCGTCAAGCAGAATATCGAAGCTTATTATTCCGCGCAAGCCAATAATTTAAAGTTTTCAGATTTAACATTAAGCGAAGCATTCAAAAAAACGTCTTTTACGAGTACAGTGAAGTCTTCTCGAATTTTCACTAATTTAGGAAAAAAATATTATCTCTCTTTAAACTTTCTGCCCTTTCCTCACGAACATATACAGAGTGAAGAAGAGGAAGATAAGACTTTTTATACTACGGAAAAGCGACAGTTTGAAATCGCTATACAATTAGAGCAGACAGTTAGAATGCAAGATTTTGAGTCAATGAAAGTGAGTAGTGAAGGTATTCAATTTCAATTTGATATAGAGCAATTATCTCCCCGGCAATTGTTAATCAAGTATGAGTATCAAAACGAAAATTTAGAAATCAAGGACGAAAAACTAAAAGCATACAACGAAATCAATGAAGTTATCAGAACCTCATTTGCAAAGACAATTGTCCTAATAAAAGAATTGAGACCGTAAAAGTTTCATTAAATTTATATTACACGGTACTAAGCCCCAAAATCCATAGAAAATTATCAATAATCATAAGCAAAAACATGACCAGCAACAAAATTCTCCTACCGCTATTACTAATCCTTTTTTCCCTTCATTTATCTGCACAACGAGATTATCGTTGGGAAAAAGAATATGAACTCAGCCCTGAAATTCCCGCAGAGTTTCAGCAAGAAGATGCCGTTATTATTTACACTTCTGAAGAACGACAAACACGGGTTATTAATAATGCACCTTTTACGCGAAATGTGATTAAGCGCCGCTATAAAATACTGACACAGAAAGGTTTAGAGGAATATACGCGTTTTTCGGTAGACCGAGGAAATCGTATGAGTATTGCCATTTTGGATGCCCGTACTCGAAAAGCTTCGGGCGAAATAATAGACTTAGACGCCAAAGAAATTAAAGAACTAGAATACAATGCGGAGAAAGACTTGACGGATAAAGATAAATATTTACTCTTTTCGGTGCCGGGTGTAGAAGTCGGGGATGAGGTAGAAGTTGTCGTAACTTACGAGGGTAGTACTTTGCTCTCAGGCGGTAACATTTTTTTACATCAAAATTTACCAACACTCAAGTCTGAGTTTCAATTGTTTGTAGATGAAAAGATTATTATTTTTAATGCTGCAATGAATGGCATGGGAGAACCAAGGGTAGAGACTCCAAATGACCACTTTCGTTTTACTTGGTCAGCAGAGAACCTACCTGGTATGTATGATTCGCGCAATGCCATTCCTGGTAGTACACTGCCTTATTTGATTTACTCTTTTGATTACTCTCGTTTTTATGGGAGTTTACCGCCACCTGCACCTAATGATTGGCGAGAGCTGATATTAGATGTAACAGAGAATTTGGATTTAAAGACAAATTCTAAGAAAATGGATGTAGTCATGAATGAAATTCTGGGAGATAAAGTCAATACTACTAAAATAGAGCAAGTGACGGCGTTTCACAATTACATGAATGAAGATATTGTCTTAAAACGTTTGGCGGAAAACGAACAATCAGGTTATACGGATACTTATTTTAAAAATAAAGTTGCAGATTGGACAGCACTCATTTCGATGTATGATGCGGGGCTTCGGTGGATTGGTGCCAATTATTATTTTGGTACAGGACGTTCAAAATATTTGGGACCTATTTTATTGAGTTTTCCTACGGCTTATCAAATTACAGATTATTTCTATGCTGTAGAAGATGAAAGTGGCGGCATGCATATTTATATGCCAAAGGAACCGAATAAGAAGTGGCAAGCCGATGAGATTCCTTCTCATCTGCGCAATACACGCGTTTATATTTTGAATATGAAGGACAAAGAAACCTTTAAACAATTGGATTTTCAAAACAACCGATTTAATCAAAATCAGATGCTCTTCAGAGGAAAAGCAGATATCAATCTAGCAGAAGGAACAATGATACATACTCTACAAGAGTCTATTAGTGGAGAGATTTCAACGGAATATCGGGACAAAGTATATGCAAACAATGCTAAAAATAAATTAGCAGATAATGCAACGAAAGCATGGCAAAGTGAAATTCCTAATACTACTGTCAGTAACGTGGAATTATCTGATTATCCGACAAAAAATCCATATAAATACACAATTAAATTTAAAGTAGACACACCCAATCAAATCTCAGAAATTGAAACGGGTACTTATAAAATTCAATTTGGTAATTGTCTGACGCATAATACTTTAGATGTTCAAAAGCGTAAGAGATTACTAGATTATTGTCCTGATTATGCCTTTATGGAAGCGTATAATTACGTCATCAATCTATCTGAAAACGCCACTCTCCAAAACAAAGAGAACATAGACCTTAAAGTGGACAATGAGGTCGGGACATTTGAATTGACAGTCAATCAAGCAAAGCCTAATATGCTCAGTGTCCGTTCTCGTTATGTCATAAAAGTAAATAATATTGCCCCAGAGAAGATGAATCTTTTGTACGAGCTAAATGAGGCTGCGGAAGCAGCTAATAGTACAGAATTAATCGTCACGCAAGAATAGAGTTGTAGAGTTTTGGACTTTGGACGAAAGATGTTGGACGTTAGATTTTAGACAAAACAATTAAAATGTAGTAAAAATAACTTATTTAAGCGTTTGACTTTTACGTTTTTTGACAAATCACATTTCACGGGATTTGTCAGAGAACCGATTTTTAAAGTAATACGCTTGGTTTTATTTCCTATGTGTTTGAGTCTAAGGTCTAATATCTTCTGTCCAAAGTCCAATAGAGTTGCTGCTTTTACTTATTCGTAGCAATCTTACAACTTTGTCCGCATTCGACATTTGAAACCCGTCTTTCACTCAATAAACCCCTGCTTTATTTTGTTTAATCTTCAACATAAAACAAAATCATTATTATGAAAAAGACCACCGCGAAGATTAGTGCTTTATTCTTATTAGCAGCTATCAGTTTCTCGTATGCTTTTGTGCAAAACGACAATAAACCACCTGCAACTATTGCTGATAATCACAAATTAGCGTCCACTCCTGAGCAACCAGAAGAGTTAGGAGCGGTACATTGGTTGCGGGATATAGATGTGGCCGTAGCTCAATCAAAGGAGACGAATAAACCCATCTTAATCTTATTTCAAGAAGTGCCAGGTTGTTCTACATGTCGCAATTATGGAAAAGATGCGTTGAGTCACCCTCTATTGGTGGAAGCTATGGAAAGTTTATTCATTCCTTTGGCTATCCACAATAACAAAGGTGGAGAAGACGCAAAAGTCCTTAAGTATTTTGGGGAGCCATCTTGGAATAATCCCGTAGTGCGCATCGTCAATAATGGCAAAAAAGACCTTATTCCGCGAGTCAATGGCAATTACTCAAAATGGGGCTTAGCTGATGCGATGATACGTGCCTTAGACAATGCAGGAACTGTTGCGCCCCAATATCTAGAACTCTTGGCGCAAGAATTAGCGGCAACTCGAATAGGAATAAAAAGGGCTACGTTTGGAATGTATTGTTTTTGGTCAGGAGAAAAAGAAATTGGAGCACTAGACGGGGTAACGGCAACAAAACCAGGCTTTATGGGCGGACGAGAAGTTGTGCAGGTAGATTATAATCCAAATGTAATTTCATTTGATGATTTGGCAGAAAAGGCGAAATCTGCACGTTGTAATTCGCACGTCTATACGAATGATGCACATGAAAAAGCTATTGCAAAAAAGGTGGTAGGAGAGGAGCGTATTTCCAACGAAAGTAAGTTTCGCTTAGATAAAGATGTAAAATACTACTTGTCAAGAACACATTATCGCTTCGTTCCAATGACTGAGATGCAAGCCGCAAAAGTGAATAGCCAAATTGGGCGCGGAAAGTCTTTTGCCGAGTATCTTTCCCCGCGTCAAATTGCTTTAGCAGATAGGATAAAGGCGGACTCGAAGACGGAATGGGAGAGTGCCGTGAACGTAGATATTATTGAAGCGTGGAAAAAAATATGAAATATGAAATATGAATAGCGCGATTTTATATTTAAGTCACGCTATTTATATTTTATACTTCATATTTAACTGTACTTTGTCTCTCCCGATTCACTATAAGTTTCGTCACGTCCGGACGCGCATAATGCCCCACACAATCAAAATTTTGTCTTGCTCTCAATACTTCATTGTGGTCTAATTCTGCGAAAACCAAAGCTTCTTTACCAGTGATAGGTTCAATTAGCCACGACCCGTCAGGGTTAGAAATACAAGAACCCCCATCTGCTGGCATTTTTGCGCAATTTTCTTTTATCAAATCATAATGCGGTGTCTTTTTAGGAATATCCTTTCGTCTAAATAAACCTGACACCGAAATCACATAAGACCGTCCTTCACGTGCTAAAAATGGCGTTAAAATATCGGTATTTCGTTTGCAGCCTGGCCAGATAGCGACATGTAAATCTTCGCCCAAACCATACAAAGCCGCACGCGGCAAAGGCATCCAGTTTTCCCAACAATTCAGTCCACCTACAGTGAAATCACCCAATGCCTGCACCTGCAAACCATTGCCATCTCCCTGCGCCCAGCATAGTCTTTCTTCGTAAGTCGGCATTAATTTGCGATGTGTATGACCAATCGTGCCGTCTGCCAAAATGTAGACCAAAGTACAGTAAACACTGTGGTTTCCACGGTCGGCAGCTCGCTCTGCAATACCTAAGATAACCGCCATTTTATGCGCCTTTGCGACTGCGCAAATTCCGTCTAAGTCTCCACTCTCAATCGAAACCGCTTCCCGTACATAGTTTGCATACAAATCCTTTTGTCGCTCCGAATTAAATCGAGACGCATCCGTAAAGTCCAACCAAAAAGGATAACCAGGTAAGATAGTTTCTCCAAAAGTCACCAAGTCACAGCCCGCTTTTGCAGCTTTTTCCATGTAACGAACTATCTTTTTAGTCGTCTTCTTTTTGTTAAGCCATACGGGGGCGATTTGAGCTAAACCGACTTTTATTTTTGTAGTATTTTTTGCCATTAATGCTATTTTTGAATTAAAGAAGAAGAGTTCATTTTTAGACATAAACATACAACTTCAACCTTGAAAAGCAGAAAATATGTGTCTTTATCTAAATTATCACATCTAAACAGTATATTTCACCCCAAAATCAGAAACGAATCTTCTCCATAGAAGAATAGATTCTAATAGCAAAACAATAATAAAAACCACGGAGCGCGCAACCGTCAACCGACAACCGTTTTAATCATGAATAAATTTCTCTTATTAGTTCTCCCCGTTTTGGTTCTTTTTAGCTGTGATACGACTAAAAAAGCAGGACAAGAAACGATGCAATCAATCACAGAAACGACTGAAAAAGCAATCCCCGTCAATATTACTTTTAAGCGCGGACCATGTTTTGGCAAATGCCCAGTATTTACACTACAAGTAGATGAAAATGGCGCAGCCTCTCTTTTAGGTGCTAAATATGCACGTTTGGAAGGAGAGCATACTAAACAAGTGACAGCAGATGAATTGGCTGAGTTGCAAAAATTAGTTGCAGATTCTAAGTTTATGACATTAGAAGACCGCTATGATAGTGGAATTTTAGATGCACCAAGTACAACTTTAATGGTCAAGTCTGCCAAAGGAGAAAAGACAGTTGTATTGCGCGGTACAATGCCTGATGCGCTAAAATCTTTAGTGGAGAAAATGGATGCCATATACAACAGTGAAGGTTGGACAGCGACAGAGGCAAGACGTAAAAATCGTTTCGCAAAGTCGTTTTCTTACACACAAGGACCTTGTTTTGGTAAATGTCCAGTATTCACTTTGGACATCAAACCAGATGGCATTGCTCACTTTGACGGCAAACGTTTTTCTGAGAAACAAGGTAAGTATACGAAGAAGGTCTCAGAAGCTGAGATAGCTGAATTAGTCGCACTTTTTGATGCTGCCAATTGGTTTAAATTGGAGAATGAATACAATAGTAAAATCGCAGATATTGCGGGTATTAATATCAAGTACCGCAATGGTGATATGATTAAGAAGATTAGTTTTAGAGGAAATTATCCAGAAGGAACGCCAGCGATTACGGAATATTTTAGTGCGATTGCAAACTCTGAAGGCTGGACTAAAGTAGAGTCAAAGGATTATGGTTTGCCTGCTGGTACTATCGCTAACGAGTTGATTATCAAGTTGAAACGCGATGTTGATGTGAATACATTTGTAGCTAGCTATATCAAGCAAGATATGAGGTTAAAGAAAACTCTGGCGCCGACAATGAACATGCACCTTGTTACTTTTGACCCGAATACATCGACTCCTCAGGAGATGATTATGTGGGTAAAAGAAAGAGAAGAGGTGGAGAATGCGGAGTTTAATAAAAAAGTGGATGTGCGGGAAGATTAGTAAATTTTTTACTATACCATACGGTCAGGAAAGACGGAGAGGCGCAAAGAGTTTTATTTCTTTTTGCGCCTCTCTGTCTTTCTTGACCATATGGTGCGGTGAAATCTCTTTAATCAAAATACTGCTTAGGAAAATAAAAATTCTTCCGCTTTCCTGTGTCGTCATTAAAATCTTTCCAATCCTCAATGTCTGCTTCTACTTCAACAATTCCACAAGTCGGAACATTTGGAATGTAATCTTCATGATAGCTATTCGCCAATGAAGTAAAGGTCGGATTGTGTCCAAAAATTAAGACTGTATCCCAGTCGTTATTCAGATTATTGATTATCTCTTTTACTGTAATAGACATAGCTTCGTAGATGTCTATATTTTTTATAATTGCTTGCTTGTCAATGTCTGCGGCTTTTGCAAAGTAAGTCGCTGTAGTGTAGGCACGGTTAGCTGGACTGGATACAATCGCATCTGGTTTGACACCTTTTCCCACTAGCATAGTCGCCATAAATGGCGCATCACGTAGACCTCGCTTGTTGAGAGGACGGTCTATATCTTTAAGCGAGAAATCGTCCCAAGAGGACTTTGCGTGGCGGATAAAAAATACTTTCTTCATAATAATGTTTAAAATAATCGGACTATAATACCTATAAAAGGGGATAGACGCAATTTAGATAAAAATTTAACAAAAGAGCAATTTTTTGTGAATTTTGGTAATTTCTTAATCCTTTCTACCTTTATAGCGTTTCATAATTGTGTCCGAGTATTTAAGTGACTTTGTTTGGATACCGAGTAATGCAAGATAAAACAAATCACACTCAAACAACTGCTTTAATGCTCTTTCCTTTAAAAAATATAGAAGCGAATGTCGATGACCGATTTTTTATTATCGGTGAGACGCTGTACGAACAGGGTAAGGTGACTGATTTGTCGGAAGCGGAGAAACATCTCTGGTTAGCCAATGTCGTCGGAAACGAAGTCGAAGTCCAAATTACGCCGAGTAAAGTGCGGGCTTGCACTTGTGAATGTGAACGTTATAAGGAAGAAGAAATGTGCGAGCATATCACGGCTGTTTTACTCAAGTTACGTCGAGAGTTAGATAGGGTGAAAACGGCAAAAGCACAACAACGCGTCAAACGAAATTCGGTTGCTAAAAAGTTGACTACTGCTGTTATTTTAGACCATATTTCGACCGACGAATTAAAGCATTATGTGCGGGATTATGCGAAGAGTAATCGGGCGTTTGGATTGGCATTAAAGGCGCGATTTGCGGCATCGGTTCCTATGGCAGATGACCGTGAAAAGTTCTTTCAATTACTCGAAACGACAATAAAAGATGCACGAACAAAACATGACCGTATTCGCTATAAAGGGAAGTTGAAATTACTGAAAATTCTCAAAGAGTTATTAGCGCAAGTGGATGATTACATAGCTTCTGAAAAATTTACAGATGCTTTCTATATTTTGCAAGCTATCATCGAAAAATGTGCACCGCTCTATTGGAAAGTAGAAGGTGATGCTTCTAAATATTACGGAGAAATAAAGCGTTCATTTAATCTCTTACAAAATCTTTTAGAATCTAATCCGGCGCCGGCGATGCGCGAGGATATTTGGCATTTTTGCCTAGCTGAATGTGGAAAATCTACTTATCGTTTGAGTGGCTTTAGTCAATCCTTTTTTCAGATTTTATTAGACCTTGCAGATGATAGAGAAAAAGAAGATGAATTGGTGCAAGTTATTGATAGTCAGGTAGATAGTTTGACTATCGGAGGGAAGTCAAAAGCAAGTTTGCTTATTCATAAACTAAATATTTTAGAAAGACAAAATCAAGATGAAGCAGCGGAAAAACTAGTTTTTGAAAACTTAAGTGAACCAGACCTTTTACTCTTTGTTACCGAAAAAGCTTTAGAGAAAAAGAACTATATCCGTGCCCGTTTTTTAGCGGAACAAAGTTTTAAACACAACTTTCCTATTCCGATTGTTTCAAAAATGGAGGAAGTCCTTTTGAGTATTGCTCAAGCAGAAAATAAACCAAAAGAAATCAAAGATTTTGCGCGCAGAAAGCTATTGAGGAAAAAGGAGATTGTCGATTATGAATTGCTAAAAGAGGCTGTTGATGATGCGGACTGGTCAGACTTTATTACGACTTTTTTAGAGGAATTGGCAAAGAAACCTTATAGCATGGAGAAGCGAGATTTAATTGCTGAAATTCATGCTCGGGAAAATAATTTTTCTGCCCTTTTAGATTACATCGAAAACATTCGTTCGCTTGATTTATTGCAGCGTTACGATGTCCTTTTAATGGAGGAGGAGAAAGAGCGTGTCAATACTATTTATGAGGATATTTTGAATAGTTTTATTCGTCATCATTTAGGGCGACAGTCTTCTGAAAAAATTCGATTGGCTTTACAGCATTTACACGATATTGGCGCGCGTAAGCTGGCGAGAGATTTAACGAAAAAATTTCGGACGCATTACCCTGAACGATTTACTTTGATTGAGGAGTTGGCAAGATTATGATGTGGCGTCAGAAACTACTTTTATAGCTCTTGGTTAAGCTAAGTGTCCGACACCTACGGGCAACAGAAAAGAGGATAAAACACAGTCGTGTCTTATCCTCTTTTTTTAGAAAGCGAATGATTTAATTACCATTCCATGTCTTCTTCAGACTCTATTTTGCCTTCAGACTCAACCGGTGCTGGCGCATCTTCTCCAGCAGCGGCAGCAGCATCTTCAGCAGCGCGTTGTGCTTCCCATTCCTGATGTCTACGTGTGAATTCATCGTAATCGTAATCAGGCATGAGCTCTGTTTTTACGTGTTCGATAGTCTCAGATAATGCATCACGGAAACGGTGGAAGTCTTCTTTGTACAAGAAAATCTTGTGACGTTCGTAGCCTTCGCCATTAAAGCGTTTAGTACTTTCTGTGAGGGTTAGATAAAAATCATCTCCCTTCGTGCGGCGTACATCAAAAAAGTAGGTTCTTCTTTTACCTGCTTTTACTTTGTTAGAGTACACACTCTCAAACCTTCTGTTGTCGTTCTCGAAGTCCACTTGATTGAATTTCGTTATGTAAATGAAAAAACCATTGTAAAAAACCTTCGTGTCTTTTGAGGACGGTTTGGGTCTATGATTTTAAATTGTCAAGACAAATGTAGTTATTGTTTTAATATTTCCAAAAAGTTAATGCTATTTGCTGTGAATCTGTGTTTTTAAATCGTGTTTTTCTAAACTTTTGCACGTTTTATGGCTTATTATTGCTTATTCGTTACTGCTTATTAGTTATTGGTTACTACCATTTTGACTTTTTTAGCCAGTACGTAATGAATTGAATTGTTGGATTTTAGGAGTTTTGAGCATTACTTTCAATGAATTCTGATTGGAAATTAGCTTGTCTTGAGCATCGGAAAATGATGTGAATTTCGCAGGTTGAAGTAAACTTTTATAAGGGAATTTAAATGAAAAAATTCCGAGCTCTTCTTTATTTTTAAATACAACAACAACAAAACAAAATAACCAATAACCAATAACACAATAACCAATAACAAAATTTGGAATTAAAATATCTATCTTCAGAGGACATAGACAAGACGAAATGGAATTCGTGTGTGCATTATGCAGTCAATGGAAATATATTTGGCTACAAATGGTATTTGGATGCCATAGCAAGAGAGTGGGATTGTCTGGTAGAGGGCGATTACGAGAGTGTCATGCCACTTCCTTTTAAAAAGGACTGGTTGGGGCGCAAACATATTTATCAGCCTGAGATGATGCGTGAATTGGGCGTTTACTCCATACATGTTTTATCACAAGGTCGGGTTAAGAAATTTTTAGAAGCCATTCCAGATGACTTTGCTAAAGTGCAGATTGATTTGAATGAGCAAATTGGATTGCCTGACGGAATGGATTATCTGGTAGGGGAGAAGACCAATTATCAACTTCTTTTAGAGAAGCCATATGAAGAACTGGCGGAAGATTTTAGCAGAGAATTATTGTTAGAATTAGAAAAAGCAGAAAATAGTTCTTTACGTCCAAAAGCCAATCTCAAACCAGAGAAGGTTGCCAACTTCTATAAAGAACATGCTCCTTTTAGTCCTGAGAAAGAACAGAATTTTCATTCTATGCATCGTATTATGTGGAATGTATTGCACAGAGGTTGGGGATTTGCATCCGGAATTGAAGACTCAAATGGAGAGCTATTAGCTGTGAATTTCTTCATTTACAGCCATTCCAAAGTTTTAAGTTATGTGCCTGTAGAGTCGCCACGCGGCAAAGAATTAGGTGCATTAGCCTATTTAATGAACACATTATTGCGTACGCACGCAGAAAAACGACAGATTTTAGACTTTAATACCGTTTCAAAAGATACCTTTGCTGCTCAATTTGGAGCAACAGCAAATGCTTTCCAAAGTATTAAGAAAGACAAACGCTTTTTGAAAATCTAAGATTTTTTAAAAAACGATGAACTATGAACCTGTTAACTATGAACCCCGTCTCAGTAATGCTACTTGATGAGACGGGGTTCATAGTTGAAGAGTTCATGGTTAAATAGTTAAACTGTTCATAGTTAATCAATATGTTTATATACAAGAATTTTTCCCCAAAAAATATCTGGAACTTCACTGGTGTTCATATTATCTGGCTGACAGTCTGGGCGACATTGGTTACCTGTATTTATGAGTATTTTCACGCGGATTGGTTGCGTATTCCTTGGACACCTATCTCTGTGATTGGTACTGCTGTTGCATTTTACATTGGTTTTAAAAACAACAGCGCGTATGATAGAATGTGGGAGGCGCGTAAGATTTGGGGAGCGATTATCAATAGTAGTCGCATGTGGGGTACTACGGTAAAAGGCTACGTTAGTAATCAATTTGCGGATAAAAACTACTCAGAAAAAGAACTACATGACTTGCATCAAGGACTTTTATATCGGCATGTTGCATGGTTGTACACGCTACGTAGCCAGTTGTTAATTCCGACACCCTGGGAGCATATCCGTCAGGGAGGACATATGAGACGTACGACTGAAAAAAGGCGTAATTCTTATGGAATCGGACTATTAGGGGATGAGGCGACACGTGATAATTTACGGTGTTTTTTGAAAGAAGAGGAACGCGTAAAAGTTATTAATTTTCAAAATACAGCGACGCAACTCATTGATAATCAGTCGCAAGAATTGAAAAGACTGCGCGGAGAAAATTTGATTGATGATTTTCGTCACATGGAATTACAGAAAATTTTAAATGATTTTTATACGCATCAAGGCAAATGTGAGCGTATTAAAAAGTTCCCTTTGCCGCGCCAATATGGGAGTGTTAGTTTTATTTTCGTTGGTATTTTTATCTTCCTTTTACCCTTTGGTTTAGCACCTACTTTTCATGATTTAGGTCACTTTGGTATCTGGTTAACTATTCCTTTTACGGTTTTGGTTGGTTGGGTTTATATTATGATGGAATTGGTGGGAGATTATTCCGAAAACCCATTTGAAGGGCTTGGCAATGATATTCCGATGTTGTCGCTGTGTCGGACGATTGAGATTGATTTGAGAGAGATGTTGGGAGAGACGGACTTGCCGCCTAAGGTGGAGGCTGTTAATGGGGTTTTGATGTAAGGATAAAAAAACACCGAGCCGTCTCCACAGCTCGGTGTCATACTAACACAACTTAATTAAAACTGAACTATCTATTTCTTTGGTTGTGAGGTTAAGAGGTTACGGGTTGAGAGGTTGCGTACAAGTTAGCACAGCAACCTCCCAACCCACAACCTCACAACTCTAAAGTCCTTTAACCATTTTACGAGTAATCACACTGTCTCCCGTCCGCAAGCGATAAAAGTAAACCCCCGCCGTAACAAAGATTTTACCATTTACACGCACTTCATTTCTACCCGCAGCAAAACCTGCTTGGCTGTAAATAACACGTCCGCTAAGGTCTGTGATTTCCAATGTACCCGTTTCACCTTTTGGCAAATCGAAAGTAATTGTCGTCGTATTGTTGAATGGATTTGGACTATTTTGTTGTAATGTCGCTACTGCGATAACTTCTGGTATTGCTATGAAATTTAAAGCAATATTCAATCCTGCGCCAGCTTCTGTGTAGGCAATTGCTTTTGTTTTATCAGAATTAATCGTTGCGATATCTGATAAGCGTGTCGCATTTTTCGCTACAAGATTAATGTAGAATAAAGGCGTTTTTGCATCGTATTGAACAGCTGCATCACGATACCAAGCCGCAGTAATAATACCTTCGTTCACCGCATGCGTTGCAAATTCATAGTCAGAAAAATCCGCATCAGAATTAACTTCAATCGATTGAATATCAATGTCTTCGCTATCAAATGC